>JASIAN010000272.1 GCA_030042035.1 Alphaproteobacteria bacterium | reverse complement strand
GCCGTCGCCGAACCGACCGCGTCACGGAACGGCGCGAAAAAGCACGAGGCATATTTCGCCGCGTACGACATGATGCGCACCCGGTCGTAGCCCCGTTCGTCGAGCGCCCGGCGCACCGCGCCGACCCGCCCGTCCATCATGTCCGACGGCGCGATGATGTCACAGCCGGCTTCTGCCTGCACGATCGCCTGACGCTGCAACAGCGCGACGGTCTCGTCGTTGGCGACATAGCCGTCGCGGATGACGCCGTCATGCCCGTGCGACGTGAACGGATCGAGCGCCACGTCGCACAGAACGCCGAGCCCCGGCAGTGCCTCCTTCAGCGCACGCACCGCGCGGCACACGAGATTGTCGGGGTTGATCGCCTCGCGGCCCTCGGAGTCCTTCAGCGCCGGAGCGATTGCCGGAAACACCGCGACCGTCGGGATACCAAGGGCGGCCGCTTCGCCCGCCGCATCGATGAGCGCCGCGATCGACAGCCGGAAGGCGTCGGGCATCGACGACACGGTGGCGCGGCCGTCTTCGTCGTGCACAAACACCGGCCAGATCAGATCGCCGGCGGTCAGCGTATGCTCGGCGACGAGCCGGCGCGACCAAGGATCGCGCCGGTTGCGGCGCAGCCTCGTCGTTGGAAACGGGGCGAGCGGCGGCAGAAGCGGTTGGCTCACGGCGGTCATCCGGCAGACAGACGAATGCCGCGAAGATGGGGGCACGGCGGCCGCGATGCAATGCGACTGCACGCCCTCGTGCGCCCGCGGCCGGCGTGGCATGCTCCACCCCTGCACCATTCACCGGAGGCGGTTATGGCCGACCACGTGACGCATCGCACGATCGAGACCAACGGCATCCGCATGCATATCGCCGAGCAAGGATCGGGCCCGACGGTGCTGCTGTGCCATGGTTTCCCGGAATTGTGGTACTCGTGGCGCCATCAGCTCGCGGCGCTGGCGGCGGCCGGCTTTCATGCCGTCGCGCCCGACATGCGCGGCTACGGCGAAACCGAGGCGCCGCCGGACATCGACAAATACACGCTGCTGCACCTCCTCGGCGACATGGTCGGCCTGCTCGATGCGCTCGGCGAGGAGCGCGCCGTCATTGCCGGCCACGATTGGGGCGCGCCGGTCGCCTGGCTTGCCGCGCGGCTGCGGCCCGACCGCTTTCCGGCTGTCATTGGGTTAAGCGTTCCCTATGCGCCGCGCCGCCCGGCGCGGCCGACCAGCGTCATGCCACAGTCCGAAGATGCCGTATTCTATCAGCTCTATTTCCAGCAGCCCGGCGTTGCCGAAGCCGAATTCGAGCGCGATGTTGGGCGCGCGATGCGCGCCGTGCTGTGCGGCGTTTCGGGTGATGCGGCGCGCGGCGCGATGGACGCAGGAGCCGGCCGCGCCGTCGGCATGGTGCCGCGCAACGGCGGGTTTTTGTCGAACCGGCGCGATCCGCCGTTGCTGCCCGGCTGGCTCACCGCGGCGGACGTCGATTTCTATGCCGCCCAATTCGCCCGCACCGGATTTCGCGGCGGCCTCAACTGGTATCGCAACATCGACCGCAATTGGGAGCTGCTGGCGGCGTTCGATGGCGTGCCGGTCGGCGTGCCGGCGCTCTACATCGCCGGCGACCGCGACCCGGTTGTCAAGTTTCCCGGCATGGACCAGCTGATCCCGAACCTGACGCGCTTCGTGCCGCAGCTGCGCCGGACGATCATGCTGCCCGGCTGCGGGCACTGGACCCAGCAGGAACGCGCCGCCGAGGTCAACGCCGCGATGATCGAGTTCCTGCGCAGCCTGCCGGCGCGGTCCTGACGGTCAGGCGAACCGCGCGGCGCGAAACGGCAGCGGATCGACGAACGGCGCCTCGCCCGTCATCATCTCGGCGAGCAGGCGGCCCGTTGTCGGGCCGAGCGTGAAGCCCTGATGGGCGTGGCCGAAGGCCAGCCACAGATGCGGCTCTGACGGCGCGGGCCCGATGATCGGCAGCATGTCAGGGGTGCAGGGCCGGATGCCCATCCACGGCGCGCTTTCGACCGCATCGCCGAGCGGCAACAGGGTGCGCGCGATCGGCTCGGCGCGGCGCAGCTGCACCGGGGTCGGCGCCGCGCCGGGACGGGCGAATTCGACGCCGGTCGTCAGCCGGATGCCGGCGCGCATCGGCGCCAACAAAAAACCGTTTGAGACAAGCGGCCGCGTCAGCCCGGCATTGCCCTGCGGCTTGAAGTGCAGGTGGTAGCCGCGTTTGCCGAACAACGGCGGCGCATAGCCAAAGCGCCGCGTCAGGCGGTCGGACGCGATGCCGAGCGCGACGACCGCCTCGGCCGCTTCGATCGTCGTGCCGTCGGCAGCAGCGACCCGCCAGCCGGCGCCGGCGCGGACGAGCGTCATCGCATCGCCGCGCGCGATATGCCCGCCGAGCCGCTCGAACAGCCGAGCATAGCTGAGCGTCAGCGCGTGCGGATCATTGACCGCGTAGGGATCCGTCCAGTGCAGCGCGCCGGCAAACCCGGCGCGCAGGTGCGGCTCCATCTCGCCCAATGCGGCGCCGTCGAGCGCGACGAAATTAACGCCGAATTCGCGCCTGATGCCCTCGGCCCGCGCGACTTCCGCCGCGAATGCGGCAGGGTCTTCGTAAGCCCTGATATAGCCGACCGGCCGCAGCAGCGCGCTGGCGCCCGCTGCGCTGGCGAGGCTCTCATGCTCGCGCGTCGCGGTCGCGATCAGCGTGCTGTAATGCCGCGCGATCGCACGATGGCGCGCCGGCGCCGAGTTCTTCCAATAGGCAAACAGCGCTCGCGCGAAGGCAGGCAGCGCCGAGGCGTCGTAATGGACATCGACCGAGCGGTTCTGCGCGACGCGCCAGATTTCGCCGAGCGCGCGCGGAAACGGGTACGGCACGACCGCCTCGCGCTGCACGAGGCCGCCATTGCCGAAGGAGGCTTCTTCGCCGGGACCGCGCCGGTCCAACAGCACGACCGCCCGGCCGCGCTGCTGTAGATGCGCGGCAACCGAAACGCCGACCATGCCAGCCCCGAGCACAACGACATCCGCTTGCATCGGCCCACTCTACCGCCTGCGGCCGCCGCGTCCACGAAGTGCTGCAGCCGGCTTCGGCTTCAATACGAGCGCGGCAGGCCCAGAACGTGCTGCCCGATATAGGCGAGGATCAGGTTGGTCGAGATCGGCGCGGTCTGGTAGATGCGCACTTCGCGCCATTTGCGCTCGATGTCGTATTCCTTGGCGAACGCAAAGCCGCCATAGGTCTGGAACGTCGCATCGGCGGCATGCCACGTCGCTTCCGACGCGAGGAGCTTCGCCATGTTGGCGTCGGCGCCGCATTCCAGTCCGGCGTCGAACAGCGCGGCGGCGCGGCGGCAGATCATGTCGGCGGCTTCGAGTTCGGCCCAGGCGCGCGCCAGCGGAAACTGCACGCCCTGGTTCTGCCCGATCGGCTTGTCGAAGACGACGCGCTCCTTGGCGTAGTCGATGCCCTTCTGCAACAGCCAGCGGCCGTCGCCGATGCATTCCTGCGCGACGAGGATGCGCTCGGCATTCATGCCGTCGAGGATGTAGCGAAAGCCCTTGCCCTCTTCGCCGATCAGGTTTTCCGCCGGCACCTTCAGGTTGTCGAAGAAGATTTCGTTGGTGTTGTGGTTGATCATCGCCTCGATCGGCCGGATTTCGAGCCCGTGGCCGAGGCTGTCGCGCAGATCGACAAGAAACACCGAGAGCCCGTCGGTACGGCGTTTCACCTCTTCGAACGGCGTCGTGCGGGCCAAGAGCAGCATCAGGTCGGAATTGCGGGCGCGCGACGTAAATACTTTCTGGCCGCTGACGAGGTAATGGTCGCCATTGCCGGCCCGCATCGCGCGGGTCTTCAGCCTTGTCGTATCGGAGCCGGTTGTCGGCTCGGTGACGCCGAACGCCTGGAGCCTCAATTCGCCCGAGGCGATGCCTGGCAAATAACGCTGCTTCTGCTCCTCGCTGCCGTGCCTGAGCAGCGTCCCCATGATGTACATCTGGGCATGGCCCTGGCTCGCCGTGCAGCCGCTCGCGTTGATTTCTTCAAGGATGACAGCGGCGGCCCGCAGCGGCAGGCCCGCGCCGCCGTATTCTTCGGGGATCAGCGAGGCGAGAAAGCCGGCCTTGGTCAATTCGTCGATGAACGCAGTCGGATAGGCCTGCTCGGCTTCCAGTCCGCGCCAATAGGCGCCGGGATATTTCTCGCAAATCTTACGCACCGACTGGCGCAGTTCCGGGTAATCCTCACCGAGCGCCAGCATGACCGGCCCGCTCGCGTCGTGATGCGCCATCGCCCGCTCCCATCATGAGGGTTTGATGGGCAACATAATGCGCTCGGCTGCCGACGCCAAATCGCGCGCTTGCAGGCAACGTCTCCATCAGTTACATGTAACGCAGAAGGGAGCCATGTCGCATTCCACACCCGAAACGAACAGCCGTGAGCGGGTCAGAAGCTACCGCGAACGTCTCCGGCGGCAGGGTTTGCGGCCGATCCAAATCTGGGTGCCGGATACGCGTTCGCCCGCCTTCATCGCGGAAGCGCATCGCCAATCGGCGGCGGTTGCCGCCAGTCCGCATGAAGCTGAGGACCAAGCGTTCATTGAGGCGGTCTCTGACCGGACGGATTAGATGCGGCGCGGCGAAGTGTGGACGGCCGCCGGTGGGGCCGGTTACGCCGGAAAACCGCGCCCGGTCGTTATCGTACAGGACGACCGGTTCGATGCGACCGCATCGGTCACGGTGTGCGGCGTCACGACCGACCGCGCCGATGCGCCGTTGTTCCGCCTACCGGTCGATCCGGCGGCGGGCAACGGTCTTGCCGCGCCGTCCCGTCTGATGGTGGACAAGATCACGACCATCTCCCGCGCCAATCTCGGGCGCTGCATCGGCCATCTGGCCGCCGCCGATATGCTGCGGCTCGACCGGGCGATCGTCGTCTTTCTCGGGCTGGCCGGCGGATAATGTCGGGCGGCAAGGAGGTCCTGATGGTGATATCGATCACGCCATTGACCCCGGCGTTTGCCGGCGAGGTAGATGGCGTCGATTGCACCCGCCCGCTCAGCCGAGACGAGGTGGCGGCGATCGAAGCGGGCATGGATGAATACGCGGTGCTCGTGTTCCGCGACCAGCGGGTGACCGATGACGAGCAGCTCGCCTTCACCCGGCAGTTCGGCGAGCTAGAGGCCTACACGAGCGGCGGGCACATCCGGAAGCGCGAGGACACACGGCTCGGCCCCGGCATCATCGATTTCTCGAACCTCGACAAGGACGGCAACATCATGTCGGCCGAGGACCGCGTGTGGTTCTTCAAGCTGGCCGACCGGCTGTGGCATTCCGACAGCTCGTTCCGCCTGGTGCCGGCGAAATATTCGCTGCTTTCCGGCCGGGTCGTGCCGAGTTGGGGCGCCGACACCGAATTTGCCGACATGCGCGCCGCCCATGACGCACTCGACGCGCGCGCGAAGGCCGAGGTCGAGGGTCTCGTGTGCGAGCATTCGCTCATCCATTCGCGGGCGGCGATCGGCTTCACCGATCTCTCGGCGGACGAGATCGTCGCGTTTCGGCCGGTGCGCCAGCCGCTCGTGCGCATCCATCCGGTGACCGGGCGCAAATCGCTGTTCCTGTCGTCGCATGCCGGCGCGATCGTCGGCTGGACCGTACCCGAATCCCGCATGTTCCTGCGCGACCTCGTCGAGCATGCGACGCAGCCCGCGTTCGTCTACCGGCACAAATGGCGCGTCGGCGACATCGTCATGTGGGACAACCGCACGACGATGCACCGCGCCCGCCGCTTCGACCGCACGGAGGTGCGCGACGTTCGCCGCACGACGTTGGCCGGCGAGCCGGCGATCGCGGCATGAGCGCCGCGTTGCCCGAGCGGGCACAGACGCTCCTCGATTTCTGGTTCGGCCCGCTTGGCGATCCGGAGCGCGAAGAGCATCGACCGATCTGGTTTCGCAGCACACCCGCGCACGACGACGAGCTGGGCCGGCGGTTCGTCGCCGATTACGAAGCGGCTGCCGTGGGCGCGCTCGGGGCTTGGGAAGCGGCGCCCGAAAGCGCGCTGGCGCTCGTGCTGCTGCTCGATCAGATCCCGCGCAACATCTTCCGCGACATGCCGCGCGCTTACGCGACCGACGCCGAGGCGCGCGCCGTCGCCGACCGGGCGCTCGGGCGCGGCTTTGACGCCCGCGTGCCGCCCGCCTGGCGGCTCTTTTTCTATATGCCGCTGCATCACAGCGAAAGCCTTGCCGACCAGCGCCGCGCCGAGGAATTAACCGCGCCGCTGCGCGCCGGGCGGAGCCGCGACGGCGGCGAGAACCGTCGCTACGGCATGCCCTATCCCGAGGTCATCGCCCGCTTCGGCCGCTTTCCGCACAGGAACCGCATCCTCGGCCGGCAATCGACGGCTGAGGAAGCGGCCTTCCTCGCCGAATTGGCGGCGCGCCGCCGACGCGGCGCATGACGCGCGCCGCGCCGGCTGATCTCGCGCCGGGCAACGGAGGCCCGCGTGCCGTTTTCCGCCGAGATCATCATGGCTATGAAAACGCAAGGGATCAGGACCGAACCCTGAACAACGGTGCGACAGGAGAAGCCGATGCCGATCACCGAAATCAGCGTGACTGACATAGCCGATTTCGCAGCGGGCTGCGAATTCGGCGCGGCGGGGGCCTATGTCCGCATCAAAGGAGTGGCGCGCGGAATGCTCGATCCCGCGGCGGCGGGGAATGCCGGCGTTGTCGATCTCGACAAGGCGGCGCGCAATGCCGGCGGCCTCGTCGAGTACGCAACCGACATCGACATGCTGCGCCCGAAAGACCTGCGCCGCGGCAGCGGCGTCCTCGTCTACGATGTGACCAACCGCGGCAACAAGCGCATCCTGCAGCGGCTCGACGATGTGAGCGGCGACCCGATGCGGCTCAACGATCCGCGGACACGTGAGGATGCCGGCCTCGGCTTCGTCCTCGGGCGCGGCCATACGCTGCTGTGGTCGGGCTGGGACCCCGGCGCGGCGCGCGCCAATGGCGGGCTGGGCGGCGATTTCCCGGCCGTGCTGGAAGGGGACCGGCCGGTTACCGGCCGCATCCGCGACGAATTCCATATCGCCACCCGCACGCCTGGCGACGGCAGCATCCATCGCCTGCCCTATCCCGCCGCCGCACTCGAGCAGTCCGGCGCGCGGCTCTGCGCGCGTGATCGAGAGGGCGACCGGCGCCGCGACATCCCGCGCGGCGAATGGGAATTCATCGACGAGCGGACGATCCGCCTGCTGCCGCAGGGCCGCAAATTCGAGCCGATCACGATTTATGAGTTGTGGTACGAGGCGACCGGCGCACGGGTGCTCGGCATCGGCTTTGCGAGCGTGCGCGATCTCGTGGCGGCCTGCCGGCACGACAGCAGAGTAGCCGATCCGCTGCTTCCCGATGGCCGCGCGTTCCGTCATGCGATCGCCTTCGGCGTGTCGCAGAGCGGCCGGTTTCTGCGGCATTTTCTCGAACTCGGCATGAACCATGACGCCGCCGGGCGGCCGGTCTTCGACGGCGTCATCAGCCATGTTGCGGGCGCCGGCAAAGTGTTCGCCAACCACCGCTTCGGCATGCCGGGCCGCACCGCAACCGCGCACGAGGATCGGCGCTATCCCGAAAACTGGTTCCCGTTCGCTATGGCGGCGACGCGCGACCCCGTCAGCGGCCGCACGGAGGGCATCTTGAGGGCCGACGGGGCTGCCCCGAAGGTCATCGAAGTGAACAGCTCAACCGAGTATTGGCAGAAGGGCGCCGCGCTGATCCACAGCGACCTCGGCTGGGGCGGCGACCTCTTTCCGCAGCGCGACAGCCGCGTTTATCTGATCGCCGGCACGCAGCACGGCGCGCGCGCTGACAGCGATCCCGGCCCGTGCCTCAACCCGCGCAACCCGGTCAGCGCCAGCCCAGCGCTGCGCGCGCTGTTTGTCGCGCTCGAGGCATGGGTGACGCGGGGCGTCGAGCCGCCGGCGAGCCGGGTGCCGTCGCTGTCGATGGGAACGGCCGTGCCGGCGGATACGATCCGCCTGCCGCAGGTTCCCGGCTTCGCGCACCCGCTGGGGGCCAATCGCATCACGCCGCCCGTCGATTGGATCGACCCGCCGGAAGCCGGCTCGGAGCAATCGTACGAGACGTGCGTTTCGGCGGTCGATGACGACGGCAACGAAGTGGCCGGTATCCGCCTGCCGCCCATTGCCGTGCCGCTCGCGACCTATACCGGCTGGAACCTCTATCGAGCCCAACCCGACGCGCTCGCCGACCGCGACGGCTCGATGATGCCGTTCGTCCGCACCCGGGCCGAGCGCCTCGCGGCCGGCGATCCGCGCGAGTCGCTCGAAGAGCGCTACGGCAGTCGGCGAGCCTACGTTGAAACGGTCAAGGCGGCGGTGGCCGGGCTTGTCGAAGAGCAGCTGCTGTTGCCATCCGACGCCGAGGCCTATGTCGCGGCGGCCGAGCGGTGCGACGCTTTTTGATCGGCACGCAGGCAGCCGCGGGCCGCGGCGTCGATGATCGCGGCGGCATCGATGCCATATTCGCGGTAGAGATCGGGGATGTCTCCCGACTGGCCGAAGCGCTCGACGCCGAGCGGCACAATGTCATTGCGGGCGACGGCGCCGAGCCAGGCCAGCATAGCTGAATGACCGTCGCCGACCGTGACGAGCGCGGCGCCGGGGCGCAGCCGCCGCAGCAGGCGCTCGGCGGTGCCCGCAACGCCGCTCGTCAGCGAGGTCTGCCAATCGCTGTAGAGGCGGCCGGGTGAGGTCACCGCTAAGAGCCCGGCGCCCGGTAGATCTTCGATGATTGCCGCGTGGGCGGCGAGCGCCTCGGGCGCCACGGCACCGCAGTAGGCGATCGCCAGCTCGGCATCCGGCGCCGGTTCGCGCAGCCAATAGGCGCCGGCGATGATAGCTTCGGTCGTAGCGGCATCGAGCTGCCGCTGCAGCTGCGCGATCGGCCGCGTCGACAGGCGGAAATAGACCGAATGGCCATCCGCCTGCTGGAGTGCCGCGAAGGCCCAGCGCAGCAGGACCGCAAGTTCGTCGGCATAGGCCGGCTCGAAACCGACGAGGCCGGGCTGCGCGAGACCGATCAGCGGTTCGATGATCGATTGGTGCGCCCCGCCTTCGGGCGCCAGACTGATGCCGGATGGCGTCGCGACGAGGATGAACCGCGCATCCTGGTAAAGCGCGTAGTTCAGCGCGTCGAGGCCGCGCTTGATGAACGGGTCATAGAGTGTGCCGATCGGCAGGAGAGGTGCGCCGAACAGCGGACCAGCGAGCCCGAGCGCCGCCAATTCGAGGAACAGGTTGCTCTCGGCGATGCCCAATTCGATGTGCTGGCCGTGCGGCGCCATCGCCCAGCGCTGCGCCGAGACGACCTTCTCCTCGCGGAAGATGTCGGCGCGCTCGGTGCGGTCGAAGAGGCCGCGGCGGTTGACCCAGCCGCCGAGATTGGTCGACACGGTCACGTCCGGCGAGGTCGTCACGATGCGAGAGGCCAACTCGCTGCTGTCGGCGGCGAGCGTGCCGAGGATGCGACCAAATGCCTCCTGCGTCGACAAGACATCGCCGCGCGGCGCCAGGAGCGTGTCCGGCACAGCGACCGGCGGCGCGGCAAGCGAGCGGCCGACCGCAGCGGCGAGGGGCACCGCTATGAGAAATGCCCGGAGCCGCTCGGCCGGCACGTCGAGCCCGGCGAAGCTGTCCCATTCGGCGCCCTCCGGCACCCCCATGCGCCGCTGGAACAGCGCCATCTGCTCGCTGTTCATGAGGCCGGCATGGTTGTCTTTGTGGCCGGCAAAGGGCAGGCCGTAACCCTTGATCGTGTAGGCGATGAAAACCGTTGGCTGGTCGTCGGCGACGGCATGAAAGGCGTCGAGCACGGCCCCCATGTCATGCCCGGCGAGGTTCGTCATCAGCTGCGCCAGCCCGTCATCGTCGTGCTCGTCGAGAATCGCGCGGATTCCGGGATAGCGGTTGAGGTCGCGCCGCAGATGCTCGCGCCAACCCTCGCCGCCCTTGTAGACGAGCGCCGAATAGAGCGAATTGGGGCAGGCGTCGATCCAGTCGCGCAGCTGGTCGCCGTCTGGCCGGGCGAAGGCAGCCTGCAGCCGCCGGCCGTACTTCAGCGTTACGACGCGCCAGCCGAACATCTCGAACATCGCATCGATGCGGCCGAACAACCGATCGGAGACGACGGCATCGAGGCTCTGGCGGTTATAGTCGATGATCCACCACAGGTTGCGCACGTCATGCTTCCAGCCTTCAAGCAGCGCCTCGAAGATGTTGCCCTCGTCGAGTTCGGCATCGCCCGCCAGCGCGATCATGCGGCCGGCCGGCTGGTCCGTCAGGCGATGCAGGCGCACGTAATCCTGCACCAATGCCGCGAACAAGGTGACGCCAACGCCGAGCCCCACGGAGCCGGTCGAGAAATCGACGATATCGCCGTCCTTCGTGCGCGACGGATAGGACTGCGCGCCACCCAACGCGCGAAAGCGTTCGAGCTTGTCGCGGCTCTGGCGTCCGAGCAGATATTGCAGCGCATGGAACACCGGCGCAGCATGCGGCTTCACGGCGACCCGGTCCTGCGGCCGCAGCACGTCGAGATAGAGCGCCGTCATCAGCGTCGCGACCGAGGCTGACGAGGCCTGGTGGCCGCCGACCTTCAGCCCGTCGCGGCTTGGGCGCAGGTGGTTGGCATTGTGGATCATCCAGGTGGAGAGCCACAGCACCTTCTTCTCCAGAGCTTCGAGGCAGGCGAGCTTGTCGTCCGGTGCCGCCGGCGCCTCGTCGCGCCCGCCTGGTACGGCGCGCAACGTCATCATGGTTACTCCGATGGCTGTCCGCATTCTCCGGCTTTGAGTTGAAGCCGAAAATCCCTAAATAGGGATTGGTCCGGCTCAGCGGGATGGAGCGGAAGAAAGATGAGCGAGGCGCCGACGATCTCACAGGAACGCCGCATCACCGTCACCGACAGCGCGGCGCGCCGTATCGCCGAATTGAAGGTGCAGGAAGCGGCCGCGGGCGCCTTTCTGCGCATCGCCGTGTCGGGCGGCGGCTGCTCCGGCTTCCAGTACGGCCTCAGCTTCGACGACCAGCAGAATCCTGAGGATGTGGTCTTCGAGCGCGATGGCGTCGCGGTCGTCGTCGATGAGGTCTCGCTCGATCTCCTCGCCGGCGCCGAGATCGATTTTGTCGAGGACCTGATGGGCGCCTCGTTCCAGATCAGGAATCCGAACGCCGCCTCGTCCTGCGGCTGCGGCAACTCGTTCTCGATCTAGCGGTTGCTCCGCATCGCCGTCGGTTTGTTGTGCGCCGCCGCCGCCTCGGGCAGCGCCCTTGCGGTCGTCTATTTGCGCGGCAGAGAGACGCCGCGGTCACCGGCGGCGCTCATCGCCGCGCATCCGACCCTCGGCGCCGCCGGCCTTGCTGTGCTGATCCTGGCGCTGTGGCGCGGCTTGCCGAATACCGGCATGGGCACTTCCGGGTTCGGCCCGACTGCCGCCGCGCTGCTGGCGCTGGCGCTGCTCTTCGGGCTGCGGCTGGCATGGATGGCGTGGCGCCGGCGGCGGCCGAGCGAACTTCTTGTCTTCACCCACGCTGGGCTGGCGATCGCCGGCTTCGTGCTGCTGCTGGCGCTGGTCGCGGTGGGCTGAACTTTCTAACCGGAACGCGAGGGCGAGCGCGCTCAGGGGGCGGCGGCGAGGAGGGCGGCGGCGAGTTCCAGGTCTTCCGGACGATTGGCATTGAAGAACGGATCGACGGGATCGGCGGAGAAATCGACGGTCGCAAGCCGGTAGCGGCCGGTCCATTGATCGACCTTGCGGACCCCTTCGGCGATCAGCGCATGGCGTAGATCATCGCGCAGCCGGATCGGCCACAACCCGATGACCGGGTGCGGCTGGCCGCCCGAAGCAGCGCATGCGAGATCGGTTCCCGCCCGTTCCATGCCGTCGCGCAGCCGGCCGACGAGATTCATCGGCAGAAACGGCGCGTCGGTCGCGACGCTAGCGACATGCGCGCAGTCGGGCCGGTGGGCGGCGGCCCAATCGAGGCCGGCCAGGACGCCGGCGAGCGGCCCGGCGAAGTCCGGCACGCTGTCGGCGACAACCGGCAGGCCGAATTCCGCAAAGCGGGCGGGATCGCCGTTGGCGTTGAGCACGAGCGCTTCGACCTGCGGCCGCATCCGGTCGATGACATGCTGCAGCAACGGCCGCCCGCCGAGCAGGCGCAGCGTTTTATCGCCGCCGCCCATGCGGCGCGACAGCCCGCCCGCCAGCAGCACGCCGACAACACCGCTCATTCCGCGTCTTCCTCGGCGAGGCTCGCCTTCCGTGCGAGGCGCGCCGGCTCGTCGGCAATCGTGCGCGGGTCGCCGTCGAACACAATGCGCTCTTCGCCGGCCAGCGCCACAAAGCGGCGGCCCTTGGCGCGGCCGATCAGTGTGAGGCCCGCTTGCCGCGCCAGTTCGACGCCCCACGCGGTAAACCCCGAGCGCGAGATCAGGATCGGGATGCGCATCTGCACCGTCTTGATCACCATTTCCGAGGTCAGGCGGCCGGTCGTGTAAAAGATTTTGCCGTCCGGCGAAATGCCGTTGAGATGCATATAGCCGGCGATCTTATCGACCGCGTTGTGACGGCCGACATCCTCCAGGTAGAGGAGCGGCCGGTCTTCTTCGCACAACACGCAGCCGTGGATCGCACCGGCGGCGAGGTAAAGGCTCGGCGCGGTGTTGATCTTGCGGGTCAGGGCATAGAGCCAGGACGTGCGCAGGATCGCCGCGCGGTCGAGCCGCACCTCGTCGAATTTCTCCATCAGATCGCCGAACACCGTGCCCTGAGCGCAACCGGAGGTCAGCGTCTTTTTCTTCAGCTTGGCCTCGAAATCGGTCTCGCGCGCGGTGCGCACAACGACGGTGTCGATCTCGGCGTCGTAATCGACCGCGACGATGCGGTCGTCCGCGGCCAGCATGTTCTGGTTCAACAGATAGCCGACGGCGAGATAGTCCGGGTGGTCGCCGATCGTCATCATCGTGACGATTTCGCGGCCGTTGAGAAACAAGGTCAGCGGCCGCTCGATGACGACGGCGGTCTCGATCGGCCGGCCTTCTTGGTCGATGCCGCGCACCAGCCGGGTCAGCCGCGGATCGTCGGGATCGGGTCTGACGACGAATTCGTCCATGCGGCGAATGATGGGTAGCACACGCTTCCGCCGCAAGGTGTGCGATGCCATCTTCAGCAATGTGCGGCGGGAGAGGCGGATGTCGAACGCGAAGAGGCTCTACAACGAGGACTTCGTTCTGTGGTCCAAGGAACAGGCCGAGGCGTTGCGCGCCGCCGCACGTGGCGAGACGAACCGGCCGATCGATTGGGTGAATGTTGCCGAGGAGATCGATAGCTTGGGCAGGTCGGATACGCGCGAGCTTGCCAGCCAAATTCGCCGGATTATCGAGCACCTGCCGAAGCTTGAGAATTCGTGCGCCTTGGATCCCCGGCCGGGGTGGATTGCTTCAATCGATGATGCGCGTAACGAAATCGATGTGTTGTTGGGCGACAGCCCTAGTCTCAGAACAGGCATTGTCGAGGTGATCTCAACGGAGACGAAGCGCGCCGCGCGCAAGGCGATCAACGCGCTGAGAGAATATGGCGAACTGGATCAGGCCGCTCTCGCCCGAATTCAAACCGCTGCGTATACCGAGGAAGAGGTGCTCGGCGACTGGTTTCCGCCGGAGCCCGAGCCGCGGGCGGAGAAGCCATGACGAGATCGGGGGCGACAGCGGCGGCCGGGCGTCCTATATAGTCGGATACAACGCGGACTTCGCAGGGTAGCGAGCTGCGCATGATCGACCCGTTCGGACGCACGATCTCATATCTGCGCGTATCGGTCACCGACCGGTGCGACTTCCGCTGCGTTTATTGCATGGCGGAAGAGATGACGTTTCTGCCGAAGCGCGAGGTGCTGACCCTGGAGGAGCTCGACCGGGTGTGCAGCGCCTTTGTCCGTCTTGGCGTCCGGAAATTGCGGCTGACCGGCGGCGAGCCGCTGGTGCGGCGCAACATCATGAGCCTCTTTCGCGGCCTCAGCCGGCACCTCAGGGCGGGCGCGCTCGACGAATTGACCCTGACCACCAACGGCAGCCAGCTTGCCCGCTACGCCGACGAACTTCGCGATTGCGGCGTCAGGCGCGTCAATGTCTCGGTCGATACGCTGGACCCGGCGAAATTCACCGAGATCACCCGCCGCGGCAGGCTGGAGCAGGTGCTCGAAGGCCTCGCCGCCGCCAAGCGCGCCGGTCTTGCAATCAAGATCAACGCGGTGGCATTGCGCGGCGTCAACGAAGACGAATTCGACGATCTCGTCGCCTGGGCCGGCGGCGAAGGCTTCGATCTCGTCATCATCGAGGTCATGCCGATGGGCGATATCGGCGGCGAAAACCGATTGGAACAATACCTGCCGCTGTCGCTGGTGCGCGCCCGGCTGCAGCGGCGCTGGACTCTCGACGAAACCGACTATCGCACCGGCGGGCCGGCGCGCTATGTGACGGTGCGCGAGACCGGGCGCCGGCTCGGCTTCATCACACCATTGACACACAACTTTTGCGAGAGCTGCAACCGCGTCCGGCTGACCTGCACCGGCACGCTTTATATGTGCCTCGGTCAGGAAGACGCGGCCGACCTGCGCACGCCGTTGCGGCAATCGGAAAGCGACGCGCCGCTCGATGCGGCAATCCGCGCGGCGATCGATCGCAAACCCAAGGGCCACGATTTCGTCATCGACCGGCGGCACCAGCGACCCGCCGTCGCCCGTCACATGAGCGTGACCGGCGGGTGACCGCCGCCGCCAAACTGCCGAGTGCGCCTCGCGTCGCATTCGTCGCCTCCGACGCGGAGGCGGCGCAACAGGCGCTCGATGATTTGTACCGCCGTTATGGGACGGTCGAGCCTGAGGATGCCGACATCATTGTGCCGCTCGGCGGCGACGGCTTCATGCTGGAGACGTTGCACCGCTTTGTCGGCAGCGGAAAGCCGATCTTCGGCATGCACCGCGGCAGCGTCGGCTTCCTGATGAACCCCTACCGGCTGGAGGGCCTCGCCGAGCGGCTCGCGGCGGCGCAGCCGGTCGAACTGCACCCGCTTGATATGATGGCGACGTGCGAGCGCGGCGATGTGTGCCGCGCGATCGCCTTCAACGAGGTATCGCTGCTGCGCGAGAGCCGCCAGGCGGCGAAGCTCAGGATCAGCGTCGATGGCGTCGTGCGGCTCGACGAATTGATGGCCGACGGCATCCTGCTGGCAACCCCGGTCGGCAGCACTGCCTACAACCTGTCGGCGCACGGGCCGATCATCCCCCTGGGCGCCGGCATCCTGGCGCTGACGCCGATCAGTGCGTTTCGCCCGCGGCGCTGGCGCGGTGCGCTGTTGCCGCACAACGCCCGCGTGTTGATCGAAGCCCTCGAAAGCGACAAGCGCCCCGTCAGCGCCGTCGCCGATTTCACCGAGGTGCGCGAGGTCGTCCGGGTCGAAATTTGCGAAGACCGCGATATCGCAATGAGGCTGCTTTTCGATCGCGAAGCCAACCTCGAAGAACGCGTCTTCAAGGAACAGTTTCTGACGTGAAGGTGCGCTATTTGAGGGTCAGCGCCTGGCCGTCGAGGTCTTCGGCGCGCTCCACCGCGATCAGCACGGCAAACCCGGTCTTGTTCGGGTCGCGGTCCTTTTCCGGCTGAATAAGGCGCCGCCACACCTCTTCGTAGATAGGCCCGGATTTATGGATTTTGGCGCGGCCGTAAAAGCGGGCGATGCCGCCCTTCGGCAGGATGCCTTCTTCGCGCAATTGCGGCTTTCTGAAATACACGGTCAGCGGCGTGCCGTCCTGCAGGTTGGCATTGGTCGAACCTTTGCCGCGCTCCCACAGCGCGATGTGCTCGTCGTCGTAGACCATCGTGCCGCCGCGCGGAGTGATCTGGGCAAAACCGTTCGGCAGGCACGAGCCGACCAGGCATACATTGGCCGGAAACGCGGTGTTGATGTGCGGCTGCAGCGTCGTCGGGATCTTGGCCATCTGCGCTCTCCCTATTTGGCGTCGGTCAGGCGGCGGGGGTCGGGGTTGCCGCGGCCGGAGCCTCGCCGGCGGCCGGCGCCGCCGCTGCGGTCGCCGCGGCAGCCGCTGCCTCCTCGCGCACCGCAGAAGAGGCGGCGATGCTGGCGATCGTGA
The DNA here is from genome assembly GCA_030042035.1 of Alphaproteobacteria bacterium. GTDB lineage: Bacteria > Pseudomonadota > Alphaproteobacteria > ATCC43930 > CGMCC-115725 > DATARH01. Next base: position 3,240 of record JASIAN010000272.1, on the reverse strand, counting down.
AGTCGCGCTCGTGGATTGCCGGCCGCGCGCCCGCCGGCATCGCGACCGCGGCGATATGGACGCTGTCGCCGATATCGAGCCCATCGAGATCGACGACGAGCCGATCGGGGATGTTGTCGACCGAGCAGATCACTTCGACGCCATGACGCACGATATTGAGGATGCCGCCGCGGCGCAGCCCCGGCGAGCGATCCTGGTTGATGAAGGTGACGGGCACCGTCACGGTCACGTTGGCGCCGGCGCCGACCCGCATGAAATCGGCGTGGATCGGCTTGTCGCTGACCGCGTCGTACTGCACGTCGCGCGGCAGCGTGCGATGCGTCGTGCCGTCGACGCTGATATCGACAAGCGTCGCAAAAAACGCCGGCCGCGCCACAGCGCGCGCCAGTTCGCGCGGCTCCAGGCTGATCAGCGCCGGCTCTTGGTTGTTACCGTAGACAATCGCCGGCACGCGCCCTTGGCGGCGGACGGCGCGCGCCGCGCCCTTGCCGGCGCACAGCCGCCTTTCGGCCTCGAGGCTGATGATTTCAGGCATGAACTCGCGACTCCTCTAAACTCCTGTGGGCTGACCCGCGGGCGTCGCCGCCGAAGATCGTTGGATCAAACCCGCCCTGACGCCGTTGGCCTGCGACTGTTAATCGAACAGGCTGGAGACCGAGCGCTCCTCGCTGATGCGCAGGATTGCTTCAGCCATCAGCGGCGCGATCGTCAATTGCCGGATATTGTTCGCAACCCGCACCGCCTCGGTCGCGACGATGCTGTCGGTCAGCACCAGCTCCTTGATCGGCGAGGCGGCGACCCGCGCCACCGCGCCGCCCGACAACACGCCATGCGTGACATAGGCATAGACGCCGTCGGCGCCGCTGTCCATCAGCGCCACAGCGGCGTTGCACAGCGTCCCGGCGCTATCGATGATGTCATCGACAAGAATCGCACGCCGCCCTGCGACATCGCCGATGATATTCATAACCTCCGAGACGCCGGCCCGCTCACGCCGCTTGTCGATGATCGCCAGATCGGTATCGAGCCGGCGGGCGATTGACCGCGCGCGATAGACGCCGCCGACATCTGGCGAGACGAGCACGAGATCGCGGCCGGCGTGTACGTCGCGGATGTCTTTGATCAGCACCGGCTCGGCGTAGAGATTGTCGGTCGGGATGTCGAAAAAGCCCTGGATCTGCCCGGCGTGAAGATCGAGCGTCAACACCCGGTCGGCGCCGGCCGTGGTGATCAGGTTGGCGACGAGTTTCGCCGAGATCGGCGTGCGCGGCCCTGATTTGCGGTCCTGCCGAGCATAACCGTAATAGGGGATGACCGCCGTCACGCGCCGCGCCGAAGCGCGCTTCAGCGCGTCGAGCGCGACCAGCAGCTCCATCAGGTGGTCGTTCGCCGGGTACGACGTCGACTGGATAACAAAGACGTCCTCGCCGCGTACGTTCTCGTGAATCTCGGTGAACACCTCCATGTCCGAAAAGCGTCGCACGCTCGCGCGCATCAAGGGCAGTCCGAGATAGGCGGAAATCGCCTCGGCAAGCGGGCGGTTGCTGTTGCAGGCGAGAATCTTCATCGGCCGGCCGGAAAAAGCGACAGCGCCGCCGGCGGGCCCCGCGGCTCGGTCGCGCGCGGCGGGTTGTAACAAAACCGCCTTGCGGAGGCAACGCCGCCGCGCCGCCAGTCGCAAATGTTATCCGCCGGGCCGAGCCGCACGCGCACCGCGTCGCGCCATCACGGCATCGGCAGAGGGACCGGCACGCCGCCGGGCGGCGGCGGGGGCGGCATCTGCGCGGCATCGGCCTGCGACAATTGGACGTACTCGCCGGTCGTACTGTCATACTCAAAGATGCAGCAGCCCATTTGGCGCTGATAGGACGCGCCGCCGGCGACGACGGGGATTGTCGGATAGCCGGGATCGTCGGTGTAGATGCCGCTGACCGCCGGGCTGCGCAACAATAGCACCATCGCGCGGTCATAGCCCGGGTTGAGCGGGCTCGGGATCGCCCAGGCGAAATAGACCGGAACCTGCGGTAAGGGCGCGACCCGGGCCGGCCATCGCGAAGACCGCCGGTGGCGCATGGCATGCCGCACGCGATGGTGGGCCGCCGCACGCCAATGACGGACGAGCGGCGTTGTCGAGGCCGGCCGGCTGTCGGCAGAGGCGGCAGTCGGCACCGCTGAGGATGCGAGCAAAATGGCGGCAATGACGGCGAACGGACGCATAGCGCTGGTCTCCTGCCACAAGCTGTCCCGAGCCGAAACGACAAACCGTCGCGCAGCGCCCGTCGATCCTTGCGCAGACTCTTAGTCGCGGCTGCACGCGCCGCCGCCGAGCACGCAGAATCTGGCGCAATGCGGATGATTGAGCGCCACCGTCCCGAGCGCATCGGCCAGGCGGCGGCCCAGATCGAACCGTCGATCGTAAGGCAGCAGCGTGCAGGCGATGACGGTCGGGTGCGGCGCGTCCTTGAATTTCACCACCATGCGCGAACTCGAACACATGACATCCGCGGGCGATTTGCCGAGGATACCCCAGCACGCCTCGGTGATTTCCGGCACGTCGGCCGTCTCGTCCATTTCTGGAAACACGGTCAGCTGCCCGCGATCATCGGCATCGATCGCCAGGCCCAACTCAGCGAACAAACCGGTGAAGCCGCGGCGAATTTCGGCTTCACTCTCGCCTGACAGCCGCCGGCTGGCGACGGACGGCGAGAAGCCGTTGGCGGCGAGCCACAACAGGCCGTCGAGTGTCGGCTGCCAACTGCGCCGTCCGCGCTCCGCCTCATGCACGGCACGGCCATAATGGTCGACCGAGACGCGAATCTGCAGACGCTCGCCAAAGCAGGCCCGCAGTGCAACCAGCGCCGCCTTCGTTTTGTGCATCGGCTTCATCGCATTGGTCAGCACCAATGCGCGATAGCCGCGCCGCAGTACGAGGTCGAGCATCGCCGGCAATTCGGGGTTCATGAAGGGCTCGCCGCCGGTAAAGCCGATGAGTTTCGTTGCGAGCCGCAGCGCCGCGATCTCGTCGAGATACTCGGCGACCTCGGCGGCGCTGAGATAAACGAGCCGATCGTTTTTCGGCGACGATTCGATATAGCAATGCCGGCACGTCAGATTGCACAACGTACCGGTGTTGAACCAAAGCGTATCGAGTGACCGCAGCGCGACCCACGCCCGCCGCTCGCCGGCGGCGGTGACGAGCGGGTCCTGAAATTTGCGCTGGTCGCCAGGCGGCGCAGGGGC
>JASIAN010000271.1 GCA_030042035.1 Alphaproteobacteria bacterium | reverse complement strand
TCGGTACGGGCGGCGCGATCACCGACAATAACCAGGGCAACGTTACGGCCAGCATCGGCGGTCCGGTCACCTCGGGCGCCGTGCCGGCGGGCGCGATCCTCGTGCCGGCGAGCGCGTTCGGCCAGAATTTGAAAATTGTTTTCACCTCGGCGAGCAATTTCAACATCGAAACCAGCGCCGGCAGCGTGTTGGCTTCCGGCTCGGTCAGCGCGGGCGCCGGGGCCGTTATCGCGCTCACCTTTCCCTCGCCGCCCGCGTCGGCCGGCGCGGCCGAGACGGTGTCGCTGTCGGCCGGCACCGCGGTCGCGGGCGACACGTTTTCGCTTACTCCCGGCGGTGCCGGCAGCAACGGCAACAGCGCGGCGCTGGCGGCGCTGGCGAACCAGCCCGTCGTCGGCGGGCAAAGCCTCGGCGACGCCTACGCGACGCTGGTGACGACGGTCGGCAATTACGGCCAAGACGCACAGGCGGCGGCAAACGCGGCGCAGGGTGTGCTGACGCTGGCACAGCAGAACCAACAATCGATTTCCGGCGTCAATCTCGACCAGCAGGCGGCGGACCTCGTCGCCTATCAGCAGGCCTACCAAGCCGCGGCACAGGTCATCGCCAGTGCCCAGCTGCTCTTCAACGATCTGATAACGGCATTGCAGGCGTGAGGCGATGCAGATCAGCACCAGCGAGTTCCTGCTCGGATCCCTGTCCGACATTCTGGCGCAGCAGAGCAACGTCAATCAGCTCAACCGAGAAATCTCGAGCGGCCAGACGATGCTCGATGCGACGAGCGATCCGGCCGGCGCCGGGCAGGCGATCCAGACTGCCGCACAGATCAGCCGTCTGACCTACGACGCGGCGAGCGCAGCGGCCGGCGGGCAGTCGATCCAGACCGCGCTCGGCGCTTTGCAGCAGGTCAACAACCTGATCGATCAACTGAACCAGATCGCGCTGAACGGCGCCAACGTGACGACGGACAGCGATACGCGGCAGTCGCTCGTCGTCGAGGCACAAAGCGCGCTGACCCAGCTGGTTCAGCTCGCCAATACGCAGGACAGCCAAGGCAACTACATTTTTGCCGGATCGAAAAGCAATGCGGCGCCGTTTATCGTCGGGCAGGGCGGAACCGTTTCGTTCATCGGCGACGCGGCTACCAACGCGCTTGAGATCGCCCCGGGTGTATCGACACCCGTCACCGTTTCGGGCCAGGGCATCTTCACCAATTTGTCGGGCGGCACGAACGGCATCGCGGTGAGCGCCGACGCTGCCAACAGCGGCGACGGGACGGCAGAGGTGCAGGCGGTGACAAGCCTGGCGCAGGTCGCGGCGGCGGCGGGCGCCGGTACGCAATATTCGATCGCGTTCACGTCGGCGGGCAGCAGCGGCGGGCTCGACTACACCGTCGCCAGTGGCACCGGCGCACCCGGCAGCTCTGGCTTTGCCGCGACGAGCGGGGTTATCGCCTCGGGCAGCTACACCGCCGGCTCAGACCTGAAGTTCGCCGGGCTTGATGTCGCGATCGCCGGCACGCCGGCGGCCGGCGATCGTTTCGCGCTGCAGCCGGGCGCGACCGCGAGCTTGTTTCAGACGCTGCAGAACCTGATCGCCGGGCTGCAATCCCCGGTTCAGGGGCAGCCGGGGGGCGACGCCGGGCAACAGCAAATTCAGAGTGCCATTGGCGCGCTGGCCGGGGCGCAGACCGCGGTACTGACGGCCGAAGCGACGCTTGGTGCCGGGTTGTCGCAGATCCAGGCGGTGCAGAGCCAGGACCAGAACCAGACGACGCAGGCGCAGGCGGCGCTGTCCGGGGCGCAATCGGCCAACCTGCCGCAGGTCATCGCCAATTACAGCGCCGGCGTCACTGCGTTGCAGGCGGCCGAGGAAGCATTCGCACGCATCCAGAACCTGTCGCTGTTCTCGGTCATCGGGCCATGAGCACGGCGATCGCCCTGGCGGCCGGACGGCGGCGATGAACGACATCGCGCTGGCCGGCGCCCGCCGCCGCGAGCGGACAGGAACCGCGCTGGCCGGCTCGACCGCGCTCATCGTCGTCGGCATGCATCGCAGCGGCACGTCGGCTCTCGCGGGCATGCTCAGCCATCTCGGCGTCGCTTTCGGCCGCCGCCTGATGCCGCCGTCACCGGACAATCCGCGCGGCTATTGGGAACATCTGGAGATCGTTGGAGCGCATCATCGGCTGATGGCGGCTTTGGACTATGGCTGGGACGATATCCGCCCGCTGCCGGAGGGTTTTGCGCAGAGCGCGGCCGCGGGCCAAGCGCGGCAACGGCTGGCGGCGATCCTGTCGGAGGATTTTGCCGGCGCCGCGCTGTGGGGGGTGAAGGATCCACGGCTCTGCCGGCTGGTGCCGGTGTGGCTGAAGCTGCTGAAGGATCTCAGCGCCACGCCGCGATTTGTCTTGACGCTGCGCGATCCGGCAGAGGTCGCCCTCTCGCTCGTTGCGCGCGACGGCATGAGCGAAGAACGCGCGCTGCTGTTATGGCTGCGCCACACGCTCGAAGGCGAGCGGGCGACCCGCGGACACAAGCGGAGCATCGTGCGTTTTGAGGAATTGATCGCGCCGGGTGGCTGGCGGGCGATCGCCGCGCGGATTGCGGAGCAACTGGCGATTGGCTGGCCGGCCGACGGGCCGCGGGTCGAGGCGGCGATCGACCGGCATCTGTCCGGCGAACTGCGCCATCAGCGGGCAGGCGGCCGCCCACCGCAGGGGCGTGCGGCCGGATGGGTCGAGGCGGTCTACGCTGCGCTATGCGGCGCGAGCGACGGCACCGAGGTTTGCGATGCCGTCGCCGCCGAGCTGGCGCGCGCCGACCGACTGTTCCTGCCGATGCTCGCCGCCGATGCGGCGGCGGCGGCGGCGCGGCTTAGCGCCACCGAACACCAGACCGCGGAGTTGCGGGCGCTGGCGCAGCGGCAGGATGCTGAATTGAAATTGCTGAAGCAGCGGCCGGGGCCGGTCGTCGGCGCGCCGGCCGCGGCCGTCGACGCCTATGCACAGTGGATTGCGAGCCGCGCTTCGACCGCACTGGCGCGCGCCGATTGGGTCGCTGAGCGCGCTGCGGCGTGGCCGCAGCTGCCGAAGCTGGCGCTCGGCATGATCCTGCCGCCCGGAACCGAGGCCCGGGTGGAGAGGACGCTGCAGTCGCTGCGCGCGCAGATCGTCGGCGCATGGGAATTGCACGTTGCCGGCGCAGGCACCGCGCCGCCGGTGGTGGCAGGCGATGAACGGCTGATCTGGCATGGTGGCGCCGGCAGTCCGGCGGAGCGGTTGAACCGCGCGCTCGCGGCGTCGCCTGCCGAATGGGTGGCGCTCATCGATGCCGGTGACGGGCTCGCGCCGCACGCGTTGTTCGGCCTCGCCGAGGCGATGTTCGTCCATCCCGAATGGGGCGCCGTTTACAGCGACGAAGACCGCATCGATCGGCAAGGCGCGCGCTCGGGGCCGCACTTCAAGCCCGATTTCAACCTCGACCTGTTGCGCAGCCTGCCTTACATCGGCGGTCTCTTGGCGGTGCGGCGCGAGATTTTTGCCGAACTCGGCGGCTTCGATCCGGGCCGCGACGGCACCGAGGAATACGATCTCGCGTTGCGGCTCGCCGAACGGCTGGAGCCGGGCTGCTTCGGCCATATCGCCGACATCCTGTATCACCGTTCGACCGAATCGGGCCGTTCGACGAGGCCGATCGCCGAAATCTGCGCCGACATGCCGAAGGTCGTGCAGGCGCATCTCGACCGGCTCGGCATTGCCGCGGCCGCTGAAGCGGGCGAGCAGCCGCATTTCTGTCGGGTGCGCTACCGGCACGAGGGACCAGAGCCGCTCGTCACGATCATCGTCCCGACGCGCGATCAGCCGATGCTGCTCAAACGCTGCGTCGAGACGGTGCTGCAAATGACGCAGTACCAAAATTATGAAATTGTCGTCGTCGACAACGGCAGCACCGATCCCGACGCCTGCGCCTATCTACAGACGATCGAGGACAAGGCTGGCGAAATCGGCAGCCGCATCCGCGTATTGCGCCACCCCGGCGAGTTCAATTTCGCAGCGATGAACAATCGGGCGGTGCGCGAGGAGGCGCGCGGCGATTATCTTTGCCTGCTCAACAACGACGCGGCGCCGCTCGCCGGCGATTGGCTCAGCGAGATGATGTCGCTGGCACGGCGGCCCGATATCGGCGTCGTCGGCGCCAAGCTCTTCTATCCCGATGGGCGCATCCAGCATGCCGGCGTGGTTCTCGGCATCGGGTTCGGGGCGCCGGCGGAGCATCCTTACATCGGCGAGCCGGAGCAGAGTTTCGGGTATTGGGGCCGCGCCCGCGTCGTGCAGCAGTTCTCGGCCGTGACCGCGGCCTGCCTCGTGACGCGGCGTGCGATCTGGGAGGCGCTGGGCGGGCTCGACGAAGAGGCGTTTGCGGTCGCCTTCAACGATATCGACTATTGTCTGCGGGTCGGGGCGGCGGGCTGCCGGGTGGTTTGGACGCCGTTTGCCCGGTTGCGCCATGACGCGGCTGCCAGCCAGCGTGCAGACGTCGAGCGCAAATCGCGGGAAGAAACGCAGGCGCGCTTCAAGCGCGAGCGGGTCGCGATGTTTCAGCGGTGGCTGCCGCAGATCGCCTTCGATCCGGCCTATAACCGCAACCTCTCGTCGATGGGCGCGGGGTTTGCGGTCGAGACCGAAGGGCCGCCGACGTGGGACCCGGAGTTTCGCCCGCGCCCGCGCGTCATCGCCTATCCGGCCGACCGCGAGGGTTGCGGCGAATACCGCATCATCGCGCCGGGTCGCGTGCTGTTCGGCTCGGGCCGGCTGCACTCTTACGAGACGATGCGCCTCCAGACGCCGCCCGAGGTGGCGCGTGCGGCGCCCGACAGCATCGTCATGCAGCGCCAGCTCGAATGGCATCAGATCGCGTTCATCGAGCAGCTGAAAACGCTGAGCAGCGCCTTCCGCGTCTTCGAGCTCGACGACCTGATCACCAACCTGCCGCAAAAGAGCGTGCATCGCCAAAGCATCGCCCGCGATATCGGCGAGCGGCTGCGCCAGGCGCTTGCCCTATGCAATCGCCTCGTCGTCAGCACCGAGCCGTTGGCCCGCGCCTACGGTCGAATGTGTGATGAAGTCGTCGTGCTGCCAAACCGGCTGGAGAAGAGCCGCTGGGTTGGGTTTGCGCCAAAGCGGCGGCTGAACGGCAAGCCGCGCGTCGGCTGGGCCGGTGCGGCCGGCCATACCGGCGATCTGGCGGTCATCGCAAGTGCCGTCGAGGCAACGGCGAAGGAGGTGGATTGGGTGTTTTTCGGCATGTGCCCGGACAATCTGCGGCGGTTCGCCGCCGAGGTGCACGACTGGGTACCGCTCTATGACTATGCCGAAAAGCTCGCCTCGCTCGATCTCGATCTCGCGGTGGCGCCCCTCGAATACCACCCGTTCAACGAGGCCAAGAGCAATCTGCGGTTGTTGGAATACGGCGTGCTCGGTTACCCGGTGGTGTGCACCGACATCGTGCCCTATCAGGGCGATCTGCCGGTGACGCGCGTCGCCAATCGGCACAACGCCTGGACCACCGCGATCCGCGAGCGGGCCGCCGACCGCGCCGCGCTGCGGCGCGAGGGCGAGCGGCTGCGCGCCGCGATTCTGGCCGGCTGGCTTCTCGACGATCATCTCGACGAATGGCTGCAGGCGTGGCTGCCGTGAGCGGCGAGCCGCGCACGAATCCTGCAACAAGATGCGAACCCGTCCGTCCTTTATGGCGTGAACCGCGCGGTGGGCAGCCGGAGGCTCGTCCGTCCGCTGCGGGTCGAGTGACCAACCAATCCGGCGGCCGGCTAAGCCTCCGTCGGCGCCAGGAGAACGATGATGCTGGCAGGATCGGTAAATACCAACATCGATGCATTGTATGCGTTGCAGGCGTTGCAGAACACGGACAATACCACGAGCACCCTGGAGCAGCAGCTCTCCTCCGGTTTGGCGATCAACAGCCCTGCCGACAATCCGGCCGGCTATATCGCCGCGCAGGGCTTCACGACTCAGCTCGGCGGCGTGACCCAGGCGATTTCCAACGCCAATCAGGCGATCTCGCTGCTGGAGACCGCCAACGGCGCGATCACCCAGCAGGTCAACATCCTGCAATCGATCAGCACGACCGCCAACCAGGCGGCCAACGGTCTCAACAGCGCCCAGCAGCTGCAATCGCTGCAGTCCGTCGTGTCGGAGTTGCAGTCCGAAATCACGACGATTGCGCAGCAGACGGTGTTCGGCGGCCTCAACCTGCTCAACGGCTCGCTGAACGGCGTGCAGTTCCAGGTCGGCGCGTTAGAGGGCCAGACGATCCAGCTGTCGGTGCCGAGCACTGTCGCCACCCAGCTCGGCGCCAACCAGTCGAGCGCAAGTGCAGCAGCGACCGGCGTCTATCCGACCCATGGCAAGGGCACCGGCGGGGTCGGCGACGTGACCGGCAGCTCGTACGCGATCACCTCGGGCGGCACCGGCGCCCTCACCGCCGGCTCGTTCGCCATCTCCGGTTCGGCCGGCGCCGCAACCATCACTGTGACCGCTCCGGAAGCGGCCAGCGACATCGCTTCTTCGATCAATGCGAGCACCGCAAGCACCAATGTCACCGCGGCCGCCAACACCAGCGTAGCCTTTACGGCGACATCGGGATCGGTATCGTTCGTTCTCGGCAACGGCGCCGGCACCGCGGGTGGGCAGACCAACGGCGTCAATATCTCTGCCACAGTATCGAGCGTGTCGCAGAGCGGCCTGCAATCGCTCGTCCAAGCGATCAACCAGGAGACCGGCACAACCGGCATTACCGCTACCGTCAACTCCAGCAATCAGCTGGTGTTGACCCAGTCGCAAGGCCAGAACATCTCGATCACCGGATTTGCCGGCACCGGTACCTTGAAAGCCGGGGGGACGACGGCAATCACCCTCGAAAAGAGCGGTGGCGCGACCGCGGCAACCGTTCAGGGCCTCGTCACGCTGCAATCCAACAACACCTTTGCGCTGTCGGCAAACGCCAAGGATATCGGCCTCAACACGAATTCGTCGCTGACGACTCTGGCATCGCAGAACGTCAGTACGATCTCGGGCGCCAATGCGGCGATCAATGTCGTCACGTTCGCGTTGCAGCAGCTCGAAAACATCGGAGCCGAGCTCGGCGCCGTCGAGCAGCAGCTGCAGGCCACGGCCTCCAACCTGCAGACGACGCAGACCAACGTGACGACGGCGCGCTCGACCGTGCAGGACGCCAACATCCCGCAGGTCACGACCAACCTGACGCAGGCGGAGATTTTGCAACAGGCCGGCGTGTCGGCGCTGGCGCAGTCGCAGACGCTGGCGCAGAGCTTCCTGAAGCTGCTGCAATAGTCGGGTCTCAGCAGGCTGCCGGGTACGCGGTCCCCGGGCTGAGGCCCGGGGACGGCCCTCCCGCAGGGCAAGGGCATAGCCGATGACGGTGAGCAGCGTCCTCAGTTCGGACCAGATCACGACGCTGATCCAGCAGGCGGAGGCGGCGTATCAAGCGCCGGCCAACGCGCTGCAGGCGCAGGAAAAGCCGATCCAGGCCGAAATCTCGGCGCTGGGCAAGGTGCAGTCCTCGCTGTCGAGCCTGCAATCGGCGCTGTCCGGCCTCGCCGATATCCAATCGCTGGCGCAGACGACCGCCACCAGCAGTGCGCCCGGCATCGTCACTGCTACCGCCACGAACGCCGCCCAAGTCGGCACATACAACCTCACCGGCATCCATCAGGCGCAGGCCGAGACGCTGGTGTCTTCTGGCTTCGCGAGCACCAGCGCGACGCTCGGCTCCGGGTCGATCACGATCCAGGTTGGCAGCGGATCGGCCGTGACGGTCGCGATCGCCAGCGGCCAGTCGAGCCTCGCCGGCATCGCGACGGCAATCAACCAGGCGAACCTCGGCGCAGCGGCGACAGTCATTTTCGACGGCGCATCTTATCATCTTGTGCTGACCGGCGACGCGACCGGCGCCGCCAACGAATTGACCGTCAGCGGCGCCGGAAATCTGACCAAATTCAGCTCCGCCAGCGGCGCCGGCCACTTCAGCCAAACCGAAGCCGCGAGCAATGCGTCGTTCTCGCTGAATGGCATCGCAATCACCAGTGGCTCCAACACGGTGAGCGGCGTCGTGCCGGGCTTGACCTTCACGCTGGCGGCGAGCGGCGCGGCGACCGTGCAGGTGACGCAAAGCGTGGCGGCGCTCGACAACGCGGCAAACAGCCTGGTCACCGCGCTGAATGGCGTCCTCGGCACGATCAACCAATACAGTTCGTATACGCAGGCGAGCAGCGCCCAAGCGAGCGGCGCCGGCCCGCTGCTCGGCAATATCGGGCTGCAGATCCTGCGCAATGGACTGCTCGATGCGATCACCGCACCGCCGGCCGCCGATGCTGGCGAAAACGGCCCGTACAATTCGCTAAGCGCAATCGGCTTCAGCATCACCAGCGGCGGCACGCTGTCATTCGACGACGCGACGTTCCAAAAGGCAGCACAAAGCAGCTATGCTGCTGTCGCCGCGCTGCTCGGCAACGCGGCGACGGCGACCAGCGCCGATGTGACGGTGCAAGGCGTCGGGGCGGCTCAACCCGGGACCTACGCGATCGATGTGACGACGAACTCGGGCGGCGCGGTCAGCGGCACGGTCAACGGCGAGGCCGCCAGCGGCAGCGGCGGACTCCTGACGGTGACGGGTTCGGGACCGGCGCAAGGTCTCGAATTGCAGATCGCCGCCAGTGTAACCGGTGCCCTCGGCCAAGTGACGGTCGGCGCCGGGCTGTTCGGCACGCTCAGCAGCCTTGTCAATTCCGCACTGTCGAGCGGCGGCGGCGTCGCCGGCCAGCTCACCAGCCTCAACGCAACGATCTCCTCGTTGAACCAGCAAATCGCCCAGTTGCAGCAGCAGGCACAGCAGGAGACGGCGACGCTCACGCAGCAATACAGCAACGCCGAGGCGACACTGTCGCAGCTGCAGACCGTCAGCAATTTCCTGAGCAGCTATTTCAACCAGGGCGCCAGCGGGACCGGAGGATAAGCGATGGACGAGATGGACGGTCTCGCAGCCTACCGAACGGTAGCGGGGACCAGCGCCGAACCCGAGGAATTCATGAAGATGGCGCTTGACGCGGCGCGTACGTTTCTGTTGCAGGCGGACGCGGCGATCGCCGCGGGCGACCGGCAGAAAAAAGCCAAGGCGTTGAGCTCGGCCGCCAAGGTCGTCGAATTCATGCTTGGTTTGTCGGGGTTCGAGCGCGGCCCGCTCAGCGATTGCCTCGCCAGCATTTACCAGTACGTGCTGGCGGCCATCCTGAAAGCCAATGCCTGGGACGATCGCGAAGCGGTCACGGCCGGGCGCACCGCACTCGACGAACTCGCCGCGGTGTGGCGCCGGGTATTCCCTGATGCCGCCGCCGATGCCACAATATCGGATAGCGTGCTGACAGGACGAGGCACCAATGCCTGATCCGATCCAAGGGGTGAACCCGACGGGACCCATTGAGATTGCACAGGCCGGCCCGACCGGCGGAGCGGCGGGGACGGCGCCGGCAAGCCAACCGTCGACAAGCGCCAGCGTCGATTCCGCGGATGTCGCGCGGGCCGAAGCGCTGCTGAGCACGATCGCGGCGACGGCGAGCAACGTATCGGGCGTCGACGAGGCGCGGGTAGCGGCGTTGCAGCAGGCGATCCAATCGGGCGCCTACCAAGCGAACCCGCAGCAGATCGCACAGAAAATAATCGAGCTGGAAGCGCTCCTCATGCCGCAAGGCGGCAGCAAATGAGCCCGTCCTGCCGCCGCGCCGCGATCAGATCGCACACAGCTGCGCAAAGACCGGATCGGCGGCCGCGCGAGCGGCTTCGTCGCGGATCCATTGCTGAACGTGCACGAGCCGTTCAGCCGCCTGATGAATGTCGTCGCGATCGACAATATCCAAATACGCCAGCAGCAGTTGTTGCAGGCATTCGGCCCGATCCGGCAGGCGGCTGCGCAACATTGCGGTGGCGCCGGCACCTCGGCGGTCGCCGGTCGGTTTTGTCCTTGCAAAGACCCGCTGGTCGCCCATTCGATCCCCTGGGGCCGATATCGCAACACGGCGGGCGCTTTCCTATATGGAAGTGCTTGCCATCGCTGCGGTGTCCGTGCCCGTCCGACGGGTTTCCCCAATGACCCGACTTGACGATAATCGCGAGTTCGGCAACCATTATGCAATGGGTGATCGGACGCGCGTTCAAGGCGAGATCGTCTTCCCCAATAACATCAAAGAGTTGCGCCTCCGCAAACAGTTGACCCAAGCGCAGCTTGGGCGGCTGATGGACCCGCCGCTCAGCGAATCGACGATCTCGAAAATGGAAAGCGGTGAGCGCCGGCTGACCAATCTGCAGCTGGCCGACCTCGCAACGCTGCTTGATTGCCGCCCCGACGACATCCCGGTGGTCAGCGGCCGCGATGAACCCGCCGGGGTGCGCCGCTGGCAGCGCGCACAGAACGATGCGGTGCGCCACAGCATTGAAAGCGGCGCCGCGGCCACCGGCTACGTGCTGGCGCAACTGCGCAAAAAATATGGCAGGACGATGCAGCAGGTGGCGGACGCGATCGGCATGACGCTGTCGGTCTACCACCGCGTCGAGATGGCCAGCCGCATCATCCAGCACGACGAGATCGAGGCGGTTGCCAAATTCTACGGCCTCACGGCTAATCGGCTGATCGCGATGTTCGAGCGGCGCGCCCGCGACAACCGCAAGGAGCTGGAAAGCGGCACGCCACCGGAGCGGCTGTTGCCGCGGACGCCGCGGGCGCTGTTGAAGGAGGATGGCCGCTGGGGCCAGCTCGGCGCGATCGAGCGCTATGCGATGCGCCGTTCGATCCGCTATGTAGGCCGCTCTGATGCGTCGGCCCCGCTGCCGGTGTTCGGTAACCTGATCAGCGACGAGGGCGGCAGCCGGCATTTCGCGATCGACCGCAAGAGCGCGGTCGATGAGATCGCGCCGAGCGATCTGTTGCCGCCGCGCAAAGGCGCTTTTCTCGTGCGCAATTTCTCGCAGCGCTTGGGGTTTCTGCTGCGGCCGGGGGCGCTTGCCTACGTCGATCCGCAGGCGCCCGTGGCGCTCGGCGATCTCGCATTCCTGGTGCGGCGCGACGGCAGCGCCGACGCGGCGCTGGTCGTCGGCGATGGCATCGGGCCCTTGCGGTTCAAGATGTATAACCCTGACGAGGAAATGCCGATCGATGATCCCCGGATCGCCGAGGTGTTGCGTATCGGCATGCTGATCCTGCCTTGACCTCACTCCTCCTCGTCCGCGATGGCGCTCTCGTGCCAGCGGCGCAACAGCCGGCGCGATAGCAGATCGAGCAGCAGGTAGATCACGATGCCGGTCAGCGATAACAGAAACAGCGCCGCGAACAGCCGCGGGATCGCGAGGCGATAACCGGCTTCGAGGATGCGGAAGGCAAGCCCCGTTTCGGTGCCGCCGGTGCCGGCGACAAACTCGGCGACGACCGCGCCAATCAGCGCCAGGCCGCCGCTGATCCTGAGGCCGGCAAGAAAATACGGCAGCGCCGTCGGCATCCGCAGGTAGAGCAGCGTCTGGCCCGGCGAGGCGCCGTAGAGCCGGAACAGCGCCAGAAGGTTGCGGTCGGCGCTGTTGAGGCCGACCGTCGTGTTCGACACGATCGGAAAGAACGCGACGATCCACGCGCACACCAGCAGCGCCAGAAACGGCTGGCGCACCCAGATGATAATCAGCGGGGCGATCGCGACGATCGGCGTCACCTGCAGAATGACGGCGTAGGGAAACAGGCTCAGTTCGAGGATGCGCGAGCGCGCGAACAGGATCGCCAGCGCGCCGCCGATGAGCGCCGCCGCGGCGAGCGCGGCCAGCGTGACGCGCAGCGTGACGAGGAGCGATGCCAGCAGGCTCGACCCGTCCTGCCACAGGCTCAACGCGATCGCACTCGGCGCCGGCAGAATGTAGGGCGGGATGGCGTCGATGCGCACCACCGCCTGCCAGCAGCCAAGAAACAGCATGCCGATCGCGATCGGCGCTAACAGGCGCAACGCGCGCCGGCGCATGCTCGCTCCTCTGCCGTTACCACCGCGCCATCGCGCGCTGCGATGAGGATCGAGATTGCGTCGTTGCCCCGCCCGTCGCAATGATCGGCAGCCGCGGCTTGAAGGCCTTGCCTCGAACTGCGGCGAGATATCGCGGAGGATGCCATGTTCGAAGGGTTCACGACGGCCGACATCGACACCGCGGGGGCGCGCATCCACCTGCGGCATGGCGGCGACGGCCCGCCGCTGCTCCTGTTGCATGGCAACCCGCTGACCCACGTGTCCTGGCACAGGGTGGCGCCGCAGCTGGCGCGGCATTTCCATGTTGTCTGCGCCGATCTCAGGGGCTACGGCGACAGCATCGGCCCGGATGACGCCGGCCCCGACAGCATCAATTATTCCTTCCGCGCGATGGCCGAGGACCAGATCGCGGTCATGGAATGGCTCGGCTACCGCCAATTCTTTGTCGCCGGGCATGACCGCGGCGCGCGCACGACGGCGCGGATGTGTCTCGACCACCCCGAGCGCGTGACGCGTGCCGCTCTCGTCGACATCCTGCCGAACCATCATATCTGGACCCATACGTCGCGCGAATGGGCCATGCGCTCGTGGCATTGGGCGCTGATGGCGCAGCCCTACGATCTGCCGGAGCGCCTGTTGGCCGGGGTTGGCGCCCATTGGTTCATGGAGAAGAAGCTGTCAAAGCCCGGCATCGGCCTCGGTTTCTTCGATCCCGCCGCGTTCGCCGAATACGTCCGCTGCTTCAACTGGAAGACGATCAAAGGCTCGTGCGCCGATTACCGCGCCTGCGCGACCTCGGATTTCGCGATGGATACCGCGGATTTTGCGGCCGGCCGCAAGATCACGGTGCCGCTCCTCGTGATCTGGGGGGCGCGGAGCCACACCGAGGGCGTGCACGGCGACGTGTTGGCGGTGTGGCAGCGCGATTACGCGACCAACGCCTGGGGCGGCGCGCTGCCATGCGGGCATTACGTGCCGGAAGAAGCGCCAGAGGAGACCTGCGATTATTTCATGCGGCATTTCACGTCGGCCTGAGCCGCCGCGGCGAGCCGCCGCCATGCGCCGATCGCCGTCCAGAGCCAACCTTGACAGCCGACCGGGCGATCACCATAGTCCCCGCCGCCGGCGAGGGGCGGACAGACAATCGGCGTGACATCGGGGCCGTAGCTCAGCTGGGAGAGCGTCGCGTTCGCAATGCGAAGGTCAGGGGTTCGATCCCCCTCGGCTCCACCATCCCCCGGTCGCTCCCAAAGGCCGCAGACAATCGCCGTTGCCCGGAATGGCCGTAGGGCGGGCCGGTGTCAGGGGACAGCAGATGGGTTCCAGCGGCGCGCGCGGCGCCATCCGCTGCACCGGTCGGGACAATCTCGGGCTGCATTTGCCGTGACCAATCCGTAACCCACCTTCTCGTCAGCCGCGTGCGGATTTCTCGCGAATGATTGAACAATTTGGCGTCCCCGGCAGGACTCGAACCTGCGACCCCCGGTTTAGGAAACCGATGCTCTATCCGGCTGAGCTACGGGGACGCATCATCATTTCTACAACCAGAAATAGGGTTGCGGGTGAGCGGCGGCCTGCTTCTGCCGGAAAATGCGGGCGAAAGCCTCCTTCGGATTGTGCCGACATCAGCATCCAGTTGACCCCGGACCTCACGTCTGCATGATCGGTTCGCCGCGCATGTATTTGCCACGGCAGAATAACAGCGTCGGCTTGTCGGTGTAGGCGAAACGTTCGACGTGGCCGATGAAAATGATGTGGTCGCCGCCGTAATGGCG
>JASIAN010000270.1 GCA_030042035.1 Alphaproteobacteria bacterium | reverse complement strand
TCTTCACCCATGTCTGCGGCCTGAAGACGGTGATCCCCTCCAACCCCTACGACGCCAAGGGCCTCCTGATCAGTGCGATCGAGGACGACGACCCGGTCGTGTTCTTCGAGCCGAAGCGGCTTTATCACGGCCCGTTCGACGGCCATCCCGAGCGCCCGGCGCAGCCCTGGACCGCGCATCCGCAGAGCGAGGTGCCGGAGGGCTATTACACGGTGCCGCTGGGGCGCTCCGCTGTCGTGCGCGAGGGCGCGGCGGTCACTGTGCTCGTCTACGGCACGATGGTGCATGTCGCGCTGGCGGCGGCGGCAGAAGCGGGCATCGATGCCGAGATCATCGACCTGCGCACGCTGCTGCCGCTCGATATCGACGCCATTGTTGTCTCGGTAAAAAAGACCGGCCGCTGCGTCGTCGCGCATGAGGCAACGCGGACCTGCGGGTTCGGCGCCGAGTTGGCGGCGCTGGTGCAGGAGCATTGCTTCTACCACCTGGAGGCACCGATCGTGCGGGTGACCGGCTGGGACACGCCTTACCCGCACGCGCTCGAATGGGAATATTTTCCCGGTCCTGCACGCCTCGCCGACGGCATGCGCCGCGCCCTGGAGGGGTGAAAATGCTGGTCCGGATTGCTTCGTCGCTGCGCTCCTCGCAATGACATTTTCCCGGGTCATTGCGAGCGAAGCGAAGCAATCTCGATGATGGCAGTCCTCTGAGATGGCCCGCTACATCATCAAACTGCCCGATCTCGGCGAAGGTTTGACCGAGGGCGAGATCGTCGCTTGGCATGTTGCGCCGGGACAGGCGATCCGCGAGGAGGACCCGCTGGTTGACGTGATGACGGAGAAGGCGACGATCGAGTTGCCGTCGCCGGTCGCCGGCACCGTCGTTGCGATCCACGGCACGCCGGGCGAGCGGCGCCCGGTCGGGTCGGAGCTCGTCGAGCTCGACGTGGCCGGCGAAGGTAACGTGCCGGAAGCAGAGGCGCCGGCAGCGATATTGCGCTTCCCGCCCGCCCAACCGCTGGCCCGTCCGCCGGCTGCGGTTGCTCGGGAAAAAGAAAGAGAACGGCCGACGCCGCGGGCGCTGGGGGTGGAACCACTAGGGCCGGGCGCGGCTGCGGCGGCGAGGGCGGCCGAAACCATTCGGGTTGCACCGATGGCGCGCCGGCCGGGAGAAAAGCCGCTGGCCTCGCCGGCGGTGCGGCGGCGCGCCTGGGACCACGGCATCGCGCTGCAATTCGTGCCGGGCACGGGACCTGCCGGCCGCATTACACAGCACGACCTCGAGCGCTTTGTCGCCGGCGGCGCGACCCCAATGCCGGCCGCCGCGCCGGCCTTGGCGCTGCGCGAAGGGGTCGAGGATGTGCCGGTCATCGGCCTGCGCCGAGCCATCGCCGAGCATCTAGAACAAGCAAAGCGACGCATCCCGCATTTCACCTATGTCGAGGAAGTCGACGTCACCGCGCTCGAAGACCTGCGCGCCCAGCTGAATGCAACCTATGCCGAGCGCGAGCATCTGACCCTGCTGCCGTTTCTAATGCGTGCGATTGTCAGCGCCGTTGCCGTGCACCCGCAGGTCAACGCGCGCTATGATGACGAGAACGGCGTGCTGCACCGCCACGCCGCAGTGCATATCGGCGTCGCGACGCAGACCGCGGGCGGCCTCCTCGTGCCGGTTGCGCGCCATGCCGAGGCGCTCGACCTGTGGCAGAGCGCTGCGGCGGCGCGGCGCCTGTCGGAGACGGCGCGCGCCGGCAAGGCGGCCCGCGACGAGCTCGGCGGTTCGACGATCACGATTACAAGCCTCGGGCGCCTCGGCGGCATCGCCGCGACGCCGATCATCAATCATCCCGAGGTGGCGATCGTTGGCGTCAACCGCATCGTCGAACGGCCGGTCGTGCGCGCGACGGCGCACGGGGCGCAGATCGTCGTGCGCAAGATCATGAACCTGTCGTCGTCATTTGATCATCGCATCGTCGACGGCTGGGAGGCCGCCTCGTTCATCCAGAGCGTCAAGGATCTTCTCGAGCAACCGGCGCTGCTGTTTCTTTCTTGACTGCGCCGGCCCGATCTACGAGAGCCAGCGCTTGCGGCGCCGGTAGCGTTTTGTTTCGCGGTAGGATTTGCGGGCGCCGGCGTCATTGAGGCCGAGATAGAATTCCTTGATGTCGGAATTCTCGCGCAGCGCCGCGGCCGGCCCCTCCAGTACGATGCGGCCGTTTTCCATGACATAGCCGTGGTCGGCGATGTCGAGCGCCAGGGCTGCGTTCTGCTCGACCAGGAGAACCGTCAGGTTCTGCTCGTCCTTCAAGCGGCGGATGACGCCGAAAATTTCCTCGATGACCATCGGCGCGAGGCCGAGCGAGGGTTCATCGAGCAGGACGACCTTGGGATCGGACATCAACGCCCGACCGATCACCAGCATCTGCTGCTCGCCGCCCGACAGATAGCCGGCCGATTGGCTGCGGCGTTCTTTCAAGACCGGAAAGCTGGCGTAAACGCGGTCGATGCCGTCCTTGACCTTGCTCCGGTCGCGCTGGCTGTGGGCGCCGGCAACGAGGTTTTCCTCCACCGTCAGGTTCTCGAACACGCGGCGTCCTTCGAACACCTGCACGACGCCGCGCTTGACGACATCGAAGGCGGGCAGGCGGTCGAGCCGTTCGCCATCGAGTTCGACGCTGCCTTTCGTCACGTCGCCGCGCTCAGTGCGCAAGAGGCCGGAGATGGCCTTCAATGTCGTCGTCTTGCCGGCGCCATTGGCGCCGAGCAAGGTCGTGATCCGGCCCTTCTCGGCGTTGAGTGACACGCCCTTCAGCACCAGGATCACGCCGTCATAGACGACTTCGATATTGTTGAGCGCCAGCATCCCATACCAATCCTTCGATGGCGCGAGCAAAAGCGGCGCCCTCGGGCGCCGCTTTCCCCACGCTGCGCAGAGGGGGCAGCTAGTTGGCCTTCGAGGCCATCTGCTGGGCCGTCTTTGCCTCGAGATCGACGACGACTTTGCGGAAGCCGCGGAACCACGGCGTCTTCGCGACAAAGCCGTCGCCTTTGACCTGGAAGATCCGGACCCAGCCGCCGCCTTCGTGATCGGCGGCGCTGATCGTGATCGGCGGCACCATGCCACCGAGTTTGAAGTCCTTGATCATCTCAAAGCCTTTGGCGACATCGGTCGGTGTCGGCTTCTTGCCGTGGCTGAGCTTGAGGGCGTTGCGGATGGCGGCGACCCAGACCGCGCCCTGGAAAACGCCGCGGTTATAGTAGACCGTGCTGTTCAGCGCGTCCGGCGGGGATTTGCCCTCCTTTTTGTACATCGCCTTGATCTGCTTGATCACCGGGTAGTCCTGGCCGGCGCCGGCAAACTGCATCGTGTAATAGCCCTGCGCGACGTTCCAGCCGCCGGCACCGAGGATGTCCGCCTCGCCCGAGGCCCACACCATTGCGACCACCTTGTTGAGCGGGTAGCCGTTCTGCTGCAGCCCCTTGATGATCAGCGCCGGCGACTTGCCGAAGGTATGGTCGATGACGAAATCGGGCCGATATTGCTGGGCGATCGCCAATACCTGCGAGCTGACATCGACGCCCGGCGGCGGCACGGCGAAGTTCTGCAGCTGAAAACCCTCGGTCTTTGACAGCTCATCAAGGATCGGCAGCGGTTCGTGCCCGGCCGGATTGTCATAGAAGATGTAGGCGATCTTCTTGCCCTTCAGGCTCCCGCCCAATTGCTGCTTGGCAAATTGCACGGCCGCCGCCGCTTGCGACCAGTAATTGGCGGCGATCGGGAACAGGTAGGGATAATACTTGCCATCGGCGGAGGCGGCGATGCCAAAGCCGGGCGAGGTGCCGGGGATGTGGTCCTGTTCGAGCCGCGAGTTGAGCGCCGCGGTGATCGGTGTGCCGTAGATCATGACGCCGACCGCGCCCTGCTGCTTCGCCTGCTCGTATTCCGCGATCGACGGCGGCACCTGGTATTGGTTGTCGACCTCGGGGACATCGAGCTTCCAGCCATCGATCCCGCCCCGCGAATTGATCAGGTCGATGTAGTCGTGCGTGCCCGGGCACAACGCCGTGCCGACGACCTGGGTCGGCCCGGTGCGGTCGCATTGCATGCCGATGATGATCGTCCCCTTGTCGGCGGCTTGCGCCGGTGCCGCGACGGCCAGCCCAAGCAGCAGGCCCAGTGACAGAGCGATGTAGGTTGCTGGTCTTTCTCGCATAACTTCCTCCCCTTGCTTGCAGATGCGTTACGGTCAGTAGGAAAAAGGCCAAACCCGGAAGTAATTTCGGATACTGCGCCACAGCCGGTTGAGGCCCTCCGGCTCGGCGACCAGGAAGAAGATGATCAATCCACCGAATAACACCAGCTGCAGATTGGGCACGACGTTGGTCACGGCATCCTGCGACATGATCATGCCGCCGTAATGCGTGAGAAACTGGCGTGCCGCTTCCGGCAGAATGGTGATGAAGGTGGCGCCGAAGATCGCGCCCAAGATCGATCCAAGGCCGCCGATCAGGATCATCGCCAGGTAATTGATCGAAACGTCGATGCCGAATTGCTCGTAATTGGCGATGCCGTAGTAATAGGTATAAAGCACGCCGGTCACGCCGGCATAAAACGACGAGATGGCAAAGGCGTAAAGCTTGTATTTGAAGATGTTGATGCCGATGATCTCGGCGGCGATGTCCTGGTCGCGGATGGCGATGAAGGCGCGGCCGATGCGGCTGCGCATCCAGTTCAGGGTTGCGACGATCGCCAGCGCGGCAAAAAACAGCAGGAAGAAATAAAGCCGATAAGCGGTGACGAGCTTGAAGCCAAAGATGCTGGGCGGTGGCACCTGGATCGAGGCCTCGATGCCACCGGAAATCCACGTGATGTGGTTGATCATCCACTCGATGACGAATTGAGCCGCCAGGGTTGCGACGGCGAGATAGATGCCCTTGATGCGCAGCGATGGGATGCCGATGACGATGCCGATCAGCGCCGCCATCGCGCCGCCGGCCGGGATCGCCAGCCAGAACGGCAGACCGGTGCGGACGATCAGGTTGGCCGCAGTATAGGCGCCGACCGACATGAAGGCGCCGTGGCCGATCGAGATCTGCCCGGTGTAGCCGACCAGGATGTCGAGGCCGATCGCACCGACGACAGCGATCAGTACGAGGTTCATCAGCGTCATCAAGTAGGGCGAGAAGACCAGCGGCACGATAAACAGAAAGACGATCGCGAGCGCGATGACGGCATAGCGCGCCACCGGCAGCGGATAGAGCGCCATGTCGGCGGCGTAGCTGGTTTTGAAGACGCCGGTCTCGCTGTGAAACATGCGTGGCTTAGCCTATCGTAAAAAGTCAGATGCGCTCGATGCGGCGGCGGCCGAAAATCCCTTCCGGCCGTACCATCAAGACCGCGATCATCAGCAGATACGGCACGAAATCCTTGGTCCCGCCGCCGACCAAGGGGTCAAGAAAGCCGGCTGACAAGCTCTCGACAACGCCGACAATGATCCCGCCGACCACGGCGCCGACGATCGAATCGAGGCCGCCCAAAATCATGACCGGGAACACTTTGAGGCCGACCAGCGCCAGCTGGTTGTCGACCCCCAGCATGCCGCCCCACAAGACGCCGCCGAGCGCCGAGACGACGCCGGCCATCGCCCAAGCCAGCGCGAAATAGCGCCGCACGTTGATACCCATCGCCATCGCCACCTGCTGGCTGTCGGCGACCGCGCGCATCGCGACGCCGACCCGGCTCTTCAAAAAAAACCAGCCGAACACGCCCAGAAAGGCAAGGCTGACGCCGGCCCCGACCAGCTCGATCGGCGGCAGGATCAGGGGCCCGATGAACACCGGCGCATTGCTGACCGGCAGCGGGATCGTCTGTGTGCCGCCGCCAAACGCCATCGTCGCGACGCCGCGCAGCACAAAGCCCAGTCCCAGCGTCGCCATGATCACCGCAAGAACCGGCCGCCCGATCAACGGCCGCAACACGATGCGCTCCAGCCCGAAGGCAAAGACGATCATGCCGGCGACCGACAGGAGCGCGCTGATCCACCACGGAAACCCGGCCTCGTGCGTCGCCCCGGCCGCGAGAAAGCCGGCGAACATGACAAATTCGCCCTGCGCGAAATTGATCGCGTCGGTCGCCTTGTAGATCAGCACAAAGCCGAGCGCGATAAGTGCATACATCGAGCCGACGAGCACGCCGTTGGCGAAGAGGATCGCGACAAAACGCCATGGCAGATCAAGCATAGGCCGCCTCGCGCGGGGGCTCGGCCGGGGCCGCGAGATCGCCGATCGCGATCGTCGAGCGCAGCACCGCCTTGCGGCCGTCCTCGTAGGTGATCTGGGCGCTGACGTCGACATCTTCGGCGCCGCTGTAGAACGCATCGATAATCGCGGCGTATTTCTCGGCGACAAAGCGGCGGCGGATCTTCCGGGTGCGGGTGATCTCGTCGTCGTCGGCGTCGAATTCCTTGTTGAGCACGAGGAAGCGGCGGATGCGAATTGCTTCCTTCAGCCCGGCATTGCATTTCGCGATTTCGTCGCGGATCAATTCGCGCACTTCCGGGCGAGCGCACAGATCCTGGAACGAGGTATAGGCGAGGTTGTGCCGCTCTGCCCAGTTGCCGACTGTCGCGGCGTCGATCGCGACGATCGCGGCGACAAATGGGCGGCCGTCGCCGAACACCACCGCTTCGCCGATATACGGGCTGAACTTGAGCTTATTTTCGAGATATTGCGGCGCCAGCACGGTGCCGTCGGCCAGTTTGCCGACGTCGCGGGCGCGATCGACAATGACGAGATTGCCGCGCCGGTCGAGAAACCCGGCGTCGCCGGTGCGCAGAAACCCGTCATCGGTCAGCGCCTCGGCACTTACTTCCGGCTGCTTGTAGTACCCCTGGAACACGCCGCCGGAGCGCACCAGCACTTCGCCGTCATCATCGATCTTCAATTCGGCGCCGGGGATCATGCGGCCGACCGTGTCGGGATCGACCTCGCCGTCGGGCTGGATCGCGCACAGGCCGGACAGTTCGGTGGCACCGTAAACCTGCTTCAGGTTGACGCCGATCGCGCGGAAGAAACGGAACGTGTCGGCGCCCAGCGGCGCGCCGCCGGTGTAGACGAGGCGGGCGCGCGCCAGCCCGAGCTGGTCGCGCAGCGGCGCGTAGACGAGAAACTCGCCGAGCGCCAAGAGCAGCCGGGTGCCGATCGACGCCCCGCCGCCTTCCGCGCGGCGGGCCTCGGCGCGCTCGGCGACGCCGCGGAAAAAGTCGAACGTGCAGCGTTTGAGCGGGCTGGCGTCGGCGGCGCGGACCAGGATGTCGGTCAGCGCGTTCTCCCACAGCCGCGGCGGCGCCAATGCGATCGTCGGCCCCAATTCGCGCAGGTCGCGGCGCAGCGTCTCGGGCTTTTCCGGGAAGTTGATCGTGAAGCCGAGCCACAGATGCAGTGCGATCGAGATCAGCGAATTGCCGACCCAGGCCATCGGCAGATAGGCGACGTGCTCCTCGCTTGCCCGCAGCCCCTCGACCGCGGCAAATGCCTCGGCCGGGCGCAGCAGGTTGGCGTGCGTCAGCATGACCCCTTTCGGCCGCGAGGTCGTGCCCGAGGTATAGGAAAACAGACACAGATCGTCCGCGTCGCCAGCCGCGACGGCGGCCTCGACATAGCCGGGGTGGGCCGAGCCGAACTCGCGTCCGGCGGCGGCGACCGCCTCAAATGGCGAGAGCAGCGGGTCGTCGTAGTTTCGCAGGCCGCGCGGATCGTCGAACGCGAGAAGGCGCAGATGCGGCAGCCGCTCCCTCAACGACAGTATCTTGTCGACCTGTTCCTGGTCCTCGGCGACAATGACCGAGGTTTCGGCATGGTCGAGCACATAGGCGAGTTCGCTGGCGATCGCGTCCTGGTAGACCGGCACGGCAATGCCGCCGAGGCTCATCGCCGCCAGCTGTGCGACATAGAGGCGCGGCCGGTTTTCGCCGATGACCGACAATTTGTCGCCGCGCGCGAAGCCGCGGGCGGCGAGCCCCAGCGCGAATTCGCGCACCTCCTGCCAATATCGCCGCCAGCTGCAGGGCTGCCAGATGCCGCGGTCCTTCTCGCGCATCGCCGACCGCTCAGGCGTCCGCTCGGCATGGCGAAGCAAGAGCTGCGGCAGCGTCGCGCCGCTCATGCCGCGTGGCCCCTCTTCTCGCCGGCGCCGCGTTCGCCGGTGCCGAGATAGGCACGGATCACATCGGGATTGCTCTGCATCTCGGAGGGCGTGCCCTCGGCGATCTTGCGGCCGCGATCCAACACCGCGACCCGGTCGGAAATGTCCATCACCACCGCCATGTCATGCTCGATCAGAATGATCGTCGTGCCCCACTGCTCGTTCACATCGAGGATATAGCCCGCCATGTCCTCCTTTTCTTCCTGGTTCATGCCGCCCATCGGTTCGTCGAGCAGCAAGAGCTTGGGATCGAGCGCCAAGGCCCGCCCCAGTTCGACGCGTTTTCTGAGGCCGTAAGCGAGAGCGCTGGTTGGCTGCTTGCGCAGGTCCTGCAGTTCGAGGAAGTCGATCAGCTCCTCGACGCGGGCGCGGTGCGCGACCTCCTCCTTCTGCGCGAGGCCCCAATAGACAAAGGACGACAGGATGCCGGATTTCATGTGGACATGGCGGCCGAGCATAATGTTGTCGAGCACCGTCATGCCGCCAAACAGCGCAATGTTCTGAAAGGTGCGGGCGATCCCGAGCGCGGCGATTTCGGCCGGCCGGAAACGCGTCGTGTCGGTGCCCGCGAAGCGAATGACGCCGCTGTCGGGGCGATAAAAACCGCTGACCATGTTGACGAACGAAGTCTTGCCGGCGCCGTTTGGGCCGATGATCGCGGTCACCGAACCGCGCTTCACCGCAATCGACACCTCCTCCACCGCCGTGACGCCGCCAAACCGCTTTGACACCGCGGTGGCGGCAAGCAGGATGTCGTCCTCGGAGGCATCCTCCGTTCCGGTACGCTCAGCGGGCGCCATAACGTCGCGCCTCCTCCCGAAAATGCGCGGTAATACTGGCTCGCATGATGCTGTTGCAACAGCAAGATTGCAATCGAATGCGTCGCCGAGGGCGGCGGCGTGCGGGGTTCGGCGCGATTGACGCCGCTCTGCCCTTGCCGGCCGCGGCCGGCTCATGAAAGATCGGCGCGTCATGGCAACCGATCCACCGTCGCCGATCCCGCTGACCCTGCTGACCGGGTTTCTCGGCAGCGGCAAAACGACGCTCTTACGCCGCGCGCTCGCAGCTCCCCAATTCGCCGATACCGCGGTCATCATCAACGAGATCGGGGCGGTCGCGATCGATCATTACCTGCTCGATTTCGCACTTGGGGAAGTCGTGGAGCTGCCGGGCGGCTGCCTGTGCTGCGCGGTGCGCGAGGATTTGGCCGCGACGCTGCGCCGCCTTATCGAGCGGCGCGATCGCGGCGATATCCGCCTCTTCCGCCGCCTCGTCGTCGAAACCAGCGGCCTCGCTGATCCCGGCCCGATCCTGTTCACGCTCGGCACCGACCCGATGCTCGACGCGCGGTTGCAGTTCCAGCGCGTCGCGACCGTCGTCGATGCGGTAAGCGGCGCTGCGACGCTCGGCCGCTTCGCCGAAGCCGCACGCCAGGCCGCGATCGCCGACGCGCTGGTAATCTCAAAGACTGATCTCGCGCCCGTCAGCGCTGCGCTCGCCGCCCGCCTCGATGCGCTGAACCCATCGGCCGAACGCATCACCGGAGCCACGCTGACAAACCCGGCCACGGTGCTATTTGGCGCCGCTCGACAGCCAAGGACCGTCATGCCCGGACTTGATCCGGGCATCCACGGAGCGGCAATCGGCGCTCGCTCGAAACCCGTGGATGGCCGGGTCGAGCCCGGCCATGACGAAGAATGGGGAGAAGCGCACCATTCGCACGGCATCGCGACCTATACGCTGGTGCTCGACGGCCCGGTCGGCCGGCTCGACTTCGCGCGCGCGCTGGGCGGCTTGGCCGAGGCGCGCGGCTACGATCTGTTGCGCGTCAAGGGCGTCGTCGAATTCGCCGACGCGGCGGGACGGCCCGCGATCGTGCAGGCGGCGCAGCATGCGATGTTCGCGCCACAATGGCTTGCCGCCTGGCCGGACGCCGACCATCGCAGCCGCCTTGTCTTTATCGTGCACGCCATCGCGCCCGAGGAAATCCTCGCCCATTTCGCCTTCGCCGCCCCGTCACTGCTCGCATCAAACGCTGAAGAGGAGGACGCGCCATGCTCGACATCGTGATTTCCGGCGGCCTTGCCGTATTGCCGACCGGCGCCGCGCACGTCGATATCGGCATAGAGGGCGAGAAGATCGCCGCGATCGGCGCGCCGGGCAGCCTCGCAGCGATCGGCGCGGGGCGCACGATCGATGCCCAGGGACAGATCGTCATCCCGGGCGGCGTCGATCCGCACGTCCATTGCCGCTGGCCGATGCCGGTGCCGGGCCAGAGCCAGCCCAACC
Source organism: Alphaproteobacteria bacterium (assembly GCA_030042035.1). Lineage (GTDB taxonomy): Bacteria > Pseudomonadota > Alphaproteobacteria > ATCC43930 > CGMCC-115725 > DATARH01. The sequence goes on along the minus strand of JASIAN010000270.1, from coordinate 2,171 downwards.
TGACCGACGGCCCCGACCGGGTGAGCCAGGCGGCGCTCCACGGCGGCACGACGACGATCCTCGATTTCGCGCTCGTCGATGCCGACAACAACGTGCAGCAGGCGATCGAGCGGCGGCAACGGGAGTGGGCCGGCGACTGCTATTGCGATTACGGCTTTCACGTCATGGTGCAGGGGAAGCTCGATCCCTCGATCCCTGACCAGTTGCGGGAAGCGGTCGCCGCCGGCCACGCGACGGTCAAGATGTTTACGACCGACATCACGCCGTCGCGCAGGGGCCGCATGGTGCAGTTCGGCGATATCTGGGAGGTGCTGAAGGCGCTGGCGCAAGCCGGCGGGGTCGCCGCGATCCACGCCGAGGACAACGACATCGTCATGCACATGTACGAGAAGCTGACGCGCGAAGGCCGCACCGGCTTCGAAAACATGGCGGAAGTCCACAACACGCTGTCGGAGGATTTGTCGTTCAACCGGGTGATCCGGCTGGCCGCCAATATCGAAGGCTCGTCGCTCTACATGCTGCATACGTCGGCCGCGACCGGCGTCCGCGCGATCGCGGCGGCGCGCGCCCAGGGCACCCCGATCTACGGCGAGACGCTGCACCAGTATCTGATGTACAATTCGGAAGACTACAAAAAGCCAAACGGCCAGATTTACCACACCTATCCGTCATTGAAATTCGCCGAGGACCAGGCGGCGCTGTGGGACGGCACTGATTACGGCGCGATCCAGACCGTCGCGACCGATGAAATCTGCTGTCCCTTGAGATACAAGTTGCAGGGCCGTCGCATCGACGATACGACCGGCGGCAATGCCGGCGTCGAGCCGCGGGTGTCGCTGATCTACACCGAGACGGTCGAGAAGCGCGGCCGCAGTCTCGAAAACTTCGTCGGGCTGATTTCGACGAACGCGGCGAAAATCCTCGGTCTTTATCCGCGGAAGGGCGCGCTGGCGGTCGGTTCCGATGCCGACATCGTGCTGCTGGACCCGCGCCGGCGGCACACCGTGCGCGCCGCCGACATGCACGAAGCCGATTATTCGCCGTGGGAGGGCCGCGACCTTGCCGTGTGGCCGTCAATGACGATCTTGCGCGGCAAGGTCATGGTCGAAGGCGGCCGTCTCGCCGGCGCGGCGAGCGACGGAAAATTCCTCGCCCGCAAGGTCGCGGACGATATCCGCGCGCGCCCGGCGGTGTAGCTCCGCTTCGCAGCCGGCGACCCCGCTCCCCTCAGTCTCGACGGCGGTAGAGCCGATTGTGAGCCGGCGCGGGGCGCGCCCGGCCGCCAATCAATCGGGGCTAATCCCAGTAGCCTCCGACCCATTCCCAGCCGTTGGGTTGCTCTACCCAATGTCCCGGCACCCATACCGCAGTGACGCGCGGCGGCTCGGCATAACGGCCGGCAACCCAGGTGTAGGCGTGCATATCGGCATTCCACAGCCAATGCCCGCCAACCCAGTTCGCGGTGTCATCGGGCGGCGGCGGCACCAGCTCGGCCTGCGCTGGCGGCGGCGGGTTCGGCGCAATCGCGACGGTCGAACCCGGGGGGATGACCGCCGGCGCGGTCGTTGTCGTCGTGGTCGTGGTCGTTTGTTTGTCGATGGTCACTTCATCTGCTAGCGCTGGTGCTGCAAGGATCAGCACGGCACCAACGGCAATCAATGCCCGCTTCATACCCTGATCTCCAAAATCTCACGCTCCGCAATTGCCACGGCTGCGCTTATCATGATGAACAGAGGGTGATGTTTATTGGTTCCGGCATGAGTAAAAATCACTTAATGCCTTTGCACTGTTATGCCGCATATCATCGCAATTTCGCCGCCTGATTATCAAAATTGTGGTGGCATTGTTGACACAAACCTTGAGGATTTGCCGGCCGAATTGCGCGTGCGAGCGGCGCCGCCGTTCGCCATCTGCTGACATTTTCCTTGTTACGGATCGACCGTAGCCGGCGCCCCGGGGCTTGGGGCTGCGGGCGCAATCCGATACGCTGCGCGGCGACGCACAGCCCAAGGGAGGCGCCGGTGCAACTGAGCCGCGAGGAATTGCTGCGGGCCTATCGCAGCATGGTCACGATCCGCCGTTTCGAGGAGCGGGTGCAGGAGGAATTTTCGAAGGGCGGCATCCCCGGCTTTGTGCATCTCTATGCCGGCGAGGAAGCCTCGGCGGTCGGC
>JASIAN010000269.1 GCA_030042035.1 Alphaproteobacteria bacterium | reverse complement strand
CATTTTAGCAGTCAAGGTCCCTCGTTGGTCATGATGATCGTGCCGGAGGCGGCGAACATGCCGCCGACGCCGTGGCACACGCTGATCTTGGCGCCCGGCACCTGCGCCGGCGCGATGCCGCGCATCTGCCTGACGCTCTCCTGTAGCGCATACATGCCGTACATGCCGGAGTGCATGTAGGAGAGGCCGCCGCCGTTGGTATTGAGCGGCAGCTTGCCGCCCGGCCGCGTGTTGCCGGCGGCGATGAACCCCGCCGCCGCGCCGCGCTCGCAAAAGCCGAGGTCTTCGAGGCCATAGATCGGCAGATGCGCAAAGGCGTCGTAGATCATCAGATGGTCGACGTCTTTATGGGTGATGCCGCTTTCTTCGAAGGCCTTGGCGCCGGCGACGCGGAACGCGCGCGACGACGTGAAATCCTCCATCTGGCTCACCATCGGCGTCTCGACCGATTCGCCGGTGCCGAGGAGATATACCGGCTTTGTCGGGAAATCCCGGGCGCGGTCGGCCGTCGTCAGGATCAGGGCGCCGCCGCCGTCGGTCACGAGGCAGCACATCAGCAGGCGGAACGGGTAGGCGATCATGCGCGAATTCAAGACGTCCGCGACCGTGATCGGGTCATGGAACGTCGCGCGCGGGTTCCTCGCGGCCCATTCGCGCTGCACGACCGAGACCATCGCGAGCTGTTCTTCACTGATGCCGTAGGTCTTCATGTAACGCAAAACGGGGATCGTGAAGAGCGTCGGCGGCCCCATCGGGCCGTAGGGAATTTCGAACTGACCGGCGAGGCTGCCCGGCGCAACCGCCGGTCGCGAGCGGCCGACACCGGAACGGCCGCTTTCGCCGTGCGTGATCAGCACGGTCTTGCACAGCCCCGATTCAAGCGCCGCGGCGGCGTGGCGCACGTGGATCATGAACGAGCAGCCGCCGACCGCGGTGCCATCCACCCATTTGGGCGTGATGCCGAGGTAATGCGCGACCGTCACCGGCGTCTCGCCGGCTGTCGCGACGCCGTCGATATCTTTCGGGCCGAGACCGCAATCCCGCATTGCGTTGAGCGCGGCGTCGGCGTGCAACCCGATCTGCGACAGGTTCGGGATGCGCCCTAGTTCGGTCGTCTCGGCGGCACCGACGATCGCGATCGATTTTTGCTTCATGTCGTCTACCTTTCGGAACGGTCATTGCGAGAAAGCGAAGCAATCTCGACGGGATTGCTTCATCACCTTCGGCTCCTCGCAACGACGCGATGGGGTGGACCTAGGCTTTCGCCGGACGGAAGAGCGGCAGCGTAATCTCATCGTCGAGCCGCTCGAACGCGACTTCGAGCGGCATGTCGAGTTGCAGCGCTTCGGGCGTCTGCGGGCAATCAACGATGTTGGTCATCAGGCGCGGGCCTTCATCCAATTCGACGACCGCGATCGCATAAGGCGGCGTGAAGCCCGGCACCGGGCGATGATGGATGATATAGCTGAAAAGCCGGCCCCGGCCGCTGGCGCGGAACACGCTGACATCGCGCGAGGCGCAAGCCGGGCAGAACGGGCGTGGCGGGAAATACGCCTTGCCGCAGGAAGCGCAGCGCTGCAGGCGCAACTCGCCGGCGCGCGTGCCTTCCCAGAAATGCATCGTCTCGGGCGTCGGCTGCGGCCGTGCGCGCTGTCCCTCAGGCATGGCGAGGTACCTTTCCGGTTGATCGCGAATCAAGGTTGCTGCGGTGGCCCCGTTCGGGCAAACGGAATCTGCATCGCTATCGGAGGCGCCGATGATCACCCCTGCCTATTGTCGCACGATGGCCGCCTACAACGCCGAGATGAACCGCCGCCTCTACGGCGCTGCGAGCCGCCTCAGCGAGGCCGAGCGTCGAGCTGACAAGGGTGCGTTCTGGCATTCGATCCACGGCACGCTTGTCCACATCCTGTGGGGCGACGGCCAATGGATGAGCCGCTTTGACAACTGGGCGCGGCCGCAGACGCCGATCAAACAAAGTGACCATTTCATCGAGGACTGGGGCGAATTATGCGCGGCCCGCGAAAAGGCGGACGCCGATATCGCGCGCTGGGCCGACAAGGTCGATGACGCGTGGCTCGATGCCGACTTGACCTGGTTCAGCGGGGCCGCCGAACGCGAGGTGAGCGCGGCAAAGCGGCTGCTCGTCGCGCATTTCTTTAACCACCAGACGCATCACCGCGGCCAGGCGCACGCGCTGATCACCGCCGCCGGCCAAGCCACAGGCGACACCGACCTGTTCCTCGTCGTACCGCAGATGCTGGCGTAAGCGGCTTGACTGCGGTCAGCGCGGCCAGAACGGCTCGCCGGTGAAGAGCGCATCGAGATGCCGGCGCAGCTTCGGTTCGCGGCGGGCGAGCCGGCGCGCGTGCCAGCCGAGCACGGCGCTTCCCGCCTCCCTGATCTGCGCGGCCTCGGTCCTGCGTCGCAGTAGCTGGGCGAGAATGTCGTGGCCGACGCGCACATCATTTGCGTCGCCGAGATCGTCCTGCAGGCGCTTCAACTGCCTTGTGAACTGCGCAACCGCCTCGGCGTCGCAGAGGCCGCCGAGCATCTCCGTCGCGTAGCGCAGTTTTTTCAGCGCGATGCGCAGCCGGTGCCGTTCCGCCGGGGCCTGCCCGGTGAATCCTTTGGCGCGCCGCCGCGCGACGGTGCGACGGCGAGCGAGGATCTTGGGCGCGATCTCGCCGATCGATGCGGCAAGCGGGTGCTGTGAACCACCGTCGCACCAACCCTCGGTTTCGAACCAGCGCAGCATGCGCAGCAGCGATGTGGTGTAACGCGTCGATCGGATTGCCTTGGCCGCCTTGATGTAGGCCGCCTTGCGCTGGCGTTCCACCGCAGCGCTCAATGCCGCGAGCTCAGGGGAGGCGCCCAGCGCCTTGCGCGCCGGTGCGATCAGCGCGCCCGCGAACACGTCGAGATTGCGCGCCGCGCCAAGCGCGTCAGCCAGCCAGCGCAACTCTTGCGACGCCCAGCGCCGCTCTTTGGTCGGCAGCATTTTGCCGAACGTCGTCAACGCCGCACGCAAGCGTCGCACGCCAACGCGCATCTGATGGA
>JASIAN010000268.1 GCA_030042035.1 Alphaproteobacteria bacterium | reverse complement strand
CAATTTTTCGAGCGCATCGCCGGCGTCGGCCTCGGTCAGCGCGGTCAAGGCCGCCAGCCGCTCCGGCCGCTGGCGGCCGCGCCGCGGCGGGGCCGGATCGAGCACCCGCCCGCCGGCTAGCGTATGGCGCGCGGCATGGTCGCGGATGATCGCGCGGTCGCCCCACAGCGCGCCGATCTCGCGCTCGAGATCGACCTGTACAAAGCCTGCCTCGCCCGGCGCAATGCTGCGCATCCCCAGCACCGCGACGCGGCCGACCAAATCTTCCGTACCGAGATGGAAATGCACAAGAAGCCCATCGCGCAATGGCGCCGGCGCGGCGCGCGAAACACTGACGGCGAGATCGATGCGGCTCGTCGGGCGATGCAATGCGGGGTCGATGATCCAATCGCCGCGCCGCGGCTCGCCGCCTTCGGGAAAATTGCCGGCGAGGTTTAGGGCGCAGCGCTCGCCCGCGCGGGCCGCCGCGACTGAGCGGTTCTGGGCATGGAGGCCACGGATGCGAACTTCGATGCCGCGCGGGCTGAGCAGGAGCCGGTCGCCGACCGCAACGGTGCCCGACACGGCCGTACCGGTCACGATGAGGCCGATGCCGGGCAGCGAGAAGGCGCGGTCGATCGCCAGGCGAAACCCGCCTGCGGTCGGCCGCGCCGCCCGCGCGGCCTCGGCGGTCCGCGCGCTGTCGCGCAGATGCGCGGCGAGCGTCGCGATGCCATCGCCGCTGATGCTCGACACGGGGAAGATCGGCGGCGCGCGGTAGCCGGCTTCGGCGAGCAGCGCGGCGAGTTCCGCCGTCACCTGATCCTGTCGTTCGCGGTCGACCCGGTCGATCTTGGTTACGACGCCCGTCACCTCGGCGACCCCGATCAATGCGAGCACGTCGAGATGCTCCAGGGTCTGCGGCCGCGGCCCGTCGTCGGCCGCGACGATCAGCAACACGCGGTCGATCGACAACACACCTGCCAGCATGTTCGGCAGGAAGCGCTCGTGCCCCGGCACATCGACAAAGCCGAACTCGGTGCCGTCCGGCAGGCCGGCGTAGGCAAAACCAAGGTCGATCGTCATGCCGCGGCGCTTTTCTTCGGGCAGACGATCGGCGTCTATGCCCGTCAGGGCGCGCACGAGCGCCGTCTTGCCGTGGTCGATATGCCCGGCCGTGGCGAGGATCATGCCGCAACTATACGCCCGCTTCCGCGCCGCGGCGTCGTGGAAGACGACGCCGAGCGCGAGGCGCCGCCCGGCCCGCAGCGGCCCGGTCTACTGTGCGGCGGCGGCGATACGGCTGCCGCGAAAGGCGGGGATCACCTCTTTGGCAAACCGGTCGAGGTCTTCGAGCTGCACGTCGAGCGGTGTGCCGAGCGGGGTCGCGCAGATGACGCGGTCGAGGCCGGGGTAGCGCCGCTCGACTGCTTTCAGCTGCTCGATGATGTCTTCCGGCCGGCCGGCGAGAAAACCGCCCGCCTTCGCCGCATCCTCAATCGTCGGCAATCTGACGGTGCCGGCCAGTGCGGGATCGCGCATCGCCGCGATCTGTTCGTCGGTCAGCGCTCGCACAAGCCGCAACTCACCGAACATTTTCATGTTCTCTTCATAATGCGGTGCGGCCTCGCGGATCGCCTGCTCGCGGCTCGCCGCGATGTGGAACTGGTAGCCGAGCGCCAACCGCTCGCCGAGCTCAAGCTTGACGCCGCGCCGGGCGTAAGCCTGCTGGAACCCGATCATGTGCCGCTCAACGGCACCGCCCTCCGCTGAGCCGCCACCGATGACGCCGCTGATGCCGTATTTGGCCATGAAGTCGAAGGCGCGCTCGGAGCCGCTCTGGATCGGCTGCCAGCATTCAACCGGCAGGCGCTCGGGCGCCGGCACCAGCGTGATGTCCTTCAGCGTGTAGCCGCGATACGGCACCTCCGGCGGGATCGTGTAGTATTTCCCCCGGTGCGAGAACGGCTCGCCCGCGAACGCCTTGAACAGCAGATCGACGCCCTCCTCGAACATCTCGCGGTTGGCCGCCTGGTCGAGGAGCGGCGCGCCGAATGTCTCGACTTCGCGGGTGTGGTAGCCGCGTCCGACGCCGAAGATGACCCGCCCGCCGGTCAGGATGTCGGCCATCGCATAATCCTCGGCGAGGCGCAGCGGATGCCACATCGGCACAATGTTGAAGCCGCAGCCGATCTTGAGATTCCGGGTGACGCCGCAGAGGTGCATCGCCATCATCACCACGTTCGGAATGAGCTCCGTGCCTTCGGGCTGGAAATGGTGCTCGGCCATCCAGAACGTGTCGTAGCCGCGCTCGTCCATGCACTTGGCATAGGCGACGACCTTGTGCATCGCCTTCGCCAATTCGGCCCTCGAATAGCGGCGCTCGTTGATCGGCGTGCCGCGGTAACCGAGGTTCTCCATGTCGGCGGTGCCGTAATACGAGCTGTCGAACTTTGTGATCATCGGGGCGGTCCCTCGCGTTGCGGTCGGCATCATAGCCGCGACCGGCGGCGCTGCCCAGGGCGAGGGCGATCGGTGACAAGAAAGACCCCTTCTTTCTAAAGCCGTTGTTGGCGCCCAGGTATCGGGCGTGCCGCCATGGCACATCCGATCGTCGGGGTTGACGCGTCCGATCGCGATACCGGAGAACTTTGGCATGACCACCGACGAGCGCACGGGCGGCCGTGCCACGCGCTGCGCCATTGCGATTATGGCGAAGGCGCCGCGCCAGGGCGAAGTCAAGACGCGGCTGGTGCCGCCGTTATCGGCGGAAGAAGCGACCGCGCTCAGCGGTGCGTTCATTCGCGACATCGCCGAGAACATCCTCGCCGCCGCTGCGACAGCGCCAATTGACGGCTGGGTGGCCTATTCGCCGCCAGGGTCGGAGGCGGAGTTCGCCGCCTTGCTGCCCCCGGGCATCGCGCTGCTGCGGCCGCGCCGCAGCGGTCTCGGCGCGAGCCTGCGCCACGCTGCCGAGGATTTGCTCGCTGCCGGATATGGCGCCGTCTGCCTTGTCAACAGCGACAGCCCGACGCTGCCGACCGCGGTGCTTGTCGAGGCGGCGCTCGCGCTGGCGCGGCCCGGCGACCGCGCCATTCTCGGCCCCGCCGCCGACGGCGGCTATTATCTGATCGGCCTGAGGCGGCCGCATCGCCGCCTCTTCGAAGACATCGACTGGAGCACTGCGCGCGTGCGGTGGCAGACAATGGAACGCGCCGCTGAGATCGGTCTCGCGATCGAAACGCTGCGCGGCTGGTACGATGTCGATGACCGGGCATCATTGCTGCAATTGGCTCGCGAGCTCGCCGCCTCCGACGGCGATTCATATGCGGCCCGCAACACGGCCGCGGTGCTGCAACGCATCGTCGGACGGTTGTGAGCAAACGGCGATTTGTTGCGCTCGCCGGCTGCGGCCTATTTCTGCTCGCGCTGACCGGCCTCGGCCTCGTCGTTCAGCGGCAGCAAAACACCGACGCCACGGTCATTGTTGGTATGGCGCAGGGCGCAGTCTATGTGGCGGCGCTCGCGGTATTGCGGCGCTGCCCGCCATCGCGGCGCATCGTTGTGTTCGTGCTGGGTGTCGCTGCGGCGATGCGGGTCCCGGTGCTTCTCGCTCCGCCTTATCTCTCGACCGACATCTACCGTTACGTTTGGGACGGACGGGTCACCGCCGCCGGCATCAACCCCTACCGCTACGTCCCAGCCGATCCGCATTTGGCGCCGCTGCGCGACCGCGCGATATATCCGCACATCAACCGGCGCAATTACGCGCATACGATCTATCCGCCGGCGGCCGAAGCTATTTTTTTTGCGGTCACGCGGCTCAGCGCCAGCGTCACTGCGATGAAGGCCGCGATGCTTGGCTGCGAGGCGATCGCGGTGGCACTGTTGCTCCGGCTGCTCGTGTTGTCGGGACAGAAGCCGACCCGCATCGCGATCTACGCCTGGCACCCGCTGCCGCTGTGGGAATTTGCCGGAAGCGGCCACATCGATGCGGCAATCGTCGCCCTGGTCGCGCTTGCGCTGTGGGGCGCTCGCCGGCAAAGCCGCTGGCTGCCTGGCATCGCGATCGCCGGCGCGACCCTCGTCAAGTTCTACCCGGCGGTGATTTTCCCGGCTCTATGGCGGCGCCGCGACTGGCGCATGCCGGCGGTTTTCGCCGCTGTCGTGGTGCTCGCCTACCTGCCATTCATCGGCGTCGGTTGGGGCGTCCTGGGGTTTCTGCCACGCTATTTCGGCGAGGAAGGCTTCACGAAAGGCGGCCCCGGCTTTTATTGGTGGGACCTCGCCAAGGCGCTGTTGCCGCTGGGCGCCGCTTCCGATCTCCCCTACCTCGCATGCGCGGCGGCGCTGATGGCCGCGCTCGCGTTTTACGCCATGTTCCGGCAAACGGACGAATTTTGCGCGGCGGCGCTGCTCGCCGCCGCCTTCATGGCGCTGGTGTCGCCGCATTATCCCTGGTATTTCGCTTGGCTGATCATCTTCGCCTGCCTCGTTCCGAGCGGCGCGCTGGCGTGGTTGACGGTGACGAGTTTCCTGCTCTACCTGGTTCCGGTCACATCGGCATTCTCGTGGGGCCGGCACAGATTGATCGTTGAAAGTGCCCTCTATCTGCCGTTTTTGGCGCTGTTCGCGAGTGATCTGTGGCGACGGCGGCGGCAGGAGGAACAGCCGAGGCATGGCGATATCGCAGCCTAGCGCCGATCCGCGCCGCTATTTCACACATATCGCGGCGGAGCGCGGCCGGTTGGCCGAGACTGAGCCGGTCTGCCTCTACCTGGAGACGACAAACCGCTGCAACCTCTTGTGCACGACTTGCCCGCGCACCTACGAGACGCTGGAGCCGCCGGGCGATATGAGCTGGGACTTGTTCACCCGCATCGTCGATCAGCTGCCGCAAATCGCCCGCGTCGTGCTGCACGGGGTCGGCGAGCCGATGATGGTGCGGGCGCTGCCGCGCATGATCCGCTATCTGAAGGATCGCGGCACCTACGTGCTGTTCAACACCAACGGCACGCTGCTCAGCGAGCGCAAGGGACGCGAGCTCATTGACAGCGGCCTCGACGAATTGCGCGTCTCGCTCGATGCGGCCGAACCCGACGCGTTCCGGCTGGTGCGCGGGCGCGACCTGTTTCTCCGCATCGTGCGCAACGTGCGCGCCTTCCGCGCGTTGCAGCGGGCTCTGGCGGCCGAGAAGCCGCTCGTGTCACTATGGCTGACCGGACTCAAGGAAACGATCGGCCAGCTCGACGATTTCATCCGCCTGGCGCACGCCATCGATGTGCGCGAGGTCTATCTGCAGCGCCTCGTCTACTTGCCGGAGGGCCAGGGGATGGCGCGCGCGGAGCAGGCGCTGTTTGCCGGCAACGACGACGGGGAGGGCAGGGCGATCCGCGCCGCCGAGGCGCTGGCCCATAGGCTCGGCGTCGCCTTCAACGCCTCCGGCGCGGCCGACCCGGCGACGAGCCTCAAGCCGGGGCAGGGGCCGCAACCGTGGTCGTTGTGCCGGCGACCCTGGAGCCTCATGTACATCACTGCGCACGGGCGTGCCTTGCCGTGCTGCATCGCGCCATTTTCGGCGCGCGGCTACGACAGTTTTACGCTTGGTGATGCGACACAACAAACGCTGCGCGACATCTGGAACGGCGCGGCCTACCAGGTTTTCCGCGCGGCGCTGTTGAGCGACCGGCCGCATGCCGCGTGCGCCGGCTGCGGGCTGCGCTGGAGCCTCTAGGTGACGGCGCGGCGCCCGCGCATCGCGGCGGTGATCCCGACGCTCAATGAGGCGGCGACGATCGGCGGCGTCATCGCCGCGATCCCGCCCGGCGTCGTCGACGACATTATCGTCGTCGATGGCGGCAGCGATGATGCGACGGTCGCGATCGCCCGCGGCGCCGGCGCGGGCGTCATCGGTATCGGGCGCGGCTACGGCCGGGCGTGCCGCACCGGCGCCGAGGCGGCGGAGAGGTGCGACATCATCGTCTTTCTCGACGGCGACGGCAGCGACCCTCCGCAACAGATCCCGTTGCTCGTTGCGCCGATCGTCGCCGGCACCGCCGATTTCGTGATTGGCTCGCGCACCCGCGGCGCCCGCGAGAAGGGCAGCATGAGCCTGCACCAGCGCCTCGCCGGTCGCGCCATCGGCCGCCTGTTGGGGCTGCTTTATGGCACAAGCTACAGCGACATGGGGCCGTTGCGCGCGATCCGCCGCGACGCGCTCTTTGGCCTCGGCATGCGCGAATTGACCTACGGCTGGAACCTCGAGATGCAGATGCGGGCGGCGCGCGCCGGCCTGCGCATCGCTGAAGTGCCGGTCGCGCATCGCCGCCGCGCCGGCGGCGTCTCGAAGGTTTCCGGCACGTTCGGCGGATCGCTGAAGGCCGGTTGGCGCATCCTGTTGACCTTTGCGCGCGTTGCGTTCGAAACCCGTCACGCGCCGCCGCCGTCGGCCGCGACGCCGGCCCGGAGGTGAGGCATGGACAATCCCGTTCGCGACGTTGTTGCTTTTCTGACAAAGCCGGCCTGGTACACCGGCGTGTTCTGCCTCTTACTGATCGCGAGCATCGTCATCGCCCTCTATTGCGTTGCGAAGCTTCCCGAGCAGCGCCGTCCCGAACATGTCAGCAAGTGGGTGTTCCGCTTTCTGATCGGCGCGATGTGGTGGCAGCAGACGCTATGGAAATTGCCGCCCTATTACACCGACCAACCCGACAAGCCGTTCGGCGCGACCGGTCTTGCCCATTGGATGAAGATTATGGGCGGGTCGGCGGCGATCCCGGCCCAGGCCGATTTTGTCAATCACATCGTACTGCCGCATTTCTACTGGTTCGCGCCGGTTGTCTACAGCCTCGAAGTGCTGACCGGCGTGTCGCTGATGCTCGGCGCCTTCGTGCGCTTTTGGGGGGTTATCGGCGCGCTGCAGATCCTCAATCTGTGGCTCGGCCTCTACAATGCGTGGGGCGAGTGGCCGTGGACTTATTTTTTTCTGCTCGTGCTCCAGCTGATTTTTGCGCAGGACCAATACGGTCGTAGTCTCGGCTTCGACGCGCTGTTGACCGCGCGGCCGTCCCATAATCGCCTTCTCGATCTGGTGAGTTGACGCCGCGATACGCGACATCCGCGCGTCGCCAACCATCTGCGGCGGGATCAGGTTCAGCGCGATCACGGCGGCGTTGGTTGCACCCGGAGCGATGCTCGGTCATTGTCGGACGGGCGAACGGGTCGCCCGGCGGCCCGGAGCAGTGGCGGCGGCCCACCACGGGGAGTAGGAGTACAGGATGAAGGTTCTCGAGAAGCGGCTGGCCGGTACGCTGACCGCCGTGCTGGCGCTCAGCGGTTGCGTCGGGCCAATGCAGCCGCCGCCGCAGATGGTGCCGCCGCCGACGTCGCCTGCGGCAATGTCGGCCGACATGCGCTGCCGGCAATATGCTGATGCGCAGATTGCGCCGCTGCGCGATCA
>JASIAN010000267.1 GCA_030042035.1 Alphaproteobacteria bacterium | reverse complement strand
CCCGGGATTGCTTCGTGTCGCTCACAATGACATGAGGTATTAGAGAGGCAGGCCCGCTGGGCACCAATCGGGAGTGACAAGATGGCTGATCTGGGAAGGTTGGTTGACGATCTGTCGGCGCTGACCGTCATCGAGGCGGCGGAACTGGCAAAGATGCTGGAAGAGAAATGGGGCGTGTCGGCGGCGGCACCGGTCGCCGTGGCGGCGGTTGCCGGCGGCGCTGGCGCGCCGGCTGCCGAAGCGCCGGTTGAAAAGACCGAGTTCGACGTTATTCTCGCCGCGATCGGCGAGAAGAAGGTCAACGTGATCAAGGAAGTGCGCGCGATCACTCAGCTCGGCCTGAAGGAGGCGAAGGACCTCGTCGAGGCGGCACCGAAGCCGGTCAAGGAGGGTGTCAACAAGGACGAGGCGAACAAGATCAAGAAGCAGCTTGAAGATGCGGGTGCCACCGTTGAAATAAGGTAGGCCCGCCACGATATCCAAAGCGCTGCGGCGGCTCAGGCTAACCCCTCGGGTCGCCGCGCCCAGATCGAGAATGCCGGACCGGGGTGCGAGCGCGCTTGCACGCCCGGGTTTGGCGTCGCCGCCCGAAAGGCTCGCCGGCGGCGCGCGGCGTCACCGCGAAGACGACAAAACATCGGGGCCGCGCCCGCACTGCGCGGCGGCCCGCAGCGAGGAACATAGATGGCGATATCGTTGAACGGTTGGAAGCGGATCCGCAGGAGCTTCGGACGCATCCCCGAAGTCGCGCCGATGCCCAACCTGATCGAGGTGCAGCGCAGCTCGTACGACCATTTTCTGCAGATGGGCGTGCAGCCGGAGCTGCGCGCCAGTGTCGGGCTGCAGGAAGTGTTCAAGTCGGTGTTTCCGATCCGCGACTTTTCCGAGCGCGCCCAGCTCGAATTCGTGCGCTACGAGCTCGAGCTGGCGAAATACGACGTCGACGAGTGCCGCCAGCGCGGCATGAATTACGCCTCGCCCTTGAAAGTGACGCTGCGCCTCGTCGTGTGGGATGTCGACGAGGACACCGGCTCGCGCTCGATCCGCGACATCAAGGAGCAGGACGTCTATATGGGCGACATGCCGTTGATGACGCAGAACGGCACGTTCATCATCAACGGCACCGAACGGGTCATCGTCTCGCAGATGCACCGCAGCCCCGGCGTGTTCTTTGACCACGACAAGGGCAAAACGCACTCCTCGGGGAAGTACCTGTTTGCGGCGCGGGTGATCCCGTATCGCGGTTCCTGGCTCGATTTCGAGTTCGATGCGAAGGACCACGTTTATGTCCTCATCGACCGGCGCCGCAAATTGCCGGTGACAACCTTGCTGCTGGCACTGGACGACAAGGCGACCGAAGCAAAGCGCGCCCAGGCCAAGGCGGAGGGCCGCCCGCTGCCGCCGGGCGAAGCGGTCGGCATGTCGAGGGAGGAGATTCTCGGCGCATTCTACGGCGCGGTCGTCTATCAGCGCGGCCCGAACGGCTGGATGACCGAATTCGACGCCGAGCAGTTCCGCGGCAAGACGATCGCCGACCTCATCAACGCCGACACTGGCGAGGTCGCCCTCCCGGCCGGCGAGCGGATGACGCCGCGCCTCGCGCGGCGCCTGCAGGAGGCGGGGCTGAAGCACGTGCTGGCGCCGCACGAGGAGCTGGTCGGCCGTTTTTTTGCGCAGGACATGATCAACGAGGAGACGGGCGAAGTCTATTTCGAAGCCGGCGACGAGATCACTGAGGCGGCGCTCCACCAGCTCGAAAGCGGCGGCGTCGCGGAGCTGCCGGTGCTCGACATCGACCTCGTCAGCCGCGGCGGCGACAGCAAGGGCCCCTATATCCGCAACACGCTGGCGATCGACAAGAACGCGACGCGCGAGGATGCGCTCATCGACATCTACCGTGTCATGCGGCCGGGCGAGCCGCCGACGCTCGAAACCGCGGAGGCCTTGTTCAACGGTCTGTTCTTCGATGCCGAGCGCTACGACCTGTCGGCGGTCAGCCGGGTCAAGATGAACTCGCGGCTTGGGCTCGAGACCGACGACAGCGTCCGCGTGCTGCGCAAGCAAGACATCCTGGCGATCCTCAACGTGCTGGTCGATCTGAAGGACGGCCGCGGCGACATCGACGACATCGACCATCTCGGCAACCGCCGGGTGCGCTCGGTCGGCGAATTGATGGAAAACCAGTACCGCGTCGGCCTCTTGCGCATGGAGCGGGCGATCCGCGAGCGCATGAGCTCGGTCGAGATCGACACCGTCATGCCGCACGATCTGATCAACGCCAAGCCGGCGGCGGCGGCGGTGCGCGAGTTCTTCGGCTCGTCGCAACTGTCGCAGTTTATGGACCAGACGAACCCGCTATCCGAGATCACCCACAAGCGGCGACTGTCCGCTCTCGGGCCCGGCGGCCTGACGCGCGAGCGCGCCGGCTTTGAGGTGCGCGACGTGCACCCGACGCATTATGGCCGCATCTGCCCGATCGAGACGCCGGAAGGCCCCAATATCGGCCTCATCAACTCGCTTGCGACCTATGCGCGGGTCAACCAGTACGGTTTTATCGAAAGCCCCTACCGCAAGGTTGTCGATGGCCACGTCACTGACGAGGTGATCTACCTGTCGGCGATGGACGAGGGCAAATTCGCGATCGCCCAATCGAACGTGCCGGTCGATGCCTCGGGGCGGCTCACCGACGATCTGACGAGCTGCCGCAAAAACGGCGACTTCATCATGTGCAAGCCGGAGGATGTCGATCTGATCGACGTGTCGCCGAAGCAGCTCGTCTCGGTCGCGGCGGCGCTGATCCCGTTCCTCGAAAACGACGACGCCAACCGCGCTCTGATGGGTTCCAACATGCAACGCCAGGCGGTGCCGCTGATCCGCGCCGAGGCGCCGCTCGTTGGCACCGGCATGGAGGAAACCGTGGCGCGCGATTCCGGCGTCACGATCATCGCGCGCCGCGCCGGCGTCGTGGACCAGGTCGACGCGACCCGCATCGTCGTGCGCGCGACGCAGGAAACCTCGGCCGCGGCGTCCGGCGTCGATATCTACAACCTGCTGAAATTCCAGCGCTCGAACCAGAACACGTGCATCAACCAGCGGCCGCTCGTGAAGGTCGGCGATCTGGTCCATGCCGGCGACATCCTCGCCGACGGCCCGTCGACCGAACATGGCGAGCTGGCCTTGGGGCGCAATGTGCTGTGCGCGTTCATGCCGTGGAACGGCTACAATTTCGAGGACTCGATCCTGATTTCCGAGCGCATCGTCTCGGACGACGTGTTCACCTCGATCCATATCGAGGAGTTCGAGGCCTCGGCGCGCGACACCAAGCTCGGCCAGGAGGAGATCACCCGCGACATCCCGAATGTCGGCGAGGAGGCGCTGAAAAACCTCGACGAGGCCGGCATTGTCTATATCGGCGCCGAAGTAAAGCCGGGCGACATCCTGGT
>JASIAN010000266.1 GCA_030042035.1 Alphaproteobacteria bacterium | reverse complement strand
GCCTATTTCGCGATGCAGAAGATCCTGCAGACGATCGGCGAGAGCCCGACCCTGTTCCTGCAATTGTTGACCCTGAACGCCGACCCGATCCCGTGGAATTTCGTCGGCTTGCTCGGCATCGTCTTGCCGTTGGTCGCCATCATTCTCGGCTTCGATGCGATCAACGGCGAATTCAATCAGCGCACCCTAAGCCGGCTCCTGGCGCAGCCGATCTACCGAGACGCGCTGTTGTTTGGCAAATTTCTCGCGCGTCTGCTGGCGCTGACGATCGCGCTTGTCTCGCTGTGGCTGCTCGTGTTGGGCCTTGGCATGCTGCGCTTCGGCCTGCCGCCCAATTTCGCCGAAGTCGTGCGCATGCTGGGCTTCCTCGTCGCGACGATCGCCTATGGCGGGGTGTGGCTGGCGATCGCCGTGCTGTTCTCGGTGCTGTTCCGCGCGCCGGCGACCGCGGCACTGGCGGCGCTCGGGCTGTGGCTCTTATTCACGTTCTTCTGGACGCTGATGGTGACGCCGCTCCTCTCGACAGTGATCGCCGGTCCCTCGCAGGGCCTGTTCGGCGTCAACCCCGCCTACATCGACGCCCAACAATGGCTCAATCGCCTGTCGCCGGCGACGCTTTACGGCGAGACGGCGCAGGCGCTGCTGCAGCCCGACAAGCGGTTTTTCGGCATGGTCTATCTGTCGCAGCTGATCGGCGCGCTGCCGTCGCCGCTGCCGACCTGGCAGAGCTTTCTGTTGGTGTGGCCGCAATTCACCAGCCTCATCGCGGCGATGATCGTCATCTTCGCGATCGCCTATATCGCGTTCCAGCGCCAGGAAATCCGCGCGTAGACCGCGGCGCGGGCCGCGCTTGACCCCGCGATCGGTGGCTTTGATAGTGCCCGAGCGAGCGCGGTCGGGCCTGGACCGACGCCAAACATAAGGTCATTCGATGACGCGGCCGCGCGCAGCCGACGATTTCGAGACGATCCGCAGCCGCATCGAGGAGCTGCGGCGCGAGCGGCTGCCTGCACCCAGCGTGCCGCCGCCCGGTCCCGCGGCCGGCTGGAATCGCGGCCCGTGCGCTTGCGGCCTTGCCCTCTTTCCCGATGAGTGCGACGGGTCCTGCAAGGCGCTGTAACCGCTCGTCAGGCGCTCACGCCGCCAGCGCGTCGTCGAGGATCATGCGCGCGCATTTTTCGCCGATCATGATCGAGGGCGCGTTCGTGTTGCCGCCCGGCACCTGCGGCATGATCGAAGCGTCGGCGACGCGCAGGCCTTTCACCCCGTAAACGCGCAGCCGCGGATCGACGACCGCATCGACCTCGCGGCCCATGCGGCAGGTGCCGACCGGGTGCAGGTTGGAAACGCCGCGCACGCGGATTTCCTCGATCATCTGCTCGTCGCTCTGGCACGCCTCGCCCGGTACCACCTCTTCGCCGACAAAGGGTTTCAAGGCCGGCTGTGCCGCGATCTTGCGCGACAGCCGCGCGCCGTAAATGAGCGCCTGGAAATCATAGTCGCTGGCAAGGAAGTTGAACTGGATCGCCGGCGGTTCGACGGGATCGGGGCTTTTGATTTTGACCCAGCCGCGACCTTCCGGCCGCAGATGCACCGGGCTGAATGTAAAGGACGAGAACGGGAACGGCCTGAGGCCGGTGCGCAGGCGCTCCATGGCGGCCCAGCCGGACATGTTGATCTGCAAATCCGGCTGCTCCAATCGCGGATCGCTTTTGACCATGGCGCCGGCGTAGATGCCGGCGTTCGACAGGTGGCCCGAGCGCGTCAGCGCGTAGCCGATGCCGGATTTCAACTTGCGCAGCGGGCTCATCGCCATGTCGTTGACGGTGACCGTCTGCTTGCAGCGCCACACCAGGTATGTGTTGAAATGGTCGTGCAGATGGGCGCCGACTCCGGCCATGTCGCGCACGACCGGGATGCCGTATTGCTGCAGCAGCGCTGCCGGCCCCAGTCCGGACAGCTGCAATAATTGCGGCGAGCCGTAGACGCCGCCCGACACGATGACCTCGCCGCGGCAGCGCGCCGTCTTGATGCCGTCGGGCGTGCGGTATTCGACGCCGACGGCGCGGCCGTCCGCGAAGAGGACGCGCGTCGCATGCGCCTCGGTCGCGATTGTCAGGTTCGGGCGGTGGCGGTTCGGGCGCAGATAGGCCTGCGCCGCACTCCAGCGGCGGCGATGGCTCGTCGTCGTCTGGTAATAGCCGACGCCCTCCTGGCGGGCGCCGTTGAAATCGGGGTTGGCCGGGATGCCGGCCTCGATCGCGGCCTGTACCATCGCGTCGCCGAGCGGCGAGCGCACCGGGTTCGACACCCTGAGCGGCCCGCCGGTGCCGTGGAATTCGTCGGGGCCGCGCTCCTGATGCTCGGCCTTGCGAAAAAACGGCAGCACGTTGTCCCAATCCCAGCCCTCGCAGCCGCGCTGCCGCCAGTTGTCGTAATCGGCAGGTGTGCCGCGCATGTAGACCATGCCGTTGATCGAGCTGGTGCCGCCCAGCACCTTGCCGCGCGGCTGATAGAGGCTGCGGCCGTTGAGCTCCTTCTCCGGCTCGCTCTCGAACATCCAGTTGTAGCGCGGGTGCGTGAAGGTCTTTGTGTAGCCGAGCGGGATGTGGATCCACGGATAGCTGTCGGGCGGACCCGCTTCCAGGATCAGGACGCGGTATTTGCCGCTTTCCGACAGCCGCGCCGCCACCGGGCAGCCGGCCGAACCGGCCCCGGTCACGATGAAATCATAGGTATCCGCCGCCTCGCTCATACCGCGCCCCCGGCCGTAACGATCCTGCCGCTCTTCCAAACCAGCTTAAAGCACTATGCCTGCGGCCGGAAAGGGCAGGGGCGCATGGCACCGCCGCGCGTCAGTCGCGGCGGTGGTTGCGTCATCCCGGAAGGGATTGGCCGACCAGGGCTGGAACCTAGGCTTGCGCCGCGAAGGCGCGCAAGAACGTCGCAACGGCGCTTTCGGCGGCGGCGTGCAGGGCCTCAGGGCCGCTCGCGACGTCGAGGCGCAGCAGGCAGCGCTGATGGATTTCGCCGCGCGCCAGCGCGAGGAACTGCTCGGCGGCGAGGCGCGGATCGGGCACGTCGAGCGACCCGATTGCGGCGGCGCGGCGCAAGAAGGTCTCGATCTGCACCCGCGTGCGGGCCGGCCCCGCCTCCCAAAACACTTGTCCCAGCGCTGGAAACCGGGTCACCTCGCCGATGATGATGCGGTTGAGCGCGATCGCCTCCGGCGACAGGATGAGATCGAGAAACCGCACCGCGATCGTCAACAGCGAGCGGGCGATGTCGCCGGGATCGAGCGCTTCCGCCGAAAAGCCGCCGAAGCGGCGCTGGCTCTGATCGGCGACGACCGCGCCGAACAGTTCCTCCTTGCCGGCGAAATGGGCATAAACGGTGGCCTTCGAGACGCCCGCCGCGCGCGCGATCGCGTCCATGCTGGCGGCGCCGAACCCGCCGCCGAGAAAGGCCTGCTCGGCCGCGGCGAGGATCGCCTCGGCCTTGCCGCGCGCAGCGGCCGGCGCTGCGCTGTTGCGTTGACCCAGGGTTGCCGGTTTCGAATGCATCTGGCGCCGCGGTTTTGGGCAGATTACATTGAACTGAACCGTTCAGTCTAGTCTGCCCGTGACCTGATGCGGAAAGCGGCTTTCATTCTCGTTCTCGCCGTTGTGCTGGCGCTCGGCGCCGGCGGCGGCTGGTATTGGTGGACGGTGTGGCGCTTCGAAGAGTCGACTGACGACGCCTACGTGCAGAGCGACATCACGGTGATCAGCCCGAAGATCGAGGGCTACATCAAATCGGTGCCGGTCGACGACAACCAGCGCGTCAAGAAGGGCCAGCCGCTCGTCATCATCGACGACAGCGATTTTGCCGCCAAGGCGGCGCAAGCCGACGCGGCGGTAGCGAGCGAGCAGGCCGCGGTGCAAACCGACGACAGCCGGCTCGACCTGCAGCGCGCGACGATCGATGAGGCCAAGGCGGCGATCGCCGCGGCGGACGCCGAAAAGGCCCGCGCCGACCAGGATTACCAGCGCTACAAGGCGCTGATGGCGAGCGATGTTGCGAGCCGGCAGCGCTTTGAAACGGCGCAGGCCGACGCCGTAAAAGCAGCCGCGGCGCTGACCGAGAAGCGCGCGGCATTGATCGCCGCAACCGGCATGCTGCGGCTGCTGCGGGCCGAGCGCGATCAGGAGAAAGCAAAGCGGCAGCAGGCAAAAGCCACTCTCGAACTGGCGAAAAATGATTTCGCCAACACGATCATCCGCGCGCCGGTTGACGGGGTGACCGGCAACGGCTCGGCCGAGCCAGGGCAATATGTCAAGCCCGGCGAGCAGCTGATGGTCGTCGTGCCGCTGCCCAGCGTCTATGTCACCGCCAATTTCAAGGAAACCCAGCTGACCCATATGCGGCCGGGCCAGCCGGCGGAGATCTCGGTCGATGCCTATCCCGACCATCCGATCGAGGGCCGGATCGAGAGCTTTGCGCCGGCAAGCGGTGCCGAGTTCAGCCTCTTGCCGCCCGACAACGCGACCGGCAACTTCACAAAGATCGTGCAGCGCGTGCCGGTACGCATCGCGGTACCGACGGGCGGGCCGCTGGCGCATCTGCTGC
>JASIAN010000265.1 GCA_030042035.1 Alphaproteobacteria bacterium | reverse complement strand
TTTCGACGTCGGCGTCGAACTCGACCGGCTCGCCGCCGGCAATCACCGCATCGGCGGGATCGCCAGTTTCATCGGGCTGGTGCGCGACCTGTCACCAACAGAGGCTGGCGGCGGCGACCGGGTGTCGGCATTGACCCTCGAACACTATCCCGGCATGACCGAAAAGAAGCTCGCCGAGATCGAAGCCGAGGCCAACCGGCGCTGGCCGTTGTCGGCATCGCTGGTCATCCACCGCTACGGTCGGCTCGAGCCGGGTGACCGCATCGTCTTGGTCGCGACCGCCTCGCCGCATCGCGAGGCGGCGCTTGCCGCCTGCCATTTCTTGATCGACTGGCTGAAGACCGACGCGCCGTTCTGGAAAAGCGAAGAGACGCCCGCGGGCGAGCGCTGGGTCGCCGCGCGCGCCGAAGACGACGAGGCCACTCGCCGCTGGCGCGGCGAGTGATCGCGGCTATTTCACCGACGAGAAGTTCGTCGGGGTCAGGAACGAATTGGTGACCTTGGCGACGATCGGGCCGTTTTTCTCGGTCTCGGCGCGCGCGGAATGCCATTCCGGATCGGCCTGGAACGCGTTCCATCTTTTCTCGCGGTCCGCGAGCGAGTCCCATTTCAGAAAATAGTAGAGCGTCTGGTTCGATTCGCCGACTAGCGTCGTCCAGAACCCGGCCTGCTCGATGCCGTGGCGCTGCCAGATTTTCAGCGTGATCGTGTCGAACCGCTTCAACAGATCCGGCAGGCGGCCGGGCACGGCGTGATAGACGCGCAGCTCATAGATCATCTGTTGTCTCCGGAATTTCTGCGTCACCCGCGGGCTTGACCCGCGGGTCAGGGTTGTCGGGTCGAGCCCGGCAATGACGGCAGAGTTTGCAGGAAGCCTACTTCGCCGAGGAAAACGACGTCGGCACGAGGAACTGGTTGGTAATCGAGGCGACGATCGGACCGTTCTTCTCGGTCTCGGCGCGCGCCTTCAGCCATTCCGGATCGGCGCCGAACGCGCCCATCTTCGCGTCGCGTTCGGCGAGCGTCTCCCATTTCAGAAAATAGGTCAGGTCCTGGTTCGATTCGCCGACCAGCGTCGTCCAGAAGCCGGCCTGACGGATGCCGTGCTTTTCCCACAGCGGCAGCGTGATCGTGTCAAACCGCTTTATGAGATCGGGAAGCCGTCCGGGAACGCAGTGGTAGACACGCAATTCGTAGATCATCGGCATTCTCCCGCAGGGGGTCAGGGCAGATACAGCATGCGGCTGTCTGCGGCGCCCGGCAAGGCGCTACAGCGGCCAGGCGCCGCCCGGGAACGGAATGACCGACACCGCGCTACCGGCCGCCAACGCCGGCGCATGCGGCGGGCGTACGACGAGGCAATCGGATTGGGCGAGCGGGCGCATCATCGAAGAGTCCTGCACGTCGAACGGAATAGCTTCGAGCGTGCCGTCGGCGGCGCGCACGAGGCGGGCGCGCAGGTAATCCTGCCGGCGGTCGTTCTCTTTCAAAGCCACCGCGAGGCGCGCCGTCGCGGGCGGCTCCGGCGCCCCGGGCAGACCGCTCAGCTTATCCAACGCCGGCTTCAGAAACAGCAAAGAACACACCAGCGTCGAGACCGGGTTGCCCGGCAGGCCGACCATCGGCGTGCCGCGGTAACTGCCCACCATCAGCGGTTTTCCCGGCCGCATCGCGATCTGCCAGAAGTCGATCGTGAGGCCCGCTTCGGAGAGGACGTCGCGCACGAGGTCGTGCTCGCCGACCGAGACGCCGCCCGTCGTCACGAACAGGTCGACGCCCTTCGCCGCCGCCGCGATCGTCCGGAGCGCATCGGGATCGTCGGGCGCGTTGCCAACCAGCACCGGCACCGCGCCGCAGGCCGTCGCAAACGCGCAGAGCGCAAGCGCGTTCGAGCTGACGATCTGGTGCGGGCCGATCGGGTCGCCCGGCATGACGATTTCGTCGCCGGTCGACAGGATGCCGACCCGCGGCCGCCGGTGCACGAACAACCACGGCCGGTTCATCGCCGCCGCGAGGCCGATATGGCGCGGCGACAGGCGCGTCCCGGCGTGCAGCAGCACGTCGCCCTCGGTGAAATCGAGCCCGGCGGGCCGCACATAACGTCCCTTCCCCGCGCGCTCGCGGATTTCGACGTGATCGCCGCGGCGCTCGGTATCCTCTTGGATCACGATCGCGTCGGCGCCCTCGGGCAACGGCGCGCCGGTGAAGATCCGCGCCGCCTCGCCGGCGCCAATGACGCCGCCAAACCCCGCGCCGGCCGGGATATCGGCGACGATGCGCAACTCGACCGGCACCCGCGCGACATCGGCGGCGCGCACCGCGTAGCCATCCATCGCCGATACCGCGAACGGCGGCTGCGTGCGCCGCGCCGCCACATCCTCGGCCAACACCCGGCCGACCGCAGCGGCGAGCGATACCTGCTCCGCCGGCAGCTTTTCGAGCGGCGCCAGGAGCCGCGCCAAGGCGTCTTCGACCGAAATCATCGCTACAACTCCATTCGTTTCCGCGTCATTCCCACGCAAGCAGGAAGCCAGGGCCAAAGCGCGGTTAGCCGCCCTGGACCCCCGCTTTCGCGGGGCTGACCGATGGGAAATGGGGCGCCTCGTAAGCTCCTGATTTACCGCCTTCCTTGCGTAGCAACCGCAGATCGGTCACGATCATGCCGCGGTCGATCGCCTTGCACATATCGTAGATCGTCAAGGCGGCGACGCTCGCCGCCGTCAATGCCTCCATCTCGACCCCGGTGCGTCCGCGCAGCCGACAGGTGGCAGTGATCTCGACCGCCGCATGATCGGCATTGCACGCAAGCTCGACCGCAACCGAGGTCAGCGCCAGCGGGTGGCACAGCGGGATCAGCTCGGCGGTGCGCTTGGCGGCCATGATGCCGGCGATGCGCGCCGTCGCCAAGACGTCACCCTTGGCAATATCGCCCGCCGCGATGCGCGCCAGCGTCTCGGGCTGCATGACGACGCGGGCGCCGGCGACGGC
>JASIAN010000264.1 GCA_030042035.1 Alphaproteobacteria bacterium | reverse complement strand
GGCTGCGGCGGGGCCCCGGCGCGGCGCCGCACCAGCGCCTCGGTCGCGCGCACGTTGAGGCCGCGCCGCACGATTTCCGCGGCCAGCGCCGCCGGGTCCGCAACGCCGAGTAGGGCGCGCGCATGACCGGCCGACAGGCTGCCGTCGTCGAGCCGTTGCCGGACCGGCTCCGGCAACGACAACAGCCGCATCGTATTTGCGATATGGCTGCGGCTCTTGCCGACCGCCTCGGCGAGGCTCGCCTGGCTGCAGCCGAAGTCGCGCGTGAGACGGCGGTAGGCTTCCGCCTCTTCGAGCGGCGACAAATCCTCGCGCTGCAGGTTCTCGACCAGCGCGATCTCGAGAACCTCGCCGTCGCCGAACGGCCGGATCATGACCGGCACCTCGTGCAGCCCGACGCGCTGCGCCGCCCGCCAACGGCGCTCACCGGCTACCAGCTCGAAATCGGCTGCCGCATCGACGATTGGCCGCACCAGCAGCGGTTGCACGATACCCTTTTCGCGGATCGATTGCGCGAGGCCGTCGAGTTCGGCTTCGGCGAAATGGCGGCGCGGCTGGAACGGCGACGGGCGGATCGTCTCGATCGGTACGTTGCGTGCGCCGGTGGCGCGGGCGACATCCGCATCGCCGGCGAGAGAAACGCCGCTCTCGCCGAACAGCGCGGCGAGGCCGCGACCCAACGGCTGGCGCCGCGCCGCCCGTAGCGTCGCGTCACTCATGCGCCAAGTCTCGCGGCCAGCGCACCGGCTCCGCCGCCGCCGCTGCGGCCGGCACGCCGCAGAATTTCGGCGGCCAGCTCGACATAGGCGACGGAGCCGGCGCAGCGGTCGTCGTAGACCAGCACCGGCAGACCGTGCGACGGCGCCTCGGAGATGCGGACGTTGCGCGGGATCATCGTGTCGTAGACCTTGTCGCCGAAATGGCCGCGCACATCGGCGGCGACGAGGTCGCACAAATTGTTGCGGCGGTCGTACATCGTCAGCAGCACGCCGTGCAGTTCGAGGCGCGGGTTCAGTGCCCGCTGCACGCGCTCGATCGTCGCGGTCAATTGCGCCAGCCCTTCGAGCGCGTAGAACTCGCACTGCAACGGCACGAGCACCCGGTCGGCGGCGACGAGGGCGTTGATCGTCAACAGGTTCAACGACGGCGGGCAATCGATCAGCACCTCGTCCCAGTCGCCGAGATGTTCGCGGATCGCCTGTTGCAGCTGGAATTCGCGGCGCGGCCGCGGGCCGAGCTCCAATTCGGCGCCGGCGAGATCGGCCGAGGCCGGCACGAGCGACAGGCGCGGCACCGATGTCGCGATGACCGCTGTTCCCAGCGCGGCGTCGCCGAGTAGCAGTTCATAGCTCGTGACGGCGCGGCCGGCGCGCGTGACGCCGAGCCCGGTGCTGGCGTTGCCCTGCGGGTCGAGATCGATGACCAGCACACGATGGCCGCCGGTCGTCGCCAGTGCGGTCGCGAGATTGACGGCCGTCGTCGTCTTGCCGACGCCGCCCTTCTGGTTGGCGACGGCGACGATGCCGGCGCGCCGTGCCACCGGCAGACGCGGGACGGGCCTAGGCTTGGCAAACAGCCTCACGGCGGCTCACCCGGGCGAGGCGGAGGATGATGCCTCGCGGATCGCTACGGCTGGCATGAAGCTCGACCTCCATATCCCAAATCTTGTGTGCGGCGGCCAATTCTTGCCGTGCGTCCTTGCCTTTCGGGAAGAGGCATATCGTGTCGGGGCCGATAAGCCGTTCAGCCCAAAGGAGAAGCCGGTCGAGCGCCGCGAGGCCGCGGGCGGTTACGATGGCAAATGGACGCGCCGGCAGCGAATCGATTCGCGCGTGGTGGACCCGGACACTGGCGGCGGCGACGCGCGCCGCTTCGCGCAGAAACGCGCATTTCTTCGCATCGGCCTCGACCAGTTCGACGCCGGCCGCACCCATGATCGCCAGTACAAGCCCCGGAAACCCGGCGCCGCTGCCGAGATCGACGAGACTGTCGGCGCCCGGCGGGATCAGCGGCAGGAGCTGCGCGGAATCGAGAAAATGCCGGCGCCACGGATCGGCCAGCGTGCCGGCGCCGACGAGGTTGATGCGCGCCGACCACTGCCGCAGCAGTGCCTCGTAGGCCGAGAGCCGCGCCAATGTTTCACGTGAAACACCGGTGAGCCGGGCGAATTCTTGCGGATCAAGCGGCGCGGGGTTCAGGGCGGCGCTTCACATATTGCAACAGGGCGACGAGCGCGGCCGGCGTGACGCCGGAGATGCGCGCGGCGGCGCCCAAGGTCGCCGGTCGCGCGGCGGCGAGCTTGCCGCGGATCTCGGCCGACAGGCTGCCGATTGCGGCATAATCGAGCGACGGCGGCAACTGCAGCGCCTCGTCGCGGCGAAAGGCGGCGATATCGCGCGCCTGGCGGTCGAGATAGCCGGCGTAGCGCGCGTCGATTTCGAGCTGCTCGGCGATCGCCGCCGGCAGCGCGGCGAGCTCGGGCCACACCGCGGCGAGCCGCGCCACATCGATGCCGGGATGCGCCAGAAGTTCGGCCGCCGAGCGCGCGACGCCGTCGGCGTTGACCGCGATGCCGTGTCGGCGCAGCGCGGTCGGCGACAGGCGCAGCTCCGCCGCCAGCCGGCGCGCGGCGTCGAGCGCCGTCATCTTGCCGGCAAAGGTGCGGGCGCG
>JASIAN010000263.1 GCA_030042035.1 Alphaproteobacteria bacterium | reverse complement strand
GTGCGCTGGCGCGAGACGGTCGAATTCTTCGCCGCGAGCGAGGTTGAGGAAATCGTCGAACTGGGCGCCGGCCGTGTCCTTTCCGGGCTCGTGCGCCGCATCGACAAGAGCCTCTCCGCCGTCTCGCTCGGCACCCCCGAGGACCTCGACGCCTTCGTCAAGCGGCTGTAGCGGCGCGGGGCGCCGATGGGCATGATGTTCTCCCTCTCCGGCCAGACCGCGCTGATCACTGGCGCCTCGGGCGGCATCGGCGGCGCGATCGCCCGCGCCTTCCATGCCCAGGGCGCCCACGTTGCGCTCGCCGGCACGCGCGCCGCGGCGCTCGACGCGCTAGCCGCCGATCTCGGCGAAGGGGCGCATACGCTCGTCGCCGATCTCGCCGACCCTGCCGCCGCCGACCGCCTCGTGCGCGATGCCGAAGCCGCGCTCGGCGGCCGCCTCGACATCCTTGTCAACAACGCCGGCATCACCCGCGACAATCTCGCACTGCGGCTGAAAGACGAGGATTGGCAGGCGGTCATCGATCTCGACCTCACCGCCGCCTTCCGCCTCATCCGCACCGCGCTGCGCGGCATGCTGCGCCGCCACCACGGCCGCATCATCTGCATCTCTTCGGTCGTCGGCGTGACCGGCAATCCCGGCCAAGCCAACTACGCCGCCGCCAAGGCGGGCCTCCTCGGCATGGCGAAATCCTTGGCCGCCGAGACGGCAACCCGCGGCATCACCGTCAACTGCATCGCGCCGGGCATGATCCAGACGGCGATGACCGACGCCCTCAGCGCCGAGCAGAAGGCCCGCATCGCCGCGCAAATTCCGATGGAGCGGTTCGGGCTGCCGGAGGACGTCGCCGCCGCCGCGGTCTATCTCGCCAGCGCTGAAGCCGCCTACGTGACCGGCCACACCCTCCACGTCAACGGCGGCCTGGCGATGATCTGAGTGTCAGCGCTCCCGCCGACACGGGGGGAACTTTTCAGCTCACACGCATTCGTGTTATGTCAGCCGGCCTTGGGGGAGTCCGCGATCGCGGACATTGATCGACGAGACCGCGGACCGGAGGCCGGGCCGCGCCCGATCGAGCGGGACCAGATGACGCAATCGAGGAAATGAGCGCATGAGCGATGTCGCCGAGCGGGTCAAGAAGATCGTCGTCGAGCATCTCGGCGTCGATGAGGCGAAAGTGACGGACAACGCCAGCTTCATCGACGATTTGGGGGCCGACAGTCTCGACACGGTCGAGCTGGTCATGGCCTTCGAAGAGGAATTCGGCTGCGAGATTCCCGACGATGCGGCCGAGAAGATCGTGACCGTCAAGGACGCGGTCAACTTCATCGAGGCGCACAGCTGATCGTGCCCGGCAGTCTCACTCGCGGCCCGTTTGCGGCGGCCCCGCCATGAGGCAGGTCGTCGTCACCGGCATGGGCCTCGTGACACCGCTCGGCATCGGCCTCGATGCGGTGTGGCGGCGGCTCGTCGCCGGCGAATCCGGGGTGCGCGCGATCCAGTCGTTCGACGTGTCCGACCTGCCGGCAAAGATCGCCGCGCAGGTGCCGCGCGGCGACAAGGAGGCCGGCCTGTTCAACGCCGACGACTGGATCCCGCCTCGCGAGCAGCGCCGCATGGACGAGTTCATCATCTATGCGATGGCGGCGGCGGCACTGGCGGTCGAGGATGCCGGCTGGTACCCCGCGGACGAAGCGGAGCGCGAGCGCACCGGCGTCATGATCGGTTCCGGCATCGGCGGCCTGCCCGGCATTACCGAGGCGGCGCTGACCTTGCACGAGCGTGGACCACGCCGCATTTCGCCGTTTTTCATCCCCTCGTGCCTGATCAACCTGGCGTCCGGCAACGTCTCGATCCGCTACGGCTTCAAGGGGCCGAACCACGCCGTTGTGACCGCCTGCTCGACCGGCGCGCATGCGATCGGCGATGCGGCGCGCCTCATCATGCTCGACGACGCCGATGTCATGGTGTGCGGCGGCACCGAGGCCGCCATCTGCCGACTCGGGCTCGCGGGCTTCGCCGCGGCGCGCGCGCTGTCCACCGGCTTCAACGACGAGCCCGAGCGCGCCTCACGGCCGTGGGACGAAGCGCGCGACGGGTTTGTCATGGGCGAGGGCGCCGGCATCCTGGTCCTGGAAGAGTTGGAACACGCCAAGCAGCGCGCCGCCAAGATCTATGCACGCGTCCTGGGCTACGGCATGTCGGGCGACGCCTATCACCTGACCGCGCCGGCCGAGGACGGCAACGGCGCCTTCCGTTCGATGAAAAACGCGCTGAAGAGCGCGCGACTCGCGCCCGCCAGCATCGATTACATCAATGCTCACGGCACCTCGACGCCGCTCGGCGACGAGATCGAATTGGGCGCCGTCAAGCGCCTGTTCGGCGATCATGCCTACCGGCTTTCGATGTCGTCGACCAAATCGGCGATCGGCCACCTGTTGGGCGCCGCCGGCAGCGTCGAGGCGATCTTCTCGATCCTCGCGTTGCGCGACGGCATCGTGCCGCCGACCCTCAACCTCGACAACCCGTCGCCGTCCTGCGATATCGACCTGGTGCCAAAAGAGGCGCGCCGCCGCCGCGTCGATCACGTCCTGACCAATTCGTTCGGCTTCGGCGGCACCAACGCCTCGCTGATCTTCGGCCCGCCGGATTTGCCGCGTTGACGCACCGGCCTGCGTGCCGCAGGCAGTTCGACCGGCGCTGCGGGATCATGCAACAGAAGCTGTCACATCGCGGCGGCGGCCCGCAACCAATCCGGCTTGATCGACGTTCGCCGGTCGGGAGCGCCCGGGGCGAGCGATGCTGAAGCTGTTGCGGCTGCTGGCGTGGACGTTGACGAGTGCCGCGCTGGCGGTTGTGCTGGTTGGCGCGGCGGCCTGGTGGCTTTATCGCGACGCCCGC
>JASIAN010000262.1 GCA_030042035.1 Alphaproteobacteria bacterium | reverse complement strand
TGCCATTGCGGCAAGATCGGCTTTGAGGCGGAAATCGATCCGGCGCAGGTGCGCATCTGCCATTGCACGGATTGCCAGACGCTGTCCGGCGCGGCCTATCGCATCAATGTCGCGAGCCTGCCCGGCACGTTCCGGCTCACGAAGGGCACGCCAAAGACCTACATCAAGACGACCGCCGACAGCGGCAACCCGCGGGCGCACGGCTTTTGCCCCGATTGCGGCACGCCGTTGTGGGCGACCTCGCCCGAGCCGAACCCGCCCTCCTACGGCCTCCGCGTCGGCACGCTCGATTGCCGCGCCGCGCTGGTGCCGACGCGGCAAGGCTGGTGCCGCTCGGCGCTGCCGTGGTCGATGGATTTGACCGGCATCGAGCAGCGCCCGGCGCAGTAACTTGCGCTCAATGTCGGAATTGCTTCGCTTCGCTCGCAATGACGGGAAAAGCCAAGTTATTGCGCGGAGCGTAGCGACAAATCCCGGCGCAGTAACTTGCGTTCAATGTCGGGATTGCGCCGCTTCGCTCGCAATGACGGGAAAAGACAAGTCATTGCGAGGAGCGTAGCGACGAGGCAATCTCGATGCCGTGGTCATTCCATCGGCATGCCGGAATGGACGCCGCGCGAGTCGAGCGACGTGAAAGCGCTCTGCAACGACGGCATCGCGACTTCGGCAATGAGCTCCGGCGTCCAGCCGCCCTGGTGGTGCAGCATGCGGATCGGGCGCATATGGCTGTAGAGCGACAACTCGGCGGCGCGCTGGTGAAACACCTGGCCGTTGACGTAGCTCGCCTGCTCGGACGCAAGGAACACGCATAACGGCGCAATTGCATCGGCCCGGCTGCGCCGCAGCCGCTCCTCGCGTAAGGCCGCCGCAGCCGGGTCCTTCGGGGTCGGCACCGAGCGCGTCATGCGGGTGTCGGCCGACGGGCAGATCACATTGGCGGTGATGCCGCGCGAGGCGTTTTCCATCGCGACGATGCGCGCCAGCGCGACGACCGCCATTTTGGCGGAGCCGTAATTGGTCTGGCCGATATTGCCGAGCAGGCCCGAGGTCGACGACACCATGATCATGCGGCCGTAATTCTGCTCGCGGAACAGGTTGATCGCCGCCCGGTTGACGTTGAAATGGCCGGTCAGGTGCACGTCGATGACCGCCTGCCAATCCTCCGGGAACATGTTGTGGAACATCTTGTCCCGGAGGATGCCGGCGGCGTTGAACACGATGTGCAGGCCGCCAAACGCCTCGCGCGCCTGCGCCACCATCGCAAGGCAATCGTCGAACTTGGCGACCGAACCGTAATTGGCCACTGCATCGCCGCCCGCCGCCTTGATCTGGTTGACGATATCCTGCGCCGGCGTCGTGTCGCTGCCCTCGCCGCTGCCGCTCGTGCCGGGGTCGTTGACGACAACCTTGGCGCCGTTCGCCGCCATCAATTTCGCGACCTCGCCGCCAACCCCGCGACCCGCGCCGGTGCAGATCGCGACGCGCCCATCCAGCATGCCCATCGTGCTTATCCTTTTCCTCAACCTGTCGCATCGCAGTTGAGCCGGCCGCCGCCGCTCTTGTCAATTCGCTCAGATGGCCTGTTCGGCCGGTTTTTTATCGGGCGACGACGGGCCGCGGCAGTTCGGCGTACGCGCGCGCAGCGGCGGCGGGTCGGTCCTCTGAGGCGCCGAAGCCGCGCAAGTCGTCGCCCGTAAATAAATTCGGGGCCGGCGATTGCGCCGGCCCCGGTATGCGGTGACGCTGCCAAAGTTTGCAGCTTACACCGAATAATACATCTGGAACTCGACCGGGTGCGGCGTATGCTCGAGCGCATACACCTCCTCCCAGCGCAACTCCATGTAGCTCTCGATGAAGTCCATCGTGAACACCTCGCCTTTTGTCAAAAAGGCGTGGTCGGCTTCCAGTTCACCCAGGGCCTCGCGCAACGAGCCGCAGACCGTCGGGACGTCCTTCAGTTCCTCGGGCGGCAAATCGTAGAGGTTCTTGTCCATCGGGTCGCCCGGATGGATCTTGTTCTGGATGCCGTCGATGCCGGCCATCAGCATCGCGGCAAAGCCGAGATAGGGGTTGCACGCAGGATCGGGGAAGCGCACCTCGACGCGTTTCGCTTTCGGGCTCGAGACGATCGGGATGCGGCACGCCGCCGAACGGTTGCGCGCCGAATACGCCATCAGCACCGGCGCCTCAAAACCCGGGATCAATCGCTTGTAGCTGTTCGTCGTCGGGTTTGTGAAGGCATTGATCGCTTTCGCGTGCTTGATGATGCCGCCGATGTAATAGAGCGCGGTCTCGCTCAGGTCGGCGTATAGATTTCCGGCAAACAGCGGCCGCTCGTTTTTCCATAGCGACTGGTGGGTGTGCATACCCGAGCCATTGTCGCCCTTGATCGGCTTCGGCATGAACGTCGCGGTCTTGCCATACTGGTTGGCGACGTTGTGCACCACATATTTGTAAATCTGCATGTTGTCGGCCATCTTCACGAGCGTGTCGAACTCGTTGCCGAGTTCGGCCTGGCTCGGGGCGACCTCGTGGTGGTGCTTTTCCACCTTGAGCCCCATGTCGTTCATGACCGACAGCATCTCGGCTCTAAGATCACTCTGGCCATCGACCGGCGGCACCGGGAAATAGCCGCCCTTGATCGGCGGCCGGTGGCCGGTGTTGCCGTCGGGATATTGCTTGGCGCTGACCCACGGACCCTCTTCGCTGTCGATGAAGTAGCTGGCCGTGTTCATGCTGCTCTCGTAGCGCACGTCGTCAAAAATAAAGAACTCGGCCTCGGGGCCGAAATAGGCCTTGTCGCCGACGCCGGTAGCGATCAGGTGCTGCTCGGCCTTCTTGGCGATCGAGCGCGGGCAGCGGCCGTAGGGCTGGCCCGTCAACGGCTCGTGAGTGTCGCAGAAGATGATCAGCGAAGTCTGCGATGCGAACGGGTCCAGCACCGCGGTCGCGCAGTCGGGGGCGAGCAGCATGTCGCTTTCGTTGATCGCCTTCCAACCGGCGATCGACGAGCCATCGAACATGACGCCGCCAGTCAGGAAATCATCGGTGATCGTGCGCACATGGTGCGCCAGATGCTGCCACTTGCCGCGCGGGTCGGTGAACCGGAAATCGACATATTTGACGTCATGCTCCTTGATCATATCAAGAACTCTTTGGGTGTCGGCCATCGTCTCACCATTCTGTTCGCTGGTTGAAGATCAAGCGCGGGCCGAGCCGGCGCCGTCGCCATTGCTATGGTCAGAGAAAAATCTTACGCCGCCCTGTGTCAAGACTGTTCGCGATCGCTTCACATGCCGGATGCCCTCTCGTCAGATCGCGTCCGGGCCGCGCTCGCCGGTGCGGATGCGGATGGCCTCGTCGATCGTCATGATGAAGATCTTGCCGTCGCCGATGCGCCCGGTATGGGCCGCTTGCTGAATTGCTTCGACGGCGCGCTCGACCATCGAATCCTCCATGACCACCTCGATCTTTACCTTCGGCAGGAAGTCGACGACGTATTCCGCGCCGCGATACAGCTCGGTATGTCCCTTCTGCCGGCCGAACCCCTTGGCCTCGGTCACCGTGATGCCCTTGATGCCGACCTCGTGAAGCGCCTCCTTCACCTCGTCGAGCTTGAACGGCTTGATGATCGCCTCGACCTTTTTCATCGAAATCCACTCTCCCGCGGGCCCGCTGCAAAATGCGAGCCACAGCATAACGCATGCCAGCCGCCGGCGGCGACGGCGAAAAAAGTTTGCGTGTCTAGTTATGCCTGTTTTTTCGGCAAATTAACTCAGCACCTGCCTATGATGCAGCCGCCATACGGCCTGGCGCATTGCCGAGAAAGATGCGGATGCGTTCCATTGCATCCATGATGTTCTCAAGGCTGTTGGCATAGGAAAACCGCACGAAGCCTTCGCCGAACGCGCCGAAGCTGGTGCCGGCGATCGTCGCGACGCCCGCCTTCTCAAGCAGTTCGCTCTGAAAGCGGCGGGCGTCGTAACCGGTGTCGGCAATATTGGGGAATGTGTAGAATGCGCCGCCCGGCATCGCGCAGCGGACCCCCGGGAGCGCGTTCAGCGCCGCGACGATCGCTTGGCGCCGCTCGGCAAATGCCCGCACCATGCGCAAAACGGGCTCACGCGGGCCTTCGAGCGCCGCGATGCCGGCGTATTGCGTCGCCGCGTTGACGCAGGAATGGCAGTTGATCGCCAGCCGCTCCGCGGCTGCAAACACCGCTTTCGGCCACACGCCATAGCCCATGCGCCAGCCGGTCATTGCATAGGTCTTGCTCCAGCCGTCGAGCAGGATGACCTGGTCGCGGATCGACGGATAGGACAGAAGGCTGACGTGCTCGGCACCATCATAGAGGATTTCGCTGTAAATCTCGTCGCTCAGAACGGCGACATGGGGATGACGTTCGAGCCCGGCGACGAGTCTGTCGAATTCGCTGCGCGGCACGACGCCGCCCGTCGGATTGGCCGGGCTGTTGATGATGAGAAGCCGCGTCCGCGGCGTGATCTTGTCGAGCACCTCTTCGGCGCTGAACGAGAAGCCGGCGCGCTCGTAGAGCGGCACCGGCACCGGCGTCGCGCCGGAAAAGCGGATGACGCTCTCGTAGATCGGGAAGCCGGGGTTGGGATAAAGAATTTCGCTGCCCGGCTCGCCGAACATCATGATCGCAAAGAACATCGTGACCTTGCCGCCCGGCACGACAAGCACCTGGTCGGGCGACACCTCGACCCGGTGGCGCCGCCACAGGTCCGCCGCGACCGCTTCGCGCAAGGGCGGAATGCCGTTCGCCGGCGTGTAGCCGTGATGGCCGTCGGCCAAGGCCTTGCGGCCGGCCTCGACGACGTGCTCGGGCGTCGGGAAATCGGGCTGGCCGATGCCGAGATTGATGACCGAACGACCCGCGGCGGCAAGCGCATTTGCCCGCGCCAAGACCTCAAATGCGGTTTCGGTGCCGAGCACCCCCATGCGACCGGCCATCTGCAACATCGTACTGCTCCCTCGACGCTCTGCCCATGGCGCGGGCAGTTGCTGCCGCTACCCTAATCGTCAACAGCCGCGAAGCGAAGCCGTCTCGCGCCGCCGAGACGGCGCGGGCGCCGGTTGCGTCAGAACCGCTCTTCGCCCTGCACGCGCTCGGGGTCGGGGAAATCGCGGTAGAGCGCGAAGAAGATGTCGCGCACCTTGGCGTTGACGGCGTGATGGAAGCCTTCGATCGGGTCGGCCCGCTTGGCGACCTGACCAAAAGCTCGGTCGATCTGGCTCAAGTCGGTGAAATCGATTGCGATATGCCACTCCGGCAGCTGCGGCGGCGCGAGGCCGAGCTTGCGCCGAGTCAAGCGGTAGCCGGCGATCAGGCCTGCCCCTTCTAGATTGTCGAGATAGGCGCGCGCCGCCGCGGCGAATTCCATGTCGCCGACGCCGTCCTTCAGATTGAACCAGATGTGGTAAACGTCCATGGAGAAGCGACGCCCGTCTCATCTGATCGAGGCAATAATACAGCGAGACAATGAGATGGTTGCCTCACTGCATCTCACTGGCTCACTGCCTCATCGTGAATAATTCATCATGGAAAGCGGGAGACGTCGACCGCCTTTTCGGTGATGAACTCGAGCAGCGCCGGCTTGCCTTCCTTGGTCTGCGCGATACCGCGGCGGATCGCCGGGATGATCTCGGACGGCTGCGTCACGCGCTCGCCGTAGCCGCCCAGCGCCTTCGCGAAATCGGCGTAATTGCCGCTGATGTCGGTCGAGCGATATTTCTCGGTTGCCACCGGCATGACCTTCAATTCGATCGCCATCGAGAAATTGTTGAGGAGGATCGACAGAATCGGAATGCGTTCGCGCACCGCCGTCTCGAAATCCATGCCGGTGAAACCGATCGCCGCATCGCCCCAGACATTGATGCAAAGCTTGTCGGGGGCGGCGAGCTTGGCGCCCATTGCAAGGCCGAGGCCGTAGCCGAGCTGCGTTGTCTTGCCCCAGCCGAGATAGGACAGCGGCGCCTCGCTGACCCAGAACGGCGACAACTGGTCGCGCGGGCTGACGGCATCATGGGTGATGATCGTGTTGTTGACATGGACCGTGTGCAGGAGGTCCCAGATCACCCGATAGGGCGATAGCGGCGTCGTATCGGCGGTCAGCCGATGCCTCCATTGGCCGAGCCACTCCTCCCGCAGGCCGGCGATCTGGCGCGTGACGCCGGCCAACCGGTCGCGCGGCCTGCCCTTGAGCCGGTCCTTCACTTCGGCGAGTAGCGCGTCAAGCGTTAGCCCGGCATCGCCGACCGCCGCCAGATCGACCGCCACGTCCTTGTTGATCGCGTAGGGGTCGAGCGTCGCGTGCACGATCTTCTTGCCCTTCGGCATGGCCGTGCCGAAGCTTGTCCTTGTAAAGCTGCAGCCGATGCCGAAGATGACATCGGCATTCTGCAGCGTATGCCACAAATGCCCGCCGATGCCGATGCCACCCGAGCCGAGGGACAGCGGGTGGTTTTCGGGAAACGCGCTCTTGCCGCCGAGCGTCGTCATGACCGGCGCTTCGAGCGATTCGGCCAGCGCCTTCAGCTGCGGCCACGCCTTGCCGTAATACACGCCCTGCCCGGCGACGATGACCGGCCGCTCGGCGGCGACCAGCGCCGCGGCGATCTGCGACACCGATTGTGGGTCTGGCCCGCTCTTGAGCTTCGGCGCCTTCTTGTATTCGGCGACGAGCGCATCCGGCACGTCCTCGCGCAGGATGTCCGTTGGAAATTCGACCAGCACCGGGCCGGGGCGGCCGTTCTTGACGGTCGTGAAGGCGCGGCGCAGCGCCTCGACCGTTGCGTCGGCGACCGTCACCTGCTCAGACAATTTCGTGACGTGGCGGAAGTTGAGCGCCGCGTTGAAATTCGGGTGCACCTGGTTGATGTTGCGGGCATAGCCGCCGGGCAGCACGACAACCGGGGTGGAGTCGCCGAATGATTGTGCGACGCCGCCGAAGGCGTTTTCGGTACCGGGACCGTGCTGCATCGCAAAGACGCCGATCTTGTCCCCCGAAGTAACCTTGGCGATTGCGTCGCACATATGCAGCCCGATGCGCTCCTGGCGCACGATCAGCGTGCGGATGTCGGCCTCGGCGGCGGCCTCGATGATCGGGTTAACCGGGTAGCCGATCAGAAATTCGATCCCCTCGCGTTGCAGCACCTGGGCGACGGCATTGGCGACTTTCATCGGGCGACTCCTGGAACGGATGATGCGGCACACTGGTCGCCAGCTTACGGCATCGCGCCGGCCGCCGCCTAGTGGAATGGCGCCGCTCGCTGCGATCGGCGGGTCCCTGAGTGCCTGCGCGAAACCTTTGATTAAGTTCTTTCTGTTAGCGATTTCTTATGCTTGGGGGAAACGTTCGCGCGGCTGGAATGACCAGGGCGGCAGACGGGCCGGCGACGACCGGAACGCCGGTGCCCGCCGACAGCAGTTCGGCATGACGGGCGCGCTACCGGTTCCCAGCCGGCGGCTGTCGGTTTTCGGGTTCGCGCTGATCGGCATCATGCTGTTTGGTGCAGCTTTCCGGTCGTGGCACACGCGCGAAGACGTTATTGCCAGCTACCGCCACGAGACAACCAATCTCGCGATCGCGCTGGCGGCGCAGGCGGCGCGTGCGGTTCAGGCGGTCGATCTGGTGATGCGCGAAACGCAGCGTGAAATGTCCGCCGCCGGCATCAACATGCCGCAGGACTTCAGGCAGGCCATGGCCAGGGACGACCTCCACCGGTTCTTGGCGCGTCACCTGAAGAATCTGCCGCAGGCCAGTGCGATCGGCGTCGTCGCAGCGGACGGGACGCTGATCAATGCATCGAGCCCCTGGCCGGTTCCGCCGTTGCACCTCAGGGACAAGGCGTGGTTCGCGCGGCTGCGCGACGATCCCGGCGTCGGCCTGCTGCTGACCCATCCAGTGCGCATTCCGCATACCGGCGCCACGACCTTTTTTCTCGCGCGGCGCATCACCGGACCCCAGCGCGCATTCCTCGGCGCCGTCGTCGCCGGCATCGAAGCGAGATATTTCGAGCATTTTTATCAGGAGATCACGCTGCGGACGGGCGAATCGATCGGCGTCTATGGTCGCGACGGCACGCTGATTGCCCGCTATCCACAGGGCAAGGCTGCGATCGGAACAAAGCTTTCGCCGGGATCGGCCTGGTATGGCGTCGTCGCGCGGGGCGGCGGCAGCTACCGTTCGGACGGCGGCGCAGGCGGCTCCGCACAGCTGGTCTCGGTTGTCCCGTTGCACGATTACCCGCTCGTCCTCACCGTCGCGATCCCGCAGGCGACAGTGCTGGCAGAGTGGTATCGGCAATCGATCATCGTCACGATCGGAGCATTTCTTCTGGCGCTCGCCTTCGTCGTGCTGGTCGCCGCGCTGACCGCGCGCTCTCAGAGCCTCGAACGGCACGGCGCGGAGCTGGCTGCGAGCGCCGAGGCGCTGCGGCTTAGCGAGGCGCGCTTTCGCAACTATGCGCTGACCTCTTCGGACTGGTTCTGGGAAACCGACGAGAGCCACCTGATCATCTACGTCTCCGACGGAATCCGCGCGTACGGCCAGGATCCAGCCTTATTTATCGGCCGCAGCCAGATCCAGATCGCCACCTCGTCCGACCGCGATCTGGCGAAATGGGATGCGCACATCGGGCTTCTGCACCGCCACGAGCCGTTTCGCAATTTCGTCTATACCGTGAAGGCCGGCGATCAGCCGGAGCGCACCGTATCGATCAGTGGCAATCCGTTTTTCTACCCCGCCGGCAATTTCCTCGGCTATCACGGAACCGGCCGCGATATCACCGAAGAGCATCGCGCGCAGCAGCGCCTGGAAGAGGCAAAGGCCGCCGCCGAGGCTGCCAATCTCGCTAAATCGCAGCTCCTCGCCAACGTCAGTCATGAATTGCGCACGCCGCTCAATGCCATCATCGGGTTTGCCGAGATGCTCGAGATGGGCGTGGCGGGCCGACTCGAACCGGCGCAGCGCGAGAACATCGCCATCATTCATTCGAGCGCCCAGCACCTGCAACGGGTGATCAACGACATTCTCGACCTCGCCAAGGTCGACGCCGGCAAGTTCGATCTTTATGAAGAGTCGGGGGTGGACCCACGCGATATTGTCGAGGGCAGCGTTGCTTTTGTCGCCGAGCGCGCCAAGCAGGCGGCGTTGAGTCTGGCGGTGCGGATCGAGGAAGGATTGCCGCTCCTCGTCGCCGATCCGCTGCGGCTGAAGCAAATCCTGCTCAACCTGCTGTCCAATGCCGTCAAGTTCAGCGAACCGGGCGGCGCGGTTGTTGCCGCCGCGCGGCGCGCACCCGACGGCGGCGTCATATTCGAGGTGCACGATAGCGGGCCGGGCATGACCGAAAGCGAGATCCTTCTCGCTCTCGAACCGTTCCGTCAGGTGGACGCCGGCCTCACCCGCCGCCACGAAGGCACCGGGCTCGGCCTGCCGATCGCCCGCCACCTCGCGGCGCTACACGGCGGCGCGCTTGAAATCCGCAGCATCAAGGGAACCGGCACGACCATTCTGGTCACCCTGCCGGCCAGCCGCGTCATCCGCGCCGAGACCGGCGCCGCGCCGCAGGCGGTCGCGGCCGCCGCGGCCTGAGCCCTATGGCAGCGGCAATTCGCGCAGCTGCTTCACGTCGGCGCGGCCTGCGCTGAGGATGTAGCCGACATCCGAGCCGCCTGTCAGATAGCGCACGCCGAGGCGCAAGAGCCAGCTCTGGAATTCGAAATCCTGGCGCACGCCGCCGACGCCCATCGCTTTGCCGTGCGCCTTCGCCGCCTGCGCAACGGAAGCAAAGGCGGCGCGCATGCGATCGTGCGTGTATTGCCCGGGGATGCCCATCTCGGTCGACAGATCGGAGGCGCCGATATGCAGCCCATCGATGCCGTCGACCGCGGCGATGGCCGCGGCATTCGCGACCGCCTCGGGCGTCTCGATCATCGCCAACAGCAATGTCTGCTCATTCAGAATGCGGCATACCTCGCCCTGGCCGAGCGCGGCATAGCCGAGCGCCGGGCCGCTGCCGAAGGCGGAGCGGTAACCCCTTGGCGCATAAAGGCACGCTTCGACGATTGCCTTGGCCTCGGCGGCGTTCTGCACATGCGGCACCATGACGCCCTGGGCGCCGCAATCGAGGATGCGGGTTGCGTCGTGCGGGTCGTGCGAGGTGACGCGGGCGATCGGCGTGATGCCGATGCCGAGTGCCGCGACGCAGACCGAAGCGGCGGTCTCGAGCGAGGTCGGGTTGTGCTCGAGGTCGATATAGACGGCATCGAAGCCGCACGCCGCGGCGATCATCGCGATGTTCGGCGTGCGCAGCTGGTTGACCCCCATGCACAGCACCAACTCGTTCGCTTGCAGCATCTTCTTGGCGCGGTTCTCGCCGATCTGCGTTGCCATGGGCTTGTCCTTGTGTCGGTGGCGCGAGCATCCCCCGCTTCGCCGCTCTGCGCAACGACCCTATATAACCGGGCATGACCGATAAATTCCCTGGACCCCTCAGCGGCATGGTGGTGCCGCGCTTCGGCGAGGTCGCGACCTTCATGCGGCTGCCGATCGAGCGCGACCCCGCAAAGCTCGATATCGCGATCGTCGGCGTGCCGTGGGACGGCGGCACGACGAACCGCCCCGGCGCGCGCCACGCGCCGCGCCAGATGCGCGAGATGTCGACATTGATGCGCCGGGTGCATCACGTGAGCCTCGTGTCACCCTATGAACTATGCCGGGTCGGCGACCACGGCGACGCGCCGGTCAACCCGATCGACCTGCAGGATTCGCTGACGCGCATCGAAGGTTTCTATCGCCGCCTCCATGCCGCCGGCGCGGTGCCGCTGT
The DNA here is from genome assembly GCA_030042035.1 of Alphaproteobacteria bacterium. Classification (GTDB taxonomy): domain Bacteria; phylum Pseudomonadota; class Alphaproteobacteria; order ATCC43930; family CGMCC-115725; genus DATARH01. The sequence continues at coordinate 2,096 of JASIAN010000262.1, read as the reverse complement.
CGGCGGGCGGCGACCATCTCGTCACATTGCCGATCCTGCGCGCGATCGCCGCGGCCGGGCCGCCCTTGGGCCTCGTCCATTTCGACGCCCATTCCGACACCAGCGACAGCTATTTTGGCGGCGAAAAATATACCCACGGCACGCCGTTTCGCCGCGCCGTCGAAGAGCGCCTCATCGATCCCAAACGGATTATCCAGATCGGTGTGCGGGGTTCGATGTATGCCGCGGACGAGAAGGAATGGGCCGCGAGCGTCGGCATCCGCATCGTCCATATCGAGGAGTTCTTTCGCCGCGGTGCCGACGCGGTTGCAGCCGAGGCGCGCGAGATCGTCGGTGCCGGCCCGACCTATGTCAGCTTCGATGTCGACGGTCTCGACCCGGTCTACGCGCCGGGCACCGGCACGCCGGAAGTGGGCGGCTTTTCGACCGCCGAGGCGCAGCACATGATCCGCGCCCTCGCCGGGCTCGACATCGTCGGCGGCGATGTCGTCGAGGTATCGCCGCCGTTCGATCCCTCCGGCAACACCGCGCTCGTCGGTGCGACGATGATGTTCGAAATCCTCTGCGTGCTGGCGCCGGCAGTGCATCGCCGCAGACACCGCCTGCAGCGGCTCTGATAGGAAATTCGCGACGCAGCCGATTGCCGAAACCGCATCATACAAAGGGCCGGACGGGGTCAGGCGAGGGTCGCGATCAAAAACAGACGGCGGAACGGGAAGAGCGTTTTGCCGTCGCGGCGCGGCGGATAGGCGGCGAGCACCCGTTCGCCGTAAGCCGCCTCAAAGCGGCTGCGCATCGGTTCGTCGAGCGCGGCGAGCAGCGGGCTCAGCCAGCTCCCCTTCGTGTATTCCTTGACCGGATTGGCGCCTTCAAGCACCTGGAGATATTCGGTCTCCCAGATGTCGAGGCGCGCCGCGAGCGGCGCCAAAAGATCATAGAAGAAATCGGGTGCCGCCACCGGCGAGCGGTTCAAGAGGGGTTCCAATTGCGGGCGCCACGGGCCGTCGAGCGCGGTCTCGAAAATCAGCGTATGCGACGGCGCCGTGAAATTGCGCGGCATCTGCACCGCCAAAACGCCCTGCGGCGCCAACAGCGATAGGAGGCGCGGAAATAGATGCGCGTGGTCGCCGAGCCATTGCAGCGCCGCGTTCGAATAGATGATGCCGGCCGGCCGGCCGGGCTGCCATGTCGCAAGATCGGCCTTCTGCCATTCGATCGCCGGGTTTTCGGCGGCCGCTTTGGCCAGCATCTCGGCGGACGAGTCGACGCCGATGACCCGCGCCGCGGGCCAACGTGCCGCAATCAGCCGTGTCACGTTGCCGGCGCCTGCGCCGAGATCATAGACGGTCGCCGGTGCTTCGACCTCGATGCGTTGCAAGAGGTCGAGCGCCGGCCGCAGCCGCGGCCCGGCGAATTTCAGGTACTGTGCGGGATCCCAGGCCATCCTTGTCGCTCCTGTTCGGTCAGGCGGGGTCGACTGTCAGTCGTCGGACGCCGATTTGCCGGCAAGCGGCAAGGCGTTGTCGATGATCCCATCGATCTGCGCGGGCCGCAGCAGCAGACCCGCACGGATCGCCCGGCGGGCACGCGTCGATAGAAACCGCAGGGCCCGCGCGATGGCCGTCGCAGCGCCCGGCAGCGCAATCCGCCGGCGTCCGCGGCGCAGCCCGACGGCGACCCGTTCCGCGACAAGGTCCGCGCCGGCGGCAACAAGCAGCGGCTCGCCAAGCCATGCCGCCAGCTGCCGCGCGAACCGGCTCGGCGCCGCAACCGCAACCGAAACCTCACTGCCGCACAAACGGCGGTGCAATGCGGCGACGTGGCCGAGCCGGGCATCGCCGCTACGCCGCACGCCGTCCGCGACGCGGGCCGGATCGCCGACCCGATCGTCGACGCCGTTCACCGCGATCGTGCGACCGATTGGACGCGGTGCGCGGGCCGCAAGTTCCGCGGCGCCGAGCGGCGGCAGCGGATAGGGACCCTGCTCCAGCCGCTTGACAAATCCGGCAATCGCGCAGTCCTGCGCACGCCGCTCGTAATAGCCGCCCTGCACCTGCGTCGTGCCGACCAGCGCCCGCAGGAACGCGGCCGTCAGC
>JASIAN010000261.1 GCA_030042035.1 Alphaproteobacteria bacterium | reverse complement strand
CTCGACGGCATCGTCGTGTTGGAATTGGCGCGCTACCAGGCGGGGCCGCGCGGCGGCATGATCCTGTCGGACCTCGGCGCCGAGGTCATCAAGATCGAGAAGCTGGGCGGCGAAGAAACGCGACGGTCGGAGCCGATCGTGCGCGGACAGAGCGTCTATTTCGCGGTCTACAATCGCGGCAAAAAGAGCCTCTGCCTCGACATGCGTTCGCCGCGCGGCAAGGAGATTTTCGCCGCGCTGGTGCCAAAGGCGGACATTGTGCTGCAGAATTTCCGCCCGGGCGTCATGGAGAGGATGGGGTTCGGCTACGACCGGCTGCGCGAGCTGAAGCGCGACATCATCCTCGTTTCGGTGTCGGGCTTCGGGCAGTACGGCCCCTATCGCGACCGCCCGGCCTTCGATCCGTTGGGCCAGGCGATGAGCGGGCTGATGAGCCTTACCGGCGCGCCGGTCGGCCAGCCCTTGGGCGCCGCGACCTCGCTCGTCGATCGCTATACCTCATTGCACGCGACGATCGGGGCGCTGGCGGCGCTGCGTCACCGCGATCGGACCGGCGAAGGGCAGATCGTCGATTGCTGCCTTCTCGATTCGGCGCTGACAATGGTCGAAATCCCGACCTCCTACTATCTCGCAACCGGGCAGGAGGGCGGCGAAGCGGGGCGCCCGCCCTACAAGGCGAAAGACGGCCATGTCGTCATTTCCGCCTCGGGGCGCGAGATGGCGACGCGCCTCATGCGCATCGCGACGGGCGACGAGGCTGCCGCGGCGGCGGGCTGGACCAACCGCGTCGGGCAGGACGATCCGCGCAAGCTCGCGGTCGCCAGATGGTGCGCCGAACACACGGTCGATGAGATCGTCAGCGCATTGCTCGACGCCGAAATTCCAGTCGCGCCGGTCAAGACGATCCCGCAGGTCGCCGAGGACCCGCATCTGTGGGAGCGCGAGATGCTGGTCAAGATGCCTGACGCGCTGGCGGGCGAGATGTACCTGCCGGGCGCGACGATCAAAATGTCGGAGACGCCCGGCCGCGTCGCGCCGGTGCCGACGCCGGGCCAGCATACCGACGAGATTTTGGCGCGCTATCTCGGCTACGACGCGGCAACGCTTGCCGAGCTGCGGGCCGCCAACGTCATTGGGTGAGGCCGGTTGTCACTTGCCGCTGCGCTGGCAAGGTTCATGCCGCCCGCGCCGGTGCGCGGCGCGGCAGGCGGATCGTGAATTCAGTGAATTCGCTCTCTTCACTTGCGACATCGATCGTGCCGCCGTGCTGCTGGGTGACGATGTCGTAGCTGATCGAGAGACCGAGCCCGGTCCCCTCGCCGGTCGGCTTCGTCGTGACGAACGGCTGGAACAACCGGTCGCGGATTTCCGGCGCGATGCCGGTGCCGTTGTCGCGCACGGCGATCTCGACCGCGCTGCCAGTATCGCGCGTCGCGACGCGCAACACCGGCCGGAAGCCGCCGCCGTGTGACCGGGCTTTCTTCGTGGCGGCGTAGAAGCCGTTGCCGAAGAGGTTCAGGAACACGCGCGTCATTTCCTGCGGCGCCAATTCGATCGGCGCCAGCGCCGGATCAAGGTCGCGTTCCAACGTGATGTTGAAATTCTGGTCCTGGGCGCGGGCGCCGTGATAGGCGAGGTTGAGCGCCTCGTCGACGAGCGCGTTGAGATCGACCGCGCGGCGCTCGCCGCTCGCCCCGCGCGAATGCTCCAGCATCGACTTGACGATGTTGTCGGCGCGGCGGCCATGCTCGGCGATCTTGTCGAGATTGCCCGAAAGCATTTCGATCGTCTCGTCGATGTCGGCGCGCGAATCCGCATCGAGCGTCGCCCAGGCCGGCGCCGCCGCCTCCTTCAATTCCGCCAACAATTCGTTCGACAGGCCGGCGAAGTTGTTGACGAAGTTGAGCGGGTTTTTGATCTCGTGGGCGATGCCGGCGGTGAGCTGGCCCAAGGCCGCCATCTTCTGCTGCACGATGAGTTGCTGCTGCGTCGCCGACAGTTCGGCCAAGGCTTTCTCGGCAGCGTCGCGCGCAGCGCGGATTTCTGCGTCGGCGCGCTTGCGCTCGGTCACGTCACCGTAGATCAGCACAAAGCCGCCGCCCGGCACCGGGTTATGGCGGACCTCGATGATATGCCCGTCGGGCCGCTCGCGCTCGAACGCGTCGGCGCGGCTCGCCCGCTCCAGGTAATTGCCGATCTGCGCGTCGATGTCGATATCGCCGAACTCGCCGCGCCCCGCGAGGAAGCGGATGTAGTCCTCGAACGTGCGCGGCACCGCCAGGAAGTCGTCCGGCAGGTCAAGCAGCGTCTGGAAGTTGCGGTTCCACGCCGCGAGCCGAAGATCGGCGTCGAACATTGCGACCCCGTCGCCCATATTGTCGAACGTGACATGCAACTCGGCCTGGCGCTGGCGGATTTCGTCGAGCAGCCGCGCATTGTCCATCGCGATGACCGCCTGCGCCGCGAAGCTCTGCAGCAGCGCGATTTCCTTGTCCGTGAATGCCCGGACCTCGCACCGGGCGACCCCAAAGGTGCCGACCGGCCTGTCGTCCTTGACGAGTGCGACCCATAGCAGGCTGCGGATGCCGCCGAGTTCCACCGCCGCGGCGGCATGCAGCTGGCCTTCCTTGTAGTCCTCACCTGCGGCCAAATCGGCGATATTGATGACGCGCTCGCCTGCCATCATCCGCCGAAGCGATAGCGGCGGATCGATCTCCCCGGCATCGATCCGGTGCCCAATGTCGTCCATTTCTGGGGCCATTCTGATCGACGCGGCACGGCTGGCTCGGCCGCCATCGAACAACCATAGGCTGCCCATGACCCCGTCGCACAAGCGCAGCGCCCGTTCGAGCATCGCATCGAATACCGGCTGGAGGTTGCCGGGGTTGGCGTTGATGACACCCAAGACCTCGGCGATCGCCTGCTGCTGTTCGAGGCTCTCGCGCAATTCGGTGAGGAGGCGCGCGTTTTCGATCGCAATTGCCGCCTGGTCGGCGAACGTCGTGACGAGTTCGACCTCGCGCTCGCTAAACGGCTCGACCCGGTCTCGCGCCAACCCGAATGCGCCGATGACCTGTCCGTCGCGCAACAGCGGCACGCCGAGCATCGTCCGCGCGTTGATCGAAGCGGCGGCGTCCTTGTCCTCGTAATCCGGGTCGCTCAGTGCGTCGCCGATCTGCACGGCGCGGCCTTCGAGCGCAGCGCGGCCGATGATCGTGCCGCGACCGGGCCGGATCACCGACTGGCGTTCACCCGCCTCGTATTCGGGTGAGTTGCCGAGGCCCGCGGCAAAGCGGTATTCGCCACCGTCGTTGCGGAAGATGACGCCGTATTCGCCGCGGCACAATTGCACGGCGGTCGACACGACGGTCTGCAGCACGGCATCGAGATCGAAGGCCGAGCGGCTGATGACCTGCAGTACGTCGCTCGTCGCCGTCTGGTATTCCAAGGACTCTTCGAGGTCGCGGGTGCGCTCGCGCAATTCGCCCAAGAGCCGCGCGTTCTCCATCGCGATGACCGCCTGCGCCGCAAAATTCTGCAGCAGCGCGATCTGCTTGTCGGTGAACGGCCGCACCTCCTGCCGGTAGATCGCGAAAATCCCGACCAGGGTCGCCTCCTTCATGAGCGGGACGACCAGGAAGCTGCGAATGCCGCCGAGGTCAACCGCGGCGACAGCCAGTGGAATGCCGTCGCGATAAGGGGCGCCGGCCGCGAGATCGTCGATGTGGAGGACGGGCCCTTCGCGAAAATTCGGACCGAGGAGCGTCCTCAGTTTCATCGGGTTGCGGACGAGATATTCAGCGAATGGCTTCGGTACATTGCGCCGCGCCACCAGCCGCCCAACATCGCCATCGCAGGTGAATAGCGTGCCGAACGCCGCTTCGCAAAGCCGCATCGCCTTCTCCAGCATCGCGTCGAAGACGGGCGCGAGGTCGCCGGGCGACGAATTGATGACCTGGAGGATTTCGGCGCTCGCCTGCTGCTGCGCCAGCGCCTCGTTGAG
>JASIAN010000260.1 GCA_030042035.1 Alphaproteobacteria bacterium | reverse complement strand
GACGACGGCGGCCGCGCGCGTAGGCGCAACGGTTCCCTGCGGCACGGCAGCCGCGCGCGGCGGCGCGACGCGCGCGGCTACCGCCGGCGACGCCAATTGGACCGCGCCGCGGTGCCGCCACGTATCGCCGGGCCCGATCGCGGCGTTGCGGCTGATTCGGTGGTATTCGGCGCGGTCGATATGGATGTGATGCCGATGCCAGTCCGGTCGGCTCCAGCCCCACAGCGGCGCCACGATACCGAGGCCGACGCTGACCTCGATGCCCGGCTCAACGGTTTCGCCGACAAAATCGGGCGGCGGCGGGACATAGACCGGCGGATACTCGGGCGCCGGCCAATCGGAGCCATAGACGACGGCCGGGTTATAGACCGGGACGTACACTTCATCGCGCTGCGCGGAGTAGATCAGGATGTCGCCGGCTTCCTCGCGGTATTCGAGGTGGCGGAAGCGGCGCAGCCGGCCGGAACGCGCCGCCAGATAGCGCAGATGCTGGATCTGCGCCATGACCAGCGGCTGCTGTGTCGCAAAGGCAACGCCGAGCGCCTGCGTCCAGTCAATGTGCTCCGCCAGCATCGCAACAATTTGCGGGAATGCGACGAGCCCCTTTACGCTCGGGTCCCACGGCAACGGCTCGAGTGCCGGCGCCAGCTGGTCTCCATGCAGCGCGGCATTATTCGGATCCTGCAGCCATTGCGCGGCGTCGAGGAGCTGATCGGGATAGGTCGCCGCCATCAGCACTTGCGACAACAAATCGTCGGGGTAGAGCGCGATCGGCGCCACCAGCTGATCGATCTGCTGCGGCGAATAGGCGGTCGGCGCCGGGTTGAGCGCGGCCTCCGCCTCGGCGCGGCTCGGCGGCCCGGCCTGCGCCAGCGCCAATCCCGGCGCCGCCAGCAGGAATGGCACAACCAGCGCCAAGAAGCGCAGCCGCGGCGATGTCATGTCAGGCCATCCAGGTTATTGAGCGCTGCGTCCGACGGCGGCCGCGAGGCTGCGGCCGCCGCCTGCGACTAACGCGCAAGCGATGCCGGTAATTCCACTACCCCCAAAGATTGCTCAGTGAGTGAGCGCAGCCCGCGCCCCCTATCGCTTCAGCAGGCTGCGCAGCACGTATTGCAGGATGCCGCCATGGCGGAAATATTCGAGCTCATCCACTGTGTCGATGCGGCAGAGAACGGGCTCCTCGCGCACCCCGCCGGCCGCGTCGTGGATGCGCAGGGTCAGCATCGCGCGCGGCTTCAAGCCGGCTTCGACGCCGACAATGTCGAGCACCTCGCCGCCGGTCAGATGCAAAGTCTCGCGGCTGATCCCGTCGCGGAATTGCAAGGGCAAGACGCCCATGCCGACGAGGTTCGAGCGGTGGATGCGCTCGAAGCTTTCGACGATGACGGCCTTCACGCCGAGGAGCAGGGTGCCTTTGGCGGCCCAGTCGCGCGACGATCCGGTACCGTATTCCTTGCCGCCAAAGATGACGAGCGGCACTCCGCGCTTTTTGTATTCCATCGCCGCGTCGTAGATCGGCATGACCGTGCCGTCGGGCTGCAACCTGGTCATGCCGCCCTCGACGCCCGGCACCATCTCGTTGCGGATGCGGATATTGGCGAAGGTGCCGCGCATCATGACGTGATGACTGCCGCGCCGCGCGCCGTAGGTGTTGAATTCGGCGGGGCGCACCTGATAGCTGATCAAGTAGTCGCCGGCCGGGCTTTCGACCTTGATCGAGCCGGCCGGCGAGATATGGTCGGTCGTGATGCTGTCGCCGAAGATCGCCAGTTCGCGCGCGCCCATCACGTCATGCAGCGGCGCCGGCTCCTTCGGCATGTTCTCGAAATAGGGCGGCAGCGCGAGATAGGTCGAGCGGTCGTCGAAATCATAGGTCAGCCCGCCGGCCCCGGTCACCGCGCGCCATTCCGGCGGGCCTTCGAATACGTTGGCATAGCGCCGCTCAAAGTCTTCGCGCTTGACGGCACTTGCCACCGTGTCGGCCACTTCCTGGTTCGACGGCCAGATGTCGCGCAGATAGACCGGCTTGCCGTCAGCCCCTTCACCGAGCGCTTCACTCGCCAGATTATGGCGCACCGAACCGGCCAGCGCATAGGCGACGACAAGCGGCGGCGAGGCGAGATAATTGGCCCGCACCTGGGCGTGGATGCGGCCCTCGAAATTGCGGTTGCCCGAGAGCACCGCCGCGACCGCGAGGTCGCCATCGTCGATCGCCTCCGAGACGTGATCGGGCAGCGGCCCGGAATTCCCTATGCAGGTCGTGCAGCCATAGCCGACGAGATCGAAGCCGAGCTTGTCGAGATATTCCTGCACCCCGGCCTTCGCGTAATAGTCGCTGACGACCTGGCTGCCGGGCGCGAGGCTGGTCTTGACCCAGGGCTTTGCCTTCAAGCCCTTTTCGACCGCTTTTTTGGCGAGGAGGCCGGCGCCGAGCATGACGCTCGGGTTCGACGTGTTCGTGCAGCTGGTGATCGCCGCGATGACGATATCGCCATCGCCGAGATCGTAATTCTCGCCGCCGACATTGACCCGCTTTGGCGCATCGCGGCCGGCCAGCCGCGGCAATTCGGCATCAAACGAAGCCGGCACGCCCGACAAACCGATGCGGTCCTGCGGCCGGCGCGGCCCGGCGAGCGATGGCTCGACGGTGCCGAGATCGAGTTCGACGAGGTCGGTGAAGACCGGATCGGGCGTATTCCCGTCATGCCACAACCCCTGCGCCTTGGCATAGGCTTCAACGAGCCTCACTCGCGCCGGGTCGCGCGCGGTGATTGTCAGGTAGCGGATCGTCTCGGCGTCGATCGGGAAGAAACCGCAAGTCGCGCCGTATTCCGGCGACATGTTGCCGATCGTCGCGCGGTCGGCCAGCGCCAGTTCGGTGATGCCGGGGCCGCAGTATTCGACAAAGCGGCCGACGACGCCGCGCCGGCGCAACAATTGCGTGATCGTCAGCACGAGATCGGTCGCGGTCGCGCCTTCGCGCAGCCGGCCCGACAGGCGCACGCCGACGACCTCAGGGATCAGCATCGAGATCGGTTGCCCCAGCATTGCCGCCTCGGCCTCGATGCCGCCGACGCCCCAGCCGAGCACGCTGAGGCCATTGACCATCGTCGTGTGGCTATCGGTGCCGACCAGCGTGTCGGGATAGGCGATCGTCTTGCCGTCTTCGGCGGTCGTCCACACAACCTGCGACAGATATTCGAGGTTGACCTGATGGCAGATGCCGGTGCCGGGCGGCACGAGGCGGAAATTCTCGAACGCTTGCTGGCCCCAGGCGAGGAAGCGGTAGCGCTCGACGTTGCGCTCGAACTCGCGCTTGACGTTGGCGGCAAACGCGGCGTGGCTGGCGAAGGCATCGACCTGCACCGAATGGTCGATGACGAGATCGACTGGCGACAGCGGGTTGATCTTTTTCGGGTCGCCGCCAAGGTCGATCATCGCCTGGCGCATCGCTGCCAGATCGACGACCGCCGGCACGCCGGTCAGGTCCTGCATCAACACACGCGCCGGCCGGAAGGCAATCTCTCGGTCAGAGGTCTTCGGCCCGAGCCAGGCGCCGATCGCCTTGATGTCGTCGACCGTGACGGTGCGGCCATTTTCGAGGCGAACGAGATTTTCCAGCAGCACCTTCAGCGAGAACGGCAGGCGCGCGATGTTGCCGAGTCCAGCCGCGGCCGCGGCCGCCTCGAGGCTGAAATAGTCGTAGCGCCGGCCATCGACCGCGAGGGTGCGGCGGGCCTGCAGGGTGTCGTGGCCGGTGACGCTCACGGGGCTTTCTCCTGTCGGAAACGCGCGATGACGCGCCGAGAGACGGCGGGCGCTACGATACTCCGCCGCTCGGGCGGAGCAAGCCGGCGATCGGAACACGGGCGGCTTCCGCCGCATCGAGCCGGGCGCGACCGCGCCCGGTCAGTTTGAGCCGTCCGTCGGCGGTACGTGCGACGAGATCGTCGCTGATCGCGTCTTCCCAGGCGCAGTTGAGCGGACAGGTGCTGGTCCATGCCTCGCGCAACTCGCGGTCCGAACGCGGCCGCGCCGCGACCCACTCCAGAAATTGCACGATCAGCAGCGTTGCTTCGCTTGCCATTATGCACCTCGGCCTTTCGGATTATCAGCGTACGGCGGAAATGGAAGAGAGGTCCAATATATTGATCAATGAATTCTGATACGTTCTGGATATGGAGCTCCGCCCCTGTCGGCGCGGCGACACCGCGCCGGCGCTGCGCCGCTTCCTGGCGCTGATGCACGCTATCGCGGCCGATTCGCGGCGGACTGCGCTTTGACAGGCGGGGCGGGCGATCCCACATGATCCCAGGCCAGACGGTCGGATGGCCGCGCCGCGCCCAACCTTATCGGTGTCGGGTGCGGTGAGGAAAGTCCGGGCTCCACGGAGGGCGGTGCCGGGTAACGCCCGGCGAGGGAAACCTTAGGGACAGTGCCACAGAAAATACACCGCCAAGCCCTACTGCCGCATTGCGCTGCGGGCAGGGGGCGGCAAGGGTGAAATGGTGCGGCAAGCGCGCACCGCGCCGCCGGCAACGGCGGCGGCACGGCAAACCCCACCGGGAGCAAGACCAAGTAGGAGCGGCAGGCGGCGCTGGCCGACAACCGGCGCCGCCGGGCGGGCCTCTCGCGCCGCCGCTCGGGTCGGTCGCGCGAGGCGTTCGGCAACGAACGTCCCAGATGAATGGCCATCCCCGCTGCACAGCGGGACAGAACCCGGCTTACAGACCGTCTGGCACTTACGCTATATTTTGTGCTTGCTTTGACGCATTGCTACTACTAATCCTCCCTTATGCCACGCGCGGTGCCCTGCCCGGCGGCGCTGCGGCGGGTCGCGCGCAAATCGTCATGGTGGCAGCTTCCAGTAGAACAGATTGAGAACTTTGCTTTTGACATAGCCTCGAATGACAAGCGGCGAGAAAACATTTTGCGGTCTGCGATTTTTATTCGAAAGGGGGTTGACGGCCCACATCATCCCATGATATCCCATCATCACCCATGGGCGAGGTGCCGTCGTTCTGGGGGGAACTCGATGGCGCCGCCGGGCCGACCCCTTGCCGGACGTCTGTGGGGGAGCGTTGGGGGAAACAAGTGGAGCTGTTCCTATCCACTTATGTGAACAAGGTCGACCGCAAGGGGCGAGTTTCAGTGCCGGCGACCTTTCGCTCCACCCTTACAAATAACCGATATCCGAACCTTCTGATCGCGTTCCCGTCGATCCGACTGCCGACGATCGAATGCACCGGCAGCGACCGGATGGAGGAGATGCAGGAGCGGATCGAGACGCTCGAGCAGTTTTCCGATGAGCACGAGAACTTGTCGCTGTTGTTCGCCGAGGCGCAGCCGTTGACGATCGACGGCGAGGGGCGCGTCATCGTGCCCGAAGCGCTAAAGGCGCACGCACATATCGGCGGCGAGGTCGCGTTTGTCGGGCTCGGCGCCAGTTTTCAGCTATGGGATCCGGCCGCCTATGCGGAGCATCGCGCGATGGTGCGCGAGCGTGCGGCGCGCCAGGGCACGACGCTGCCGCCGCGCCGCACGACCGGCGGCCGGCAGGCCTCGTGACGCCCTACGATGACGAAGACCGGGCGCCAGACCGTACACTCCTCGCGCGGCGCGGCGCCGGACGGCGCTGACGGCGGCGGGTATGCCGCGTCTGATCATCTGCCGGTGCTGCTCGACGCGGTGCTGGCGGCGCTGGCCCCGCAGGACGGCGCGGTTTACGTCGACGGCACCTTCGGTTCCGGCGGTTACAGCGCGGCGCTGCTCGCGGCGGCGGACTGCCGGGTCCTCGGCATCGATCGCGACCCGGCCGCGATCCGCCGCGGCGGTGCGCTCGCGGCGCGCCATCCCGGACGGCTGCAGCTGATCGAAGGCCGCTTCGGCGACATGGAACGGCTGGTCGGCGAGACGGCGGCGGGCCCGATCGCCGGTGTGGCCTTCGACCTCGGCGTCTCCTCGCCGCAGCTCGATGATGCGAAGCGCGGCTTTTCATTCCGCCGCGACGGCCCGCTCGACATGCGCATGGGAGCGAGCGGCGAGACTGCAGCCGATCTCGTCGCGCGGCTGTCGGAGAGCGAGCTTGCCGAATTGATCCGTTCGCTCGGAGAGGAGCGGTACGCCCGCCGTATTGCGCGTGCGATCGTCGCAGCGCGTCAAGCGGCGCCGATTCGCACGACTGGGCAGCTCGCATCGCTGGTGCGCGGGGCCGTGCCGACGCGCGAACCCGGCCTCGACCCGGCGACCCGCACGTTTCAAGCTTTGCGCATCGCAGTCAACGACGAACTCGGCGAACTCGATCGCGGGCTGGTCGGCGCCGAGCGGCTCCTCAAGCCGGGCGGGCGGCTCGCGGTCGTGTCGTTTCATTCGCTCGAAGACGCGCGGGTCAAGGATTTCCTGCGGCGGCGCAGCGGGACGCCGGCAACCTCGCGCCATGCGCCGACGCCGCGCGGCATCCCGGCGCCGAGCTTCCGGCTGCTCCAACGCCGCGCGGTGCGCCCCGGCGCCGACGAGATCGCGCGCAATCCGCG
>JASIAN010000259.1 GCA_030042035.1 Alphaproteobacteria bacterium | reverse complement strand
TGCCGGCAAACCCCGAGCGCTTGGCGGCGGCGCATTCGGCCCGGAGGCCCTTGTCGTCGCGGAAGTCGGTATAGATCGTGTCGAGCGCGGCAACCCCCGCCGCCGCGGCGCCGAGCAGGCACAACGAGCGCGCGAGCTTGTACGGGCCGTCGTACTCGCCCTCGGCCGTGCGGTTGCTGCCGCCGAGGCAGGCCGCGAGATCCTCGGCGCCCCAGGTGATCGCTTCGAGCCGGGGCGATAAGCCGGCATAGCCGCCGAGGCGGAACACCGCTTCCGGTGTCTCGCTGGCGATCGCGATGATGCGAATGGCGCCGACCGGCGCTCCTGCAGCGGTCTCAAAAGCGGCGAGATAGTGGTCGGCGGTGCACACGTCCTCGGGGAGGCATTTCGGCACGAGGATGCCGTCGGGTCGGCCGGCGACGGTTGCCGCCAGATCGTCGAGCGCGAGGCCGCTCCGCAGCGGGTTGATGCGCACATAACGGCGGATGCGCTCCGACCCGTGCGCGGCAAGAAATTCGCGCGCCTGGCGACGCGCCGTCGGCCGGTTGGCCGCGGCAACCGAATCTTCGAGATCGAGGATCAGCGCGTCGGCACCGCTCTTAAGGCTGCGCGCGAGCTTCCGCCCGCTGTCGGCCGGCACGAAGAGGAGCGAGCGCATCGCCATTGCTGTGACCTTCCCCGGCTGCCGGTTTCCTCGCGGCAGACCCATCGCCCATATGGGGCGTCCGCCCGCCGCTTCAAGAACACATCACGAACATGCGCCGCACCGCCGGCTATGAACTGCCGCCCGGTTTCGGACTGAAGAATTTTTCGTATTTGCCCTCGACGCCCTTCCATTCGTCGGCATCCTCCGGATAGGGCTTTTTGCGCGTGATGTTGGGCCAGTTCGCGGCGTATTCGCGGTTGAGGCCGAGCCAGCGTTCGGCCGCGGGCTCGCTGTCCGGGATGATCGCTTCCGCCGGGCATTCCGGCTCGCAGACGCCACAATCGATGCATTCATCCGGGTGGATGACGAGCATGTTCTCGCCCTCGTAGAAGCAATCGACCGGGCATACCTCGACGCAATCCATGTATTTGCAGCGAATGCAGGCTTCGGTGACGACGTAGGTCATGGTGTCGGGTTCTTCCTCGCGTTCGGCGCCGAGTTCGCGCGGCGTAGCACAGAGCGGCCGCACGCGCTCCCGGCAGGAACAGGCCGCCGTCCCCTACCACGTGGCCAAGCGACCGGGCAAGCCCGGGCAAGGCGGCCTGATTTCAAGGGAAGTTACGGCCGCGCCCGCACGTTGTTGCGCCGACCCGTGGGCGCGAGAGGTTTGCCGTGAGAGAGCGCGGAAAGATCGTGCTATTGCATTTTGTCGGCCAGATGCCGATGGCCGGCATCGCCTGGCAGGCGGCGAATTACCTCGCCGCGCTGGAAAAGCTGGGGTGGGAAGCATGGTATGTCGAGGACCACGGCACCAACCCTTACGATCCACGCTGCGACAGCGTCGTTATGGATTGCGCCTACAATGTCGGGTTTCTGCGCGCTGCGATGGAGCGCTGCGGCCTTGGCGATCGCTGGGCCTATTGGGACGCGATCCGTGACGCCTGGCACGGCATGTCGCGCGAGCGGGTGCGGGCGCTCTATGGCGAAGCCGACGCGCTGATCAACCTGTGCGGCGCCGCGCGCCTCGGGGCGGAGCATATGCGCTGCCCGGTCCGCATCATCATCGACACCGACCCGATCTACGAGCAGATCCGCTATGCCAAGGCCGACCCGGCAAGCCGCGCCTATATCGATGCGCATACGCATTTCTTCACCTATGGCGCCAATCTTGGCAGCGACCGCTGCACGATCCCGCTGTCGGGCATCGACTGGCGCCCGACCCGGCCGCCCGTCGATCTCGATCGGTGGCCGGCGGCCGAGGGCGCCGGCCATTGCTTCACGACAATCGCCACCTGGGAAAACAAAGGCAAAAATATCGAGTTCGCCGGTGACACCTATCTCTGGTCGAAGCACGCGAATTTCCTCAAGTTTCTCGACGTGCCGCGGTGCCGGTCCGACACCTGTTTCGCGGCCGCGATGACGCCGCCAGACGAAGCCGTGCGGCGCGATATCGAGGGCGCCGGCTGGCGCCTCCTCGACGCCCGGCCGATCTCGGCGGACATGGCGAGCTATCAGGATTTCATCGCCCGGTCGCGCGGCGAATTCACGGTCGCCAAGGACATCTATGTGCGGCCGAACAGCGGCTGGTTCAGCGACCGCTCAGTCTGCTATCTCGCGAGCGGCCGGCCGGTCGTGACGATGCGCACCGGCTTTACCAGCTACTGCCCGGTCGGCGCCGGCCTGTTCGATTACGAAACGCACGACGAAGCGCTCGCCGCGATCGACGCGATCGCGGCCGACTACCCGCGCCACAGCCGCGTCGCCCGCGAGATCGCCAGCGACGTGTTCGATGGCGACCGCGTTGTCGGCGGGCTGCTGGCCGAAGCCGGGCTGTGAGGCCTCATCCAGGCGCCGGCAGGCCGCGTTCGAGGAGGGTGGCGAGGCGGCGGGCGAAGGCCAAAGGGTCGGGCAGTTGCTCGCCTTCGACGATGCGCGCCTGATCCAGGAGCAGCCACGCGAAATCCGACAATTGGTCGGACGCGCCGGCCTCGCCGACCGACCCCGCCAGCCGCTCGATGAGCCGGTGATGCGGGTTCAATTCGAGGATGCGCTTGGCGGTCGTATCGAGCTGCCGGTGCTGTTTTAAGAGGCGCTCAAGGTGCATGTCGAGGTCGCCCTCATCGGCGACGAGGCACACCGCACTGTCGGTCAGCCGCGCCGAGGCGCGCACGTCCTTGACCGCGTCGCCGAGCGCCAGCTTGAAGATTGCGATGAGGCTCGACAACTTGGCCGGCGGCGCGGGTTTGTCGGGCGCCTGCGGTTTGTCCGCGGCTGCTTCGATCTTGTCGAGATCAACCGCGCCGCGGGTTGCCGATTTGAATGGCTTCTCCTTGTAGGTGCCGATTGCCGGCACCCAGAACTCGTCGATCGGGTCCGTCAGCAGCAGGACCTCGACGCCCTTCGCGCGGAAGCCTTCGAGCTGCGGGCTTTTCCGCAGGAGATCGAGGCTGTCGCCGGTGATCGTATAGATTGCCTCCTGCCCCGGCTTCATCGCCGCAACGTAATCGTCGAGCGAGACGAGCCCGTCGCGCGTTGTCGAGCAGAAGCGCGCGAGGCCGAGCAGCACCTCCGACTGCTCGCGGTCCTCGTAGAGGCCTTCCTTCAGCACGGCGCCGAAATTGTCCCAGAACTTGGCGTATTCGTCGGGAGCTTCTTCCGCCTTCTTGCCGAGTTCGGTCAGCACGCGGCGGGTCAGCTGCTGCCGCATGCGCGCGACCATCGGGTTCGACTGCAGCATTTCGCGGCTGATGTTGAGCGGCAAATCCTCGCTGTCGACGATGCCGCGCAGAAAGCGCAGATAGGCCGGCAACAGGTCCGTGCCCTCGTCGGTGATGAAGACGCGGCGGACATAGAGCTTCAATCGCGATTTGCGCTCCGGATCGAACAGGTCGAACGGCTTCTGCGCCGGCACGAACAACAGATAGGTATATTCGAGCACGCCCTCGGCCCGCGCGTGCAGCGTCAGCCACGGCTCGTCAAGCGCGTGACCGACATGGTGATAGAATTCCTTGTATTGCTCGGCGGTGATCTCGCTGCGCGGCCGGGTCCACAGCGCCGACGCGGCGTTGATCGTCTCTTCC
Source organism: Alphaproteobacteria bacterium (assembly GCA_030042035.1). Classification (GTDB taxonomy): domain Bacteria; phylum Pseudomonadota; class Alphaproteobacteria; order ATCC43930; family CGMCC-115725; genus DATARH01. Next base: position 5,966 of record JASIAN010000259.1, on the reverse strand, counting down.
TTGTTGCCGTCGGCCAATACGATCGGCAGGGCGATGTGGTCGGAATAGGTCTTGACGATGCGGCGCAGGCGGTGCGACTCGAGAAATTCTTCGTCGCCCTCGCGCATATGCAGCGTGATGCGGGCGCCGCGCGGCACGTTCGCCGCCATTTCAACCGTGAAGCTGCCCTTGCCGTCGGAGGTCCAGCGCCAGCCTTCGGTCTCGCCGGCTTTGCGGCTCAGCACCTCGACCCGGTCGGCAACCATGAAGGCCGAATAGAACCCGACGCCGAACTGCCCGATCAGGCTCAGATCCTTCTTCGCGTCGCCGGTCAGTTCGTTGATGAACGCAGCCGTGCCGGAGCGCGCGATCGTGCCGAGATTTTCGACCAGTTCGGCGCGGTTCATGCCGATGCCGTTGTCGGCGATCGTCAGCGTGCGCGACGATTTGACCGGCGTCAGCACGACGCGATAGTTGGCGTCCCCCTCGGCCAGCGACGGTTCGATGAGTGCCGCGTAGCGCAGACGGTCGCACGCATCGGACGCGTTCGAAATCAACTCGCGCAGGAAAATCTCCTTCTCGCTGTAGAGCGAGTGCGCGACGATATCCAAGAGGCGGCTGACCTCGGCCTGAAAGGTCCGGGTCTCGGCCGGGTTTTGCTGAGCGGCAGTCGTGTCGGTCATCTTCGGCTGGAGGACAGAGGCGGGAACCGCGCGAGATATGTGACGCGTGCGGCGCTGTCGCAAGGCGCGGATCGGCCGCTACGCGAGCCAGCGCGCCTTCCAAGCCTGGAACATCAGCACCGCCCACAGCGTCGCCTGCCAGTTGCGGGTGCCTTGGAGGTGTTCCTGCCAGCGCTGGCGGATGGCCGCTGGCGCGAAAATGCCGCCCTGTTCGAGGGCGCGCTCGGCGAGCAGCTCTTCCGCCCACGCGCGCAGTTCATGCCGCAGCCACAGCGTGACCGGCATCGCAAATCCCATCTTCGGCCGATCGACCAATTCGCGCGGCACATGCCGGTAGAGCACGCGGCGCAACACCCGCTTGCCGATCCCGCCGGCGGCTTTCATTGCCGGCGGCAGGGTCCAGCTGAACGCGACGAGGCGATGGTCAAGGAGCGGCACGCGCGCTTCGAGCGACACCGCCATCGACGCGCGATCGATTTTCGTCAAGATGTCGTCCGGCAAATAGGTCAGCGTATCGAGATACTGCATGCGCTCGATCGGATCGGGGATCAGCGCCCTAAGCCCGGCATCGTCGAGCGGCCCCAAGGGCGCCTGCCCGCCGCGCAGGATGGCGGCCGGGTCGGGCCACAGGCTGACGAGGCGACGGTAGAGTTCGTCGCCTGCGCCCTCGCCGGCGAGAATGTCGGCGAGTTTGTGGATTTTGTCGCCGAACTGCACCGGGCGATGCGCGGCGGGGATCATCGCGCCGAGCGCCGACCAGGCGGGCGGCGGCAGCGCCCGCATGCCGCCCGCCGCCAGCGCGCGCAGCGGCTGCGGCGCCGCCCCGATCACGCGCATGAGCCGGCGGGCGCGGAAATAGCGATTGTAGCCGCCGAACAATTCATCGCCGGCGTCGCCGGACAGTGCGACCGTGACATGCGCGCGCGTCATCTGCGACACGAGATGGGTCGGGATCTGCGACGAATCGGCAAACGGCTCGTCGTACATATCGGCAAGGCGCGGGATGACATCGAGCGCGTGCCGCGGCGAGGCGCAGAGCTCGGTATGGTCGGTGCCGAGATGGCGGGCGACGGAAGCGGCATTGCCTCCTTCGTCGTAATCGGCCTCGCGGAAACCGATCGAGAATGTGCGAACCGGCCGCGCGCTCTGCGCCTGCATCAGCGCAACGACCGTCGATGAATCGATGCCGCCCGAGAGGAACGCGCCGAGCGGCACGTCGGCCACCATGCGGCGGCCGACCGCATCGCGCAGCAGCGCTTCCAGCGCGTCGGCCGCATCCTCCTCGTCGCCAAGAAAGCGCGCCGCCTGCCCTTGGCGCGCGATATCGGCCAGTGACCAATACGTTGTGAGCACCGGCGGGCCCTGCGCCGGGACGACGAGCATTGCGCCGGGCGGCAGCTTGCGCACACCGCAATAGATCGCATAGGGCGCCGGCACATAGCCGAAGCGCAGATAGGCGGCGAGCGCATCGCGATCGAGCTCGGGCGACCACGAATTGTCGGCGCGCAGCGCCTTCAGTTCGGAGCCGAACAGCAGGCGGCCGGAAAACTCGGCCCAGTAGAGCGGCTTGATGCCGAGCCGATCGCGCACGAGAAACAATGTCCGCTGCTCGCGGTCCCACAGCGCCATTGCGAACATGCCAATGAGCCGCTCGACCGTCGCCGCGACGCCCCACACCGCCGCCGCCTCGACGATGACCTCAGTGTCGCTGCGGCCGCGAAACCGCCGCCCGGCAGCAACCAGTTCAGCGCGCAACTCGTCGGCGTTGTAGACTTCGCCATTGTACGTGATGACAAACCGGCCGCAGGACGACAGCATCGGCTGCGCCCCGCTCGGCGACAAATCGATGATCGACAGCCGGCGATGGCCGAGCGCCAAACCCGCCTCGGGACCGCTCCATACGGCGGCCTCATCGGGGCCGCGATGGGCGAGCGTCGCTGTCATCGCCGCGACGCCGGCAGCAACGTCGGCGGGCGCATCTCGCCCGCGCCGGTCCCACAAGCCGGCTATGCCGCACATATCCGAGGCCTCATCGCGCGGTCAGCCTGCTCCCGCCGGCGCCGCGCGGCAAGCCCGCCGACCCTGGATTTCCCCGGGCCGGCACATAAATAAAAGCGGCGCGACCGCTCTCGGAGCCGTAGCTTCGGGGGCGGTCGCCGTCACGACGCCAAGGATATCATGGGCTTCAACTGCGGTATTGTCGGCCTGCCGAATGTCGGCAAGTCGGCGCTTTTCAACGCGCTCACCGCAACGCAGGCGGCCGAGGCGGCAAAATACCCGTTCTCGACGCGTGAACCCAATGTCGGCCGCGTTGCGGTGCCGGACGAACGGCTCGATGTGTGTGCGCGGCTCGCGAAATCGGCGAAGATCGTGCCGACGCAATTGGAATTCGTCGATATCGCCGGCCTCGTGCGCGGCGCCTCGAAAGGGCAAGGTTTGGGCAACCAGTTTCTCGGCCATCTGCGCGAGGTCGATGCGATCGCCCACATCCTGCGCTGCTTTGAGGATGACAACATCGTCCATGTCGAGGGTTCGGTCGACCCGATCCGCGATGCCGAGACGGTCGAGACCGAATTGATGCTGGCCGATCTCGACAGCCTCGAACGCCGCACCGCGGCGGCGCATAAGCGGGCGCGCGGCGGCGACAGAGAGGCCAAGGCGCAACTCGCCGTCATCGAGCCGGTGCTGGCCGGTCTGCAGCGGGGCGTGCCGGCCCGCCGCACGCCGCTCGATGCCGACCAGCAGCACGACTTGAAGCTGCTGCAATTGCTGAGCGCCAAGCCGGTGCTCTACATCGCCAATGTCGATGAGGCCGCGGCAGCGACCGGCAACGCATTGAGCCGCCGGGTCGCCGATTATGCCGCGGCCCAGGGCGCCGCTTCGGTCGTCATCGCCGCCGCGATCGAGGCCGAATTGGCCGTGCTTGCCGACCCCGCCGAGCGGCGCGAGTTCCTCGCTGCGCTCGGCCTCGCCGAAACCGGCCTCGACCGCGTCATCCGCGCCGGCTACGGCCTCCTCGATCTGATCACGTTCCTGACCGCCGGTCCCAAGGAGTCGCGCGCCTGGACGATCACCCGCGGCACCCGGGCGCCGCAGGCCGCCGGCACGATCCACAGCGATTTCGAGAAGGGCTTTATCCGCGCCGAAACGATCGCCTACGCAGATTTCGTCGCCTGCGGCGGCGAACAGGGCGCCAAGGACGCCGGCCGAATGCGCCTCGAAGGGGCCGATTACGTCGTGCAGGATGGCGACGTGATGCATTTCCGGTTCAACGTGTGATCCGCTCGATATCGACCACTCAATGGCGTCGCTCGGAAAGCGATTTGATCAGGCCCCAAAGGCTGATTGCAATCCAGAACAGCTCGATGACGACCGAGGGGGAATTCCATTCGAAATACAACGAGATGAGGATCAGCGCCGAGCCGGCGAAATTGAGACACGGAAAGCGCCAATCGTCAGAGCGCAGCCAGCGCTGCTGATTGGCGAAATACGCCGCAACAATCACCGCGGCGCCGGCAAGGCCGGCGATGTCATAAGGCGGGAAGCGCATCGGCACATGGCTAGCGCGCCGGGGCGGGTCGGGAAAGCGGCTTATGGCTCTCCGCTATCGACGGCCGCGGTTGCGCGGCGGGCGCAAGGCCGGCAGACTTACCGGTGCGGCACAATGTGCGGAGGGGCGAATGCTGGCGATGTGGGTCAAGGTGCGGGTGAAGCCCGCGGAGCGCGAACGGTTTCTCAAGGCGATCGAAGTTGATGCGATCGGCTCGGAGCGCGACGAGCCAGGCTGCCTGTGCTTTAATGTGCTGCAGGATCGCGAGGACCCGAACGTCTATTATTTCATGGAGGTGTATCGCGACGAGGCGGCGCTGGAAGCGCACCGCAAGGCGCCGCATTACGCGGTGTGGCGGGCCGCTGCCGACACGCTCGACGGCCCGACGCAAGCGACACGCTGCGCGACCGTGTTTCCGGCGGATACCGCCTATTGGGAGCGCAAGCGCGCCACCGCCCGCTGAGCAACGAGGGGAGAAACGCGATGAAAGTCGTTACGCTTAAAAACATTCCCGATCTGCCGATCGAGGGCGCCGATCGGGTCGCCGGCTATGAGGGGCCGGTACAGCGGTCGCGCCAGACGATCATCGAGCCCGGCGAATCGGGATTTTACAATTGCAGCGTCGTCAATTTCAGCCGCGGCTGCACGACCGGCTGGCATACCCATAATTGCGACCAGATTCTCGTCGTGACCGCGGGCTCCGGCTTTGTCGCGACCGAGCACGAGCAGAAGGAAATCAACGTCGGCGACGTCGTGCATATCAAGGCCGGCGAGCGGCATTGGCACGGTGCCAAGGCCGATACGACGATGGGCCACATCACGATCACGCTGGCGAACAGTCAGGCGACGTTCCGCTAACCGTGGTTCGAGGCGCGCTCCGGCTCTTGCGATCAGCCCTCGCCGAGGTGCAGCCACGGCAGGCGCTCGTCCGGAAAGACGTGGCGGGTCGGCGCAAGCCGCACCGCGTCGTCAAAGGCGCCGACGTGGAAATGCGTTTCGCTTGGCAGGCTCACGACTTCGCACGTCAATGTCGAGCCGCAGCGGGCGCAAAACCCGCGCGTTGTGCGTCCCGGCGTCGATTGGAACCGGGTGATCTCGCCCTGCGTGACGCTGTAGGCTGACCGCTCGAACGCGACGAAGACCGATACCGGCGCGCCGCTGTGCCTCCGGCAGCTGTCGCAGTGGCACCAGTAGATGCCCTTTGGCCGGCCGGTCGCGACGAACCGCACCGCGCCGCACAGGCACCGGCCCTCGTAACGTTCGGCGGCCTCGCTCATCCGCGCCATTCCGCTAACCCGCCTTTCCCACTTTTCCGTCATTCCGCGAAAGCGGGAACCCAGGGCCGGCGCCGCGGAATTCGCCCTGGGTCCCTGCTTGCGCGGGGACGACGGGAGGTTTGTTTAGCGCTGCATGCCCGGTGCGCCGGCGGGCACGTCGTAAAACGCCAGCGTCATCGACACGCTCGTATAGTGGCCCATCAGGCAAATGACGTCGGTGATGCCGACATGCCCGAGCGCCTTCACCGCACGGTCGTAAAGGCCTTTCGACACCCAGCGGGCGTCGGCAAGGCACGTCGACATCTCGTAGACGACCTGCTCGCGCTCGTCCGCAAATGACGCCGGCAGGCCATTGAGCAGCGCCTCGACCGTCGCGGCCGGCAGCCCGACTTCCTTGCCGCGCCGTTCGTGCGCCGCGGTCGGATAGGCCGAGTGCCATTTGCTGTTGATGATGATGACAGCGATCTCGCGCTCGCG
>JASIAN010000258.1 GCA_030042035.1 Alphaproteobacteria bacterium | reverse complement strand
ATGCCGGGCATGAGTTGAAGACGCCGCTCACCGCGCTGATCGGCTTCATCGAGACGCTGCAAGGGCCCGCACGCGAGGATGCCGCGGCCCGCGCGCGCTTTCTCGGCATCATGGACGAGCAGGCGCGGCGCATGGCGCGGCTGGTGGACGATCTGTTATCGCTGTCGCGCATCGAGCTCAACGAGCACGTCGCGCCGACCGGCCGGGTGGCATTGCCGCCCGTCATCGAGGCGGTTGCGCGCAGCCTCGAGTTGCGCGCCGGCGCACGCGGCATCCGCATCGTCCACGATCTGCCGGCCGATCTGCCTGAGGTCGTCGGCGACGCGGACGAACTGGCGCAAGTGTTCCAGAACCTGCTCGACAACGCCACCAAATACGGCAGGCGCGACAGCGAGGTCGCCGTGCGCGCGACGATCGCCGATGGCGCCGCGCAGCAGATCGGGATCGCCGTCGCCGACCAGGGCGAGGGGATCGCGGCCGAGCACCTGCCGCGGCTCACCGAACGCTTCTACCGCGTCGACAATGCGCGGTCGCGCGAATTGGGCGGCACCGGTCTCGGCCTCGCGATCGTCAAACACATCGTCAACCGCCATCGCGGCCGGCTCGACATCGAAAGCACGCCCGGCCAGGGTTCGACGTTCACAGTGTGGCTGCGCGCCGCAGGCAGTGTCACGAATTCGTAACTGAACCGTCATCGAAGCGCAGCGAAGCGTAGCTAGAACGGAGCCGCCGTTGCTGACTGCAGCGTGTCTCCGCACAAAAGGGGCGTCGCAGCGCCCTTCGCTACACAGCCCTCGACGTGTGCGCCCGCGCCCCCGCGAGGATCCACAAAACGCTGATGCAGGAGGATGCTTTGACCGAAACATTGGACCGTGGCCCGGGCACGGCGCGGCGGCGCGTACTGATCGCGGCGCTGGGGTGCGCCGGCATCATCGCGGCGACGGCAGCCGGGTCGCCGGCCGCTTTCGCCGCCACGCAAATCACGGGCGCCGGATCGACTTTCGACTTTCCGTTCTTTTCGAAGGCATTCTACGAGTACAGCGAGAAGCATCCGGGCATTACCGTCAATTATCAATCGATCGGCAGTGGTGGCGGCATCGAGCAGATCACCAAGAAAACCGTCGATTTCGGGGCCACCGACGTGCCGATGGACGCGAAGGAACTGGCACGCGCGCAGGGCACGATATTGCAGCTGCCGGTCACCCTTGGCGGCGCCGGGATCGCCTACAATCTGCCCGGCATCGATAAGGGGTTGCATTTCACGCGCGCGGTTGTCGCCGATATCTATCTTGGCAAGATCACCAAGTGGAACGACCCGGCCATCGCCAAGCTCAATCCCGGCAAAAAGCTGCCCGACATGGCGATCACGGTTGTCCATCGCTCCGACGGCTCGGGCACGACGTATATCTTCACTGATTTCCTCAGCCACGTCTCGCCTGAGTGGAAATCGAAGGTGGGAACCGGCAAGAGCGTGCAATGGCCAGCCCCCAGCAGCGTCGGCGGCAAAGGCAACGAGGGGGTCGCCGGCCTCGTCAAGCAGACGCCGGGCGCCATTGGCTATGTCGAACTCGCTTATCTCCTGGAAAACAACATGTCTTATGGCGTGCTGCAGAACAAGGCGGGCCATTGGGTATATCCGTCGATCACCACGGTTGCAGCCGCGGCGGCAACGAAACCCGATATTTCGTCGACCAATTTTTCGATCGTCGATTCCGGTTGCGCGCAATGTTATCCGGTAAGCGGGTATTCCTGGGTCGTTCTGTACAAGAAGCCGGCCGATGCGCAGCGCGCGGCGATCGTCAAGCCGCTCATGTCCTGGCTGGTGACGGCGGCACAGCCGATCGCCAAAACAGTCGATTACGTGCCGCTGCCGAAAAACGTGCAGGAGACGGCCCTGCACGTCATCGGCGAAATGGAGAAATAGGGCGGCCGTAAGATCGCTGCGGGCGGTAGGCGCTCAACCGGTCTATGATCCGCCAAGGAGAAGCAAGTGGCTGACCAGGCCATCGCGATTGCAGAAGAAACGACCGGAGTTGCCACGCCCGTGCTCCGTCAGCGGGATCGGACGGCCGCGCGGCTGTTCATCATCAGCCTTCGCGGCTCATGCGTGCTCTTTCTCATCATCTGCGGCGGGCTGGTCGCCGAGCTGGTCTGGGGGGCGCAGCTTTCGCTGCGAACCTTCGGCGTCGGGTTTCTGTGGAGCAGCGCATGGGACCCGGTGACGGAGCATTTCGGCGCGGCGCCGTTCCTCTACGGCACGGCGGTCAGTTCGCTGATCTCCCTGGCGCTGGCCTCGGCGATCGGCATCATGGCTGGCGTGTTCCTCGCCGAGTTCGCGCCGCGCAAGTTGGGTGTATCGCTGGGCTTTCTGATCGAACTTCTCGCCGCGGTCCCGAGCATCGTCTACGGACTGTGGGGGTTGTTTGTGCTGGCGCCCTTTGTCAGCCAGTGGCTCGGCCCCGCGCTACAGGACACGCTCGGCTTTCTGCCGTTCTTTCAGGGAACGATCTACGGCGTGAACATGCTGACGGCGGCGCTGATCCTGACGCTGATGATCCTGCCGACGATCACCGCGATCAGCCGCGACCTGATCGAAGCGATGCCGATGCGCTACCGCGAAGCCTCGCTGGCGCTGGGCGCAACGCGCTGGGAGACGGTGGCACAGGTCGTTCTGCCGTCGGTCAAACGAGGCATTTTCGGCGCCTGCATGCTGGCCTTTGGCCGGGCGCTGGGGGAGACCATTGCGACGACGATGGTGATCGGCAACCGGCCGGTCATCTCCACCTCGTTGTTCGCGCCCGGCTACACGGTGGCCAGCGTCATCGCCAATGAGTTCACGGAGGCGACAACAAACCTCTACTTGAGCGCGCTGATCGAGTTGGGGCTGATCCTGCTCCTGATCAGCATCATCGTCATCGGACTGGGCCGGCTCATGCTGCGCCTGCTCGAGCGCTAGGGGCCGGAACCGTGGCAGCCGCATTATCGATGCCGGCGCGACGCCGCCTCACCGGCGGCATTTGGGTCGGGGCCTCGGCGGTTTGCGCCACCGGCGTCGCGGCCGTTTTGCTGCTCATCATGGCGTACATTGCCGAACGGGGCATCGGAGCGCTCTCGCTGTCCTATCTGATCCACGTGCCGCGCCCGATCGGCATTCCCGGCGGCGGCGTCGCCAACGGGATCGTCGGTTCTTTCATCATTGTCGGCATCGCGGCGCTGATGGCGTTCCCGATCGGGATTTTCGTCGGACTGTATCTCGGCGTTTACGGCTACGGCCCGAGGGCGGAAGGGCTGGCGTTTGTCGCCGACGTGCTTGCCGGCGTCCCGAGCATTGCAATCGGCATCTACGCCTACACCGTGCTGGTCGAACCGTTCCGCCAGTTTTCGGCCGTGTCTGCGTCCTTCGCCTTCGCGGTACTGATGCTGCCGCTGGTCATCCGCGCGACCGAAGGCGCCATCAAGGTTGTCCCGCGCGAACTCCGCGAAGCGGCGACGGCGCTGGGCGCCCCTGATCACCGGGTGGTCGGCAAAATCCTCCTGGCTGCGGCCCGGCCGGGCATCGTCACCGGCCTGCTGCTGGCGCTGGCGCGCGTCACGGGCGAGACCGCACCGCTCCTGTTCACTGCTTTCGGCAGCCAGTTTTGGGAACTCGATCCGACCCGCCCGATGGCCGAACTGTCGCTGCAGATTTTCAACTATGCGATTTCGCCGTACAGCGAATGGCATGAGCAGGCATGGGGCGGCGCCCTGCTCCTCATCTTCGCGGTGTTTTTCCTCAGCCTTCTGGCGCGGCTTTCGTTTCTGATGCAGAAGGGGCGCGGGCCTGGGCGGGCGGAGTGAGCGCTTCGATGGCAGCCAACAACCGCCATGCCCACAACATGGAGCATCAGCCAGCAATGAGCACAGCTCAAATCGGCGCCAAACCCCCAGTAATTTTCGCGGCGACACCCGGCAACCGCAGCGTGGCGCAAGACGAAGCTCCGGTGAAGGTGCAAATCCGCAATCTGAACTTTTACTACGGCAACTTTCAGGCGTTGAAGAACATCAACCTGACGCTGCGCGACCGCCGCGTGACCGCCTTCATCGGCCCGTCGGGTTGCGGCAAATCCACGCTGCTGCGCATCCTCAACCGCATCTACGAGCTCTATCCGGGGCTGCGCGTTGAGGGTGAAGTTCTGCTCGATGGCGAAAACATCCTGGCGCCCGGCGTCGATCTCAACCGGCTGCGCGCCAAGATCGGCATGGTGTTTCAGAAGCCGACGCCGTTTCCGATGTCGATCCGCGACAACATCGCCTTTGGCATCCGGCTTTACGAAAAATTGCCGCAATCCGAACTCGACGACCGCATCGAATTGGCCTTGCAGCGCGCCGCCCTGTGGGACGAAGTCAAGGACAAGCTGAAGCAGAGCGGCCTCAGCCTGTCGGGTGGCCAACAGCAGCGCCTGTGCATCGCCCGGGCGATAGCCGTCAAGCCCGAGATTCTATTGCTCGACGAACCCGCCTCGGCGCTCGATCCGATCTCGACCCAGCGCATCGAGGAGCTGATCGACGAGCTGAAACCCGATTACTGCATCGCCATCGTGACCCATAACATGCAGCAGGCGGCGCGCGCCTCGGACTATACCGCCTTCATGTATCTCGGCGAGTTGATTGAATTCGACGAAACCGAAACCATTTTTACCCACCCGAAAGAGCGGCGGACCGAAGATTACATTACCGGCCGCTTCGGCTGAGCACGTGGAGGGTCACGGCGATGTCTTCCGAACACATCATCAAGAGCTACGACGAAGAATTGCGCCGGCTCAACAATGCGATCACCGAGATGGGCGGGCTCGCCGAAAACCAGCTCGCCACTGCGATCGAAGCGGTTGTCGAACGCGACAGTGAACTCGCCGCCAATGTCGTCCAAGGCGACGCCAAGGTCGACCAGTTGCAGCATGACGTGGACAATCTGGCGGTGCGGTTGCTGGCGCTGCGCCAGCCGATGGCGCGCGATCTGCGCGAAATCTTTGCCGCGATCAAGATCGCCTCCGATCTCGAGCGCATCTGCGACTACGCCGCCAATGTCGCCAAGCGCTCGATGGTGCTGAACCGGGCGCCGCCGGTGCCGCCGGTCTACGCCTTGCCGCGCATGGCGCGCGTCGCCGAATTGCTGGTCAAGGATGTGATCGACGCCTATGTCGAGCGCGACGCCGACAAGGCCTATGCAGTGTGGATCCGCGATGAAGAACTCGACGAGATGTATGCCGGCCTGTTTCGCGAATTGCTGACCTACATGATGGAAGATCCGCGCAATATCGGCCCTTCGACGCATCTGTTGTTCATGGCGAAGAACATCGAAAGAATTGGCGACCATGCGACCAACATTGCCGAAGATGTGTATTACGTGGTGCATGGTACGCCGCTGACGCAGGCGCGGCCAAAGGGCGACAAAACCAGCCTCGAGGCCCCGCGCGGCCCGCCGCCGGGAACGGCTGAGGCGCACCGATGAAACCGCTTGTTCTGATCGTCGAGGACGAGGCGCCGCTCGTCACGATGCTGCGCTACAACCTGGAGCGTGAAGGCTTTGCCGTCGATGAAGCCACCGATGGCGAAGAGGCGCTGCTGCG
>JASIAN010000034.1 GCA_030042035.1 Alphaproteobacteria bacterium | reverse complement strand
GGCTGAGCGCGCGGTGTTCTATCCGCGCGTCCTCTGCCCGTTCACCGGCTCGACCGCATTGGAATGGCGCATCGCCTCGGGTCTCGGCACGGTCTATGCGACGACCGTCACGCACCCGGCGCAGGGCGCGCCGTACAACGTTGCGCTCATCGATTGCGACGAGGGCTTTCGGCTGATGAGCCGGGTCGAGGACATCGACCCGATGGCGGTCACGATCGGCCTGCGCGTCAGATTCCGCGTCTACCGGCCCGGCGGCGACGAGCCACCTTATCCTGTCTTCGTGCCGGCGGAGGGCGAATGATGGCCGGGCTTGTCCGCGGCGCGGCGGCGATCGTCGGCGCCGCCGAATCGGATCTCGGCCAGGTCGCCGACGGTCTCAATCCGATCGACCTGATGGCGCAGGGGACGGCGCGCGCGCTCGCCGATTGCGGCCTCACCCTCGCCGATGTGGACGGCCTGTTTTGTGCGACGACGCAGGTTCGCACGTCCGGCCTGTCGCTCGCCGAGTATCTCGGCATCTCGCCGGCCTACATCGACACGACGATCCTCGGCGGCTCCTCGTTCGAGTTTCATGTCGCGCATGCCGCCGCGGCCCTGCAGCTCGGGCTGTGCCGGGTCGCCATCATCGCCTATGGCTCGACGCAGCGCACGGTCGGCCGCCGCCAGGCCTCGGTGCGCGAAATTAACCCCTACGAGACGCCGTTTCGCCCGTTCCTGCCGTCCACCGCCTACGCGCTCGCGGCCTCGCGCCATATGCATCAATTCGGCACGACGCGCGAGGAATTGGCCGAGGTTGCAGTCGCGGCGCGGCAATGGGCGCTGCTCAACCCCGCGGCGTGGGAGAAGAAGCCGCTGACCGTGCCGGAGGTACTCGGCGCCCGCATGATCAGCTACCCGTTCACGGTGCGTGACATTTGCCTCGTGACCGATGGCGGCGGCGCGATCGTCATGACGGCGGCCGAGCGCGCCAAAGATCTCGCGAAGCCGCCGGTTTATGTGCTGGGCTGCGGCGCGGCGATCACCCACGCCAACATCTCCAGCATGCCCGACCTGACCCGGACCGGCGCGCTCGCAGCAGGTCGGCAGGCCTATGCGATGGCCGCGCTTGCCGCTGCCGAGATCGATGTCGTCGAGCTCTACGACGCGTTCACGATCAACACGATCCTCTTTCTCGAAGACCTCGGGTTCTGCCCGAAGGGCGAGGGCGGCCGGTTTGTTGCGGGCGGCCATATCGCGCCGGGCGGCGGCCTGCCGGTCAACACCAACGGCGGCGGGCTCAGCTATTGCCACCCCGGCATGTACGGCCTCTTTCTGCTGATCGAGGCGGTGCGGCAGTTGCGCGGCGAATGCGGCGCCCGCCAGGTGCCGGACGCCAACACCGCGATCGCGCATGGCAACGGCGGCGTCCTGTCGTCGCAGGCGACGGTCATCCTCGGCACCGCCGCGACGCTGTGAGGGCGATTCGATCGGCGGGATTGCGCTATCGACGCAGTCCGCCGGCCGCAAGGGCGCCTTCTTGCGCGGGCGGCACGCCGGCGTGATATAAGGCCGGCACGCGTCGTGGAGTTCCGATTTGCCGACCGTCTTTATCCTTAACGGGCCAAACCTGAACCTGCTCGGCGTACGCGAGCCGGCGACCTACGGTTACGACACATTGGCCGATGTCGAGCAGCGCTGCCTCGCGCGCGCCGCCGCGCTCGACCTCCAGGTCGAGTTCCGCCAGAGCAACCATGAGGGCCAGCTCGTCGATTGGATCCAGGAGGCGCGCGAAGTCGCCGACGGCATCATCCTCAATGCCGGCGCCATGACCCACACCTCGGTCGCGATCCTCGATGCGCTCAATGCCGCCGACCTGCCGGTCATCGAGGTGCATCTGTCGAACATCTTCCGGCGCGAACGTTTTCGGCATCGTTCCTATGTCAGCCTGGCGGCGCGCGGCGTCATCTGCGGCCTCGGCCCGCACGGCTACGAACTGGCGCTCGAAGCGCTGGCGCAACTGATCGAGGCGGAAGCGGGCGAGGCGGCGCCGTGAAGCTGATCGGCAAGCCCGCGAACCGCCGGCCCGCGCCGCTCAACCCGGATACCGACGCGATTCGCGCGCTGGCCGGGCTCTTGGCCGAAACCGGCCTCAGCGAGATCGAATACGCGGTCGGCGACCACCGCATCCGGATCGCGCGCGAGAGCGCGGGCAAGACGATGACCGCGCCAAACGGTCACGCGCCGGCCGCCGTCCCGCCAGCGGTAGACGGTGGTTTGCCAGTGCCCGCCGCCAACGGCGCCGCGCCGCCCGGCACCTTGTCCTCGCCGATGGTCGGCATCGCCTATCTCGCGCCGGAGCCGGGGGCCGAGCCATTCGTACGCGTCGGCGATGTCGTCGCGCAGGGGCAGCCGCTCTTGATCATCGAAGCGATGAAGGTGATGAACCAGATTCGTGCGCCGCAGGCTGGCCGCATCGCCCGCATCTTCGTCGCCGACGCCGCCCCGGTCGAATACGGTGCGCCGCTCATGCTGATCGAATGAATTTCAAGCCGGCGGGATTGCTTCGTCGCTGCGCTCCTCGCAATGACCACATGGTGGGAAAAGCAGATCAAAGGTGGATCACGTCGAAGGAAGATCGATCTGATCAACGGCTTGAACCCGGAGTGGCACGATTTATTCGACCAAATATGAAGAGGACCATGTCATTGCGAGCGCAGCGAAGCAATCCCGCACCGTGAGGGCTATGCCGATCGGGATTGCATCGTCCCCGCGGGCCAAGGCCGCGGCTCCTCGCAATGACGCGCTCGTGGTGCGCTGAATGTTTAAGAAGGTGCTGATTGCCGGGCGCGGCGAAATTGCGCTGCGCATTCATCGCGCCTGCCGCGATTTGGGCATTCGCACCGTCGCGGTGCATTCGACCGCCGACGCCCAGGCGATGCACGTCCGCCTCGCCGACGAGACCGTGTGCATCGGCCCGCCGCCGGCCCGCGACAGCTATCTCAACGTCGCGGCGATCCTGTCGGCGGCGGCGATCACCGGCGCCGACGCGATCCACCCCGGCATCGGCTTTCTTGCCGAGAATGCCGATTTCGCGGCGGCCGTTGAAGAGCACGGGTTTGCGTTCATCGGCCCCGCCCCCGAGCACATCAGGCTGATGGGCGACAAGGTGCGCGCGAAGAAAGAGGCCGCGCGTCTCGGCATTCCGGTCGTGCCGGGGTCGCCCGAAGCGGTCCGCGATGCCGCCGACGCGCGGCGGGCAGCGTGCGAGATCGGCTTTCCGGTGCTGTTGAAGGCGTCGGCCGGCGGCGGTGGGCGCGGCATGAAATTGGCGCACGACGCGACCGAACTGGAGCAGCTTCTGCCGCTGGCGCAGGCCGAGGCGCGCGCCGCGTTCGGCGACGACAGCGTCTATCTCGAACGCTTCCTCGCAGGGCCGCGTCACGTCGAGGTGCAGGTGCTGGGCGACGGGACGGGCGAAGTCATCCATCTCGGCGAGCGCGACTGCTCGCTGCAGCGGGCGCACCAGAAGCTCTTGGAGGAAGCCCCCTCGCCTGCCCTCGACGCGGCATCGCGCGCCCGCGTCACCGGCATCGCCGTCAGCGCGATGCGGGAACTCGGCTATCGCAGCGCCGGCACGCTCGAATTCCTCTACCAGGACGACGCGTTCTACTTCATCGAGATGAACACGCGCCTACAGGTCGAGCACCCGGTCAGCGAGCTGATCACTGGCGTCGATATTGTCAGGGAACAGCTCGAAATTGCCGCGGGCGGGGCGCTCGCCCATCGCCAATCCGACATTCGGCTCGACGGGCACGCGATCGAATGCCGCATCAATGCCGAGCACCCCGAGGATTTCCGGCCGTCGCCCGGCCGCATCAGCGATTATCACGCTCCGGGCGGGTTCGGCGTGCGCGTCGACAGCGGGCTTTACCACGGTTATCAGGTGCCGCCATTCTACGACAGCCTGGTCGCCAAGCTGATCGTGCACGGCATGACCCGCGAGGATTGCCTGATGCGGCTCCGTCGCGCTCTCGACGAATTCGCGATCGGCGGTATCGCGACGACGATCCCGCTGCATCAGCGTATCGTCGACGATTCCGAATTCCGCCGCGGCGCCTATGACATCAATTGGCTCGAACGCTTCCTTGCGCGCCCGGCAGTTGCCGTGCCGTGATCCGGCTCAGCCCCGCCGTGCTGCTTCGAGCCTATGCCGCCGGCATCTTTCCGATGGCCGAATCGGCTGACGATCCGGAATTGTTCTGGGTCGATCCGACCCGCCGTGGCATCATCCCGCTCGACGCGTTTCACATCCCGCGGCGACTGAAGAGGGTGGTGCGCCGCGGTTCGTTCGAGGTGCGCTGCGACAGCGATTTCGCGGCCGTCATGCGCGGCTGCGCCGAGGCAAGCGAGACACGCCCCTCGACCTGGATCAACGCCGAGATCGTCCGGCTCTATACCGCGCTGGCGGCGCAAGGCCACGCGCACAGCATCGAGTGCCGGCATGCCGGCGAACTGGTTGGCGGGCTATACGGCGTCTCGCTCGGCGCCGTGTTCTTCGGCGAAAGCATGTTCAGCCGCGTGACCGACGCGAGCAAGGTCGCGCTCGTGCATCTCGTCGCGCGGCTGCGGTTCGGCGGCTACCGCTTGCTCGACACGCAATTCGTGACGCCGCATCTCGCACAGTTCGGCGCGATCGAGATCACCCGCGCGCGCTACCACCGGCAACTGGCGGAGGCGCTGCGTTATTCTGCACGCTTTCCGCGCGAGCTGCCGGCCGGGTACGATGTCGTCGCCGCAGCCGGCGGCGAGGCCGCGCCCGTGCAGGCCAACAGGTTGATGTCGTAGATCGGATTTTGCAGTGCCGACAGCGCCGGGCTCGACGAAAACATCCAGCCGCTGAACTGCTGCACCGGTTGTTCGCCCGGCCGGTTTTCGTAGATCTGCAGGAACGCGGCGTTCTCCGGCCGCTCTTCCGGCGTGCTCGTCTCGCAATCGCGGACGGCAATCGACAGCGTGCCGAAACTGACGGTTTGGCCGACCGGCGCGTCGAACCGCGAAACCCGCGCCGTAATCTTGTCGAGCCCCTGCAGGACCGCGACCGGCTCCTTGATCATTGTCGGTGCGGCCGCGGCCGATGCCGCGATCAGCGCCGGCGCCGCAACGATGAGCAATCGGCGCTGCCTCATTTCCCGGGCGCCGGAAGCGCCAGCGGCGCGCCGCCGGTGCCGGCTCCGCCAGCCCCGCCCGGCTTTTTGCCGCCGGGCGCGGAGAAGATCATCTGGCCAATCAGGCTTTCCAGATTTACCGAGGATTGGGTGTATTTGATCCGGCCGCCCGGGGCGATGTTGTTTTCCGATCCGCCCGGCACCAGCGACACATATTTGTCGCCGAGCAGCCCCGAGGAGACGATCTCGGCCACCGTATCAACCGGCAGCTTGATGTCCGGCTCGACGCTGAGGCGCAGCGTCGCGAGAAATGTCGTCGGGTTCAGCGTCGCCGACACGACGGAGCCGACCTTGATGCCGCTGATGCGGACATCGCTGCCGTCGTGGATGCCGTCCACCCGCGAGAAATCGGCGCTGACCTCATAGCCCGATACCGTGTGCATCTGGCTCGTCGTGTACGCGAAATACAGAAACACGCCGGCAACGATCAGCACGACCGCGCCCATCACGGTTTCGATGACGTTGCCTCTCATCGGCCGGTCCGGCCTCCCGATCGGATCGCGGGGCGGGCTATTCCGGCGTCCACGGCTCGTAATCGCCAGTAGCGCGAACCCGATGCCCGCCGCGCAATACCGAGCCGTGCGGCCGATAGGCCAGCGGTGTCCCGGTCATGTTGGGCTGGTGCGGCTTCTCCCACGGGTATTTCTGCCGCTTCTGCGGCACCTCGTCCACCATGTGGTGCAGCCAGGCATGCCATTCCGGCGGCACCTTCGAGCCTTCCGGCTCGCCGTTGTAGATGACCCAGCGCCGCTCGCGGCTGAACCGGCCGCCGCCTTGCCGCGCCGGCCGATCCCCCTTCAACCGGTAATAGCGGTTGCCGTAATCGTCGGCGCCGACGAACTGTCCGCGCAGCCTCGTCAAAAGCCAGGTTCCGAACGTCGCGCCCATGATTCCTCCCGCCAGGGCGCGGGTTTATCGCACCGCCGCCGGGCTGCGGTAAAGCGTCCATGCCGTCGCGCCGCCCATCATGCCGGCGGCGCGGCTGCGCGGTATTCGCGATGTGCCGCCATCCAGACACTGCGCGCGGCATCGAGATTGACCGCGAAAATCCCGAGGCCGACGGCAAGGTCGGGCCACGGCGACAGCGTTGCCGCGGTAACGGCGCCGGCCGCGACGATCGCGACATTGGCGATGACGTCGTTGCGCGCCGACAGAAACGCGGCCCGCAGGAGGCTGCCGCCGGCCCGCCGCCAACGCAGCAGAACCGCAGCGCAGGCGAGGTTGACGGCGAAGGCACCGGCACCGGTCACGGAGAGCGGCAGGGCCGCTGGCGCGACCGGGTGGCCGAACTTCGTCCACGCGGTCCACAGCGTCGCCAGGCTCGGCACCAGAAGCAGCCCGCCGAGACCGGCGCCGAGCGCGGCTCGCCGCCGCGGCGGCCAGCCGAGCGCCAGCAGGATCAGCAGGTTGATCGCGGTGTCTTCGAGAAAATCGACCGAATCGGCAAACAGCGCGACCGACCCGATCGCCAGCGCAACAGCGAACTCGACGCCGAAATAACCGAGGTTCAGCGCCGCAACGAGCGCCGCCACCCGCCGCATTCGGTCAATCGGCATCCCGCTCCAACCATCCTTTGTCATGCCCGGACTTGACCCGGGCATCCGCGCGGCGGCCCGCCAGCAAGCGCAGCCAGGATGGCCGGATCAAGCCCGGCCATGACGATCTTGGAAACGGGGACCCGATGGAGCTCCGGGATGATTCTAGAGATAGCGGGATGGCCTACGATGAGTGCTATATATTGTGGACGCGACAGCATAGCCCGCGTTATGTTCTGCCCTATGGCTCTGGAGCCATATGGCACACCCGAGGGGGGCGGGGGATAGGTATGCATATCGCGCGTCGTTTTACCACGGAAGGCCGGGACGCCTATGAGGGGGTGGCGTTCCGCAGCGTCTCGAGCGAGATCCGCAATCCTGACGGCTCGGTCGTGTTTGCCGCCGACGGCATCGAGGTGCCGGCGGAGTGGAGCCAGGTCGCCTGCGACATCCTTGCACAGAAATATCTGCGCAAGGCCGGCGTGCCGACGCGGCTCGTCGCGGTCGAGGAGCCGGGCGTGCCGGAATGGCTGTGGCGCCATACCGCCGACGAGGCGGCGCTCGCCGCGCTAGCGAAGGAAGCGCGCAGCGGCGGCGAGGTGAGCGCCAAACAGTGCTTCGACCGCATGGCCGGCACCTGGACCTATTGGGCCTGGAAGGGCGGCTATTTCGACGGCGAATCCGACGCCCGCGCGTTCTATGACGAGCTGCGGCTGATGCTGGCGCGCCAGATGGGCGCGCCCAATTCGCCGCAATGGTTCAACACCGGCCTCCACTGGGCCTACGGCATCGACGGGCCGGCGCAGGGCCATTTTTACGTCGATTACAAGACCGGCAAGGTGCGCGCCTCGGACAGCGCCTACGAGCACCCGCAGCCGCACGCCTGCTTCATCCAGTCGGTCGCCGACGATCTCGTCAACGAAGGCGGCATCATGGATTTGTGGGTGCGCGAAGCGCGGTTGTTCAAATACGGCTCGGGGACCGGCTCCAATTTTTCGAAGCTGCGCGGCGACGGTGAGAGATTGTCGGGCGGCGGCCGCTCGTCCGGGCTGATGAGCTTTTTGAAGATCGGCGACCGCGCCGCGGGCGCGATCAAATCCGGCGGCACAACGCGGCGCGCCGCCAAGATGGTCATCGTCGACGCCGACCACCCCGACATCGAGGATTTCATCGACTGGAAGGTCATCGAGGAGCAGAAGGTCGCGGCCCTCGTCGCCGGCTCGAAGCTGGCGGCGAAGCATCTCAACCTGATCATGGCGGCCTGCCGCGAGGAGGCGCCAAATGGAGCTGAGGACCCGTTCGATCCGGCAAAAAACCCGGCGCTCAGGCGCGAGATTCGCGCCGCGCGCCGCGCGATGCTCCCGGAAAACTACATCCGCCGCGTGATCCAGTTCGCGCGCCAGGGCTTTGCGGCGATCGACTTCCGCACCTACGACACGGACTGGGATTCGGAAGCCTATCTGACCGTCGCCGGACAGAACTCGAACAACTCGGTACGCATCACAAACGAGTTTTTCGAGCGCGTCGACCAGGAGGCGCCATGGCAGCTCACGCGCCGCACCGACGGCGCGGTCGCCAAAACCCTGCCGGCGCGCGAATTGTGGGACAAGATCGCGCACGCCGCGTGGGCCTCGGCCGATCCCGGCCTGCAATTCGATACGACGATCAACGACTGGCACACCTGCCCCGAGGGCGGCCGCATCAACGCGTCGAACCCGTGCTCGGAATATATGTTTTTGGACGACACGGCGTGCAATCTCGCCTCGCTCAATCTGTTGGCCTACCGCCGCGGCGACGGTGGGTTTGCAGTCGGCGATTTCCAGCATGCGGTCAGGCTGTGGACGCTGGTGCTCGAAATCTCGGTCATGATGGCCCAGTTCCCGGCGCGCGAGATCGCCCGGCTCAGCTACGCCTACCGCACCCTGGGCCTTGGCTACGCCAATCTCGGCGGCCTCTTGATGGCGATGGGCATCGCCTATGACAGCGCTGCCGGCCGCGCCATCGCCGCGGCGATCACGGCGCTGTTGACCGGCATCAGCTATGCGACCTCGGCCGAGATCGCCGGCGAGGTCGGCGCGTTTCCGGCCTTCGAGAAAAACCGCGCGGCGATGCTGCACGTTATCCGCAACCATCGCCGCGCCGCGCACGGCGAGGCGGAGGGCTATGAGCGGCTGGCGATCCCGCCGGCGCCGCTCGTGGCCGAGGATTGCCCCGATCCGGCGCTCGTCGCCGCCGCCCGCGCCGCCTGGGATGCGGCGCTCGCCTTGGGCGAGAAGCATGGCTTCCGCAACGCGCAGGTCTCGGTCATCGCGCCGACCGGCACGATCGGTCTCGTCATGGATTGCGACACGACCGGCATCGAGCCCGATTTCGCGCTGGTCAAGTTCAAGAAATTGGCCGGCGGCGGCTATTTCAAGATCATCAACCGGCTGGTGCCGCAGGCGCTTGCCACGCTCGGCTACGGCCAGGACGCGATCGCCGCGATCGAGCGCTATGCATTGGGTCACGGCACCCTCAAGGGTGCGCCAGCGATCAACCACGAGAGCCTTGCCGCCAAGGGCTTCGACGAGGCCGCCCTTAGCGCGCTGGAAGGAGCGCTGGCGTCGGCCTTCGACATCAAGTTCGCGTTCAACAAGTGGACGCTCGGCGAAGGCTTCCTGACCGAGCGGCTCGGCCTCCCGCAGGAGGCGATCGATGCCCCGGGCTTTGACCTCCTGGCGGCGCTCGGCTATTTGCGCGCCGACATCGACGCCGCCAATACCTATTGCTGCGGCGCGATGACGCTCGAAGGCGCACCGCACCTGAAGCCCGCGCATCTGCCCGTCTTCGACTGCGCCAACCCCTGCGGCAAACTGGGCACGCGCGCGATCTCGGTCGAGGGGCACATCCGTATGATGGCGGCAGCGCAGCCCTTCATCACCGGCGCCATTTCGAAGACGATCAACATGCCGAACGCCGCGACGGTCGAGGACTGCAAGGATGCCTATCGCCTGTCGTGGCGCCTCGGCCTCAAGGCCGTCGCGCTCTACCGCGACGGCTCGAAACTGTCGCAGCCCTTGGCTTCGAAATTGTTCGAGGATGACGAGGAGGCCGAAGAGCTTTACGAACTGTCGCCGGCGCAGCGCGCGCCGCTGGTCGCCGAGCGCATTGTCGAGCGCATCGTCGAAAAGATCGTCATGCGTGGCGCCGAGCGCGAGCGATTGCCGAACCGCCGCAAGGGCTACACGCAGAAGGCGACGGTCGGCGGCCACAAGCTCTATCTCAGGACCGGCGAATACGAGGACGGCCGGCTCGCCGAAATCTTCATCGATATGCACAAGGAAGGCTCGGCCTTCCGCTCGCTGATGGACTGTTTCGCGATCGCGATCTCCTTGGGCCTGCAATACGGCGTGCCGCTCGAACGCTTTGTCGATCAGTTCACGTTCACCCGCTTCGAGCCGTCCGGCATCGTCGAAGGCAACGACGCGATCAAGATGTCGACCTCGATCCTCGACTACATCTTCCGCGAACTGGCGATCTCTTATCTCGGCCGCCACGACCTCGCGCATGTCGAGCCGGCCGATCTGATGCCGGACGCGGTCGGCAAGGGTGAGAGCGACGAACCGAACGTGCGCGAGCCGGAAACCGCCGCCGGTGCCGAGGTCGCCGCGATGATGCAGCGCGTCGCGAGCCAGGGTTATGTGCGCAAGGGCCTCACTGTCTTGCAGGGCGGCGGCCGGCGGTCCCCGTCGCGCGGCGATGGCGGCCGCAGCGCGCCGAGTGGCCGCTCGGCCGAGCCGCGTCCCCTCGCCGATCCCCGCGTCAGGCCCGGAGACGACATGCCGCTGTTCGCCCGGACGCTCACGGTCGAGACCGCCGCCATCGCGCTCGCCGCGACGCCCGATCCGCGGCTCGCGCAGATCCACGAAGCCCGCATGAAGGGCTACGAAGGCGACAGCTGCTCGGAATGCGGCAACTTCACGCTCGTCCGCAACGGCACCTGCCTCAAATGCGACACCTGCGGTTCAACCAGCGGCTGCTCGTGATTGGGCGCAAGCAGCGACTGTAGGATGGTTGAGCGGAGCGAAACCCATCATCCCGAGACACAATCGGTGGGTGTCGCCGTGCTCAACCCACCCTACCGACACCAGCATGTAACGTGTAGGATGGGTTGAGCGAAGCGAAACCCATCATCCCGAGGCACAATCGGTGGGTTTCCGCCGGCTTTCACCGGCGTCAACCCAGCCTACAGGTGCCGCGCGTCCATCGCTACTCGCCGAAGCAGCCTTCCGGGGCGGGAGCGTCTGTCGCCCAATCTGCCGGATAGAGGCCCAGCCGGACGAAGCGGCAGAAGGAGGAATAAGGCCAATCGCCGGCTTGTCTGACGTATCCGTGCTTGACCGGGTTGAAGTGGATGTAATCGATGTGGCGGTTGAAATCGTCGTCGTCGCGGATCGTATGCTCCCAATAGCGGCGCTGCCAAATGCCGCGCTCCCGTTTGCGCGAGCGGCTCGGAGACAC
>JASIAN010000257.1 GCA_030042035.1 Alphaproteobacteria bacterium | reverse complement strand
CGAACTTGAGCGACGGCGGCAGCTCTATTGCGCCGGGCGGCCGGCGATCGATGTCGCGGGCAAGACCGCGATCCTCGTCGATGACGGCATTGCGACCGGCGCGACGATGCGGGTCGCGTTGCGCGCGGTGCGCCGCCGCGGGCCGCAGCGGCTCGTGCTCGCAGCGCCGGTCGCCGCCGCCGATACGCTGGCGGCGCTGAAGGCGGAGGCGGACGAAGCTGTGTGCGTCGCATCGCCCGCGGGGTTGGGCGCCATCGGCTTCTACTACGACGATTTCCACCAGCTGAGCGACAACGAGGTCATTACGCTGCTCGCCGCGGCACCGCTGCCCGCCGCGGGCGCCCAGCCCGGCGGCTGACTGTCGCCTCGGTCGGCGCGTCACCCACCAGCTCCGATTTTGCCTCGATAGCACAATCCGATCGGGATTTCAAGACAAAACGTGAACATCACTCCGCGGCAGCGGCCTGCGGCGGGCCGAGCGTCGCGAGGAATTCGATCAGATACGGCTTCCACAATTTCGCGTAGTAATGGCTGAAATGGCCGTGCGTGTCGGGGCCGGCCGGGAGCAGCACGTAGCGGCCGTGTTTCACGCGCTTCATCGCCCGCTCGACGGTGCCGAGCTCGGGCGGGTTGGCGTGGTCCTCGGCATCGTTGATCAGCATGACCCGAGCCTTGATCTTGTCGAGATCGGGTTCGGGGTTGTAGTCGCGGATCGCCTCGATCGCCCATAGCTGGTCGTTGGCGTCGGTCTTCGCCGCCTGCGCCAGGCGCTCCTCGTAGAGCTTGTCGGCGGCTGCCAAATTTGGCGCCATTTCCTGGATGCGGGTCGGGCTTTCGGTGTTGAAATTGCCGGCGGCGCTGTAGATCCAATGGCGCGGCGGCACCTCGTAGAACCCGCCATTCCAGTCCGGGTCGTGGCGGATTGCCTCAGCGGCGGCGCGGCGGCCGAGCCAATTGCGGCCGCTGATCTCGACCGGCTGGCAGGACAGCGGGATGACGCCGTCCATCAGGTTCGGATACATTTCGGCCCACATCCAGGCGTGCATACCGCCCATTGAGCTGCCGATCACGAGACGCAAGTGGCCGACGCCGAGATGCTCGGTGATGAGCCGGTAGCCCGAATCGACCATGTCGCGGTAGCGGTAATGGGGGAAATTGCCGCGCAGCCCGTCCGACGGTTTCGACGAGCCGCCGCGGCCGATCGCATCCTGCATGATCAGGAAATAATGCCGCGCGTCGAGTGGCTGGCCGGGCCGGAACAATTCGTCGGCGAGCGAGGGGCGCAGCCAGTTGGCGCCGGTGCCGGTGTTGCCCTGCAAGAGGAGGATGCCGTTGACGATCTTGCCCCTGGCGTCGCGCTGCGGCACCCCCATCGTGCGGTAGTGCAGTTTGAGTTCGGCTAGCCGTTCGCCGCTCGCGAACACGTAGTCCTTGATAATGAAATCGTCTTCGACCCAGTTCGGCCATTCGGCTGCGGGATCGCTGGTGGGCATCGGTTTTCCCCTCTGATTGGGCAATTGCGGCGCTATTGCCGCGGCGGGTGGGCGCGCAGCGCGTCTTCGATCGGCTCGGTGCCCCAGCCGGGGCGGTCAGGCACGGCAAAATAGCCGTTGTCGAAGCGCGGCGCGTGGGTGAACAGCTCGTCGTCCCACGCCAGCCGGTCGATGTCGATCTCCATGATGCGCAAATTCGGCACCGCAGCGGCGAAATGCAGGTTCATAAACGACGCCAGGTGACCGTAGAAATTGTGCGGCGCGACGTTGACCTCGTGCGCTTCGGCGAGGCCCGCGATCTTCATCGCCTGCCAGACGCCGTTCCACACCGCATCGATGATCGCCACATCCATCGAGCGCGCGCGGAAGAACGGGCGGAACTCGCGGATGCCGAGCAGCGTCTCGCACGAGCTGATCGGGTGCGGGCTGTGGCTGCGCACATAGGCCAGCGCCTCGGCGTCGTAACTGTCGATCTCGACCCAGAACATGTCGAAATCGGCGATCGCGCGCAGGATTTTCAGATACCCCTCGGTCTTGGCGTTGAAATTGAGATCGAGCAGCAGGTCGATATCGGGGCCGGCGCCGTCGCGGATCGCTTCGAGATGGGCGCAAAGATTGCGCAGCACACGCTTCTCAACATTGAGCTCGGGGTAGAACGGCCGGGCAAAGCCGGGCGCCCAGCCGCGCGCCGGGCCGTCGTCGTAGAGGAAGATGTTGGTCTTCAGCGCATCGAAGCCGCGCTCACGCACCTCGGCGCCGATCTTCCTGACCCCGTCGAGATCGGTGATCGCCGGCTTATAGAATTCCGCGCGGCCGATCCGCCAGGTTGCGCAGTGCGACCAGTAGACGCGCACGCGGTCGCGCACCTTGCCGCCCAACAGCGCGTGGCACGGCACCCCCAAGGCCTTCGCCTTGGCATCGAGCAGCGCATTCTCGATCGCGCCGAGGCCTTCGGCGACAACGCCGCCGGCAGCCGGGCGGGTTGCGGCATAAAGCTCGGCAAAGATGCGCTCGTGATCCATGACGCTGTGCCCGAGGACGCGCGGTTTGAGGCGCTGGATCACCGCAGTGATGCCGGGCGAGCCGAAGCCCTCGTCAAACTCGCTCCAGCCGACGATGCCGTCATCGGTCGTCAGCTTCAGAAAATAGTAGTTGCGCCAGCCGGCATCGCAGCTCAGCACATCGAGCCCGGTCACCTTCATCGTATCGTCTCCTGCGCTCCGGTATTGCCTCGCCGGGACGAGAT
Organism: Alphaproteobacteria bacterium; assembly: GCA_030042035.1. GTDB lineage: Bacteria > Pseudomonadota > Alphaproteobacteria > ATCC43930 > CGMCC-115725 > DATARH01. The sequence goes on along the minus strand of JASIAN010000257.1, from coordinate 9,295 downwards.
TGCGGCCTCGCCGCGCGCCTCGCAATGGCGACATTCCTATCGCGATCCCCGGCCTCTCGGGCGGCGGCCGCGGTCCGGCTCCAACCGTGCCCGCAGGCGGCGGGCGAAAGCTCGCAGATCGGGATCGGTGCCGGTTGCGAGCTCGGCGTCGCAAGCCCGGATTTCATCATCGCGGCGTGTGGCGAGCGCGGCGAGATAGGCGCGGTCAAACCTCGCGCCGCCCGACCCGACCATGCGGTCAAGCTGGGCGGTATGCGCTCGGTCGAGGCCGCGCGGCGTCTTCAGGTACTTCCGATCGGCCATCCCGCGGAGCGCAGCATCGATCGATCGACTCTCGCGCACGATCGCCGCGCCGGAACGCCGGACGGCCGGCATGCCGCCGTTCTCTTCGGCGAGCCGGCCGATATCGATCGCAAAATAGAGGTCAAGCAGAATGTCGCGCACAAATCGCCGGTCCTCATTGTTGACCCGCTGCCACGGCACGCCGTAGGCGGATGCGGGCCGCGGCGATTGCGCCGGCGCCGGCACGGCCGCGGCGATGAGCGCGGCGACAGCCAGGATGAGGCGCGCGTGCACTGGACGATCGTGCCGGTTCACGGCCGGCGCAAGAGGCGCGCTTCGGGCGGCACCGGGTCGTCCGGCAATTGCGCGGCGCGATGCAGCGCCAGCGCCTCCCCGACGAGCCGGGTCAGGAGCGCCGTGAAGCCGAGCGGCGGCTCCGCCGCCTCCCACAGGAAATAGCCGAACGAGCCCGGGATCGGGTTGATTTCGTTGAGCCACGTCTCGCCGGTTGCCGCGTTGCAATAGAAATCGACGCGCGGCGCGCCGCTGCCGTCCACCGCCAGGAACGCGGCCATAGCCCAGCGCCGCAGCTTTTCTTCGAGACCGGCCGGCAGCGGCGGGTTGATGTCGCGGGTCAGGGACAGCATGCCCTGGCTCGCCGTCCCCTCGCCCTTGACGCCGCCCTTGTCGCTGCCGCCCGATAGATATTTCTGGCGGAAATCGAGGAGGTCCTCGGCGCGTTTCGGGCGTTCGATGGCCGACGTGCGCACCCCGCCCTCCGCCTGCATGACGGCGAGATTGTATTCGACGAGATTGGCCACGAACGGCTCGACGATCGCCTGCCGGTCAAGGCGGAAGATCATCGGCAGCAAGGCGCGCACCTCCTCGATCGTGTCCGCCTTGCCGACGCCGATGCTGCTGCCGAGATGCGCCGGCTTGACGATGCACGGGAAGCCGATATCGCCGAGCAGGTCGCGCAGCGAATCGGCGCTCGGCAGGCCGCCTGCGCCGCGCGTGATGACGCGGTATGGCAGCAGTGGAATGCCGAGGCTGGCGAGGAGGCGCTTTGTCGCCGCCTTGTCCATCAAGACGGCGGAGGCCAGCGTGCGCATGCCGGTGTAGGGCAGGTTCGCGGTTTCGAACAGGCCCTGCATCTGGCCATCCTCGCCGCCCACCCCGTGAAATGCCAAGAGCGCGACATCGAATTCGATGGGCGGCCGGCGCGCAAAAAAGCCGCTGCGCTTCGGCAGCAACAGGCCGCGCCCAGGTTCGCCGAGCGCCAGGCTCACCTCGGTCAATTCCCTCGCAACGCGCGCGTCCGGCAGGTAGCTGCGGCGCTCACCTAATGCCGCGCCGACAAACCAGCGGCCGCGCGGGTCGATATAGACCGGAAACGCCGCAAAGCGCTGCTGGTCGAGCGCCTTCAGCGCCTGCAGCCCGGTGATCACGCTGACATCATGCTCCGGCGAGCGGCCGCCGAAAAAGACCGCGACGCGGGTTTCATTCCGGCTCGCCATGCTGTACCCGATCGTCGATATGCGCTCGTCGCACGATGCCGGCTGCACCCTACAAGCCGCCCCGCCGGCGGCACAATCGCCTCGGCCCCGCGGCGTGAAAACGACGCTCGTCCACGCGCGCGGCGCCGAATTCTCGGTGTTCGAGGCGACCGGCGATTCGCGCCTTTTGGACACCGCCGGCCCGCTCCTCATATGGGCGCCCGGTTGGGGACAGTCGCATCTGGAGCTGCTGCCGCTCGCCGAATCGCTGCGCCGGCGCGGCCGCTCGATCCTCATCGACCTGCCCGGTTTCGGCGCCTCGCCGCCGCCGCCGGCAGCCTGGAGCACCGCCGATTACGCCGACGCGGTCGCCGAATGGCTCGCCGGCACCGCGGCGACGCGGCCTATCTGGATCGGGCATTCCTTCGGCTGCCGCGTCGGGCTGCAGCTTGCCGCACGCCATCCCGAGCTGGTCGCGGGGCTGTTCCTGATTGCTGCTCCGGGCCTGACGCCGCGACGCTCGGTGGCGCAGCGTGCCCGGCTCGCGGCGCGGCGCTGGGGCTTTCGCGCGGCGCGCGTCTTTGTGCCGGAAGGGCCGGGGCGCGAACGCCTGCGCCAACGTTTCGGCAGCGCCGATTATCGCCAAGCCGCGCTGGCGATGCGGCCGGTGCTGGTGAAGGCCGTGACCGAGGATTTGAGCGCGCCGGCGCGCGCCGTTCGCTGCCCGGCGCTGCTGGTTTACGGCGCCGACGACCGCGATACGCCGCCTGACATCGGCGAGCGCTTGCAGCGGTTGATGCCGCAGGCGCGGCTTGTCACGCTGCGCGGCTTCGGGCATTTGGACATCGTGACCGAGGGTCGCCATCAACTGGTACAGCTGCTCATCGAGTTTATGGAGCAGCTCGCGTGATCACGGCGGCGGCGCTCGTCGGCTTTGCGCCGTTCGCGGCGCGGCGCCTCCTCACCTATCTGCACCTGTTCCAGCAGGAGGAATATGACACCGGGCGCTTTGCCCGCTGGATCGTCGCCAACCATGCGTGGGACCGGCGGCTGTCGCTCGCGCTCTTTGCCTTGTTTGCGGCGGAGCTGATCGCGACGCGATGGACGGTGCCGGCGTGGCTGTTTCCGGCACTGGCCGGCGCCGCCTGCCTCGGCGCCGCTGCCGTCGAGCGCGACCCGCGGCGGCGCGCGAAAAAGCCGCTGGCGATGACCGCCCGCGCCCGGCGTATCTACGCGGTCGCGCTGGCGCTCGCCGTGCTCCTTGGCATCGCGGCGGCGCTCGCCGGTCCGCTCATCATCGGCTGGCTCGTCGCGGTGCAACTCGTGCCACTGGCGCTCCTCGCCGCCAACCTGCTGCTCGCGCCGCTCGAAGCGCGGGTGCAGCAGCGCTATTGGCAGGACGCGCACGACAAGCTTCGGCGTCTCGCCCCGACCGTCATCGCCGTCACCGGCTCCTACGGCAAGACCTCGGTCAAGCATATCCTTGGGCATGTGCTGGAGACCGCCGCGCCGACGCTGATCACGCCGGGCAGCGTCAACACTGCGATGGGCATCGCCCGCATCATCCGCGAGCGCCTGCAGCCGCACCATCGCTATTTCGTCGTCGAGATGGGCGCCTACGGCATCGGGTCGATCGCCCGGCTGTGCGGGCTGACACCGCCGACGCTCGGCATCGTCACGGCAATCGGCAAGGCGCATTATGAGCGGTTCAAGTCATTGGAGGCGGTGGCACAGGCCAAGTTTGAGCTGGCCGAGGCCGCCTGCGGCAACGGCGGCACGGTTGTCGTCGCGGCCGACACGCTCGCCTTTGCGGCCCCGCGCAACTTCATCGCGCGCCACGCGGCCGCGGTCGTGACGGTCGGTGCTGAAGCAGGCGCCGACCTTGCGATCGAAGCGCTGACGCAGGAGGCGGACGGGGTGCGCGCTAGCGTGCGCTGGCGCGGCCGGGAATATGAATTGCGGGCGCCGCTCTACGGCCTGCATCAGGGCCGCAACATCGCGCTCGCCTTCGCCGCCGCCGCGAGCCTCGGCCTTGCGCCCGACGACATCGTCGCCGCGCTGCAGAGCACGCCGCAGATCGCCCATCGCCTCGAAGTGAAGCATCAGCCCGACGGCACGGTGCTGATCGACGACGCGTACAACTCAAACCCGGTCGGCTTCGCCTCGGCGCTGGCCCTGCTCGACACGCTGCGCCCGAATGACGGGCGCCGCATTCTCGTCACGCCGGGCATGGTCGAATTGGGCAGCGCGCACGACGCCGAGCATGCGGCAATCGGCCGTCTCGCTGCGGCGCATGCCGACATCCTTGTCGCCGTCGCGCCGCGGCGCGTCGCGCCGCTGGCGGCGGCGTTTGCGGCGGCAGCGCCGGCGCGCGAGATCGTCTCGTGCGCCGGGTTCGCCGAAGCCCGCGCCTGGCTCGACCGCAACCTGACGCCGCGCGATGTCGTATTGATCGAAAACGACCTGCCCGACCTGTTGGAGCAGCCGCCGCGGCTGTGACCCGGCCTACGCGCCATCCGGGCGTTCGACGATGCTGATGCGGATAGCCTCCAGCGGGTCGTCATCGATCGGCGACGCGCAGGTCTCGCCATTCATCTTCGGGCCGACAACGCCGCCGTCGACAAAACTGCCCTCATAGACAATATCGAGGCGGTCGCGCAGGTCAGATGCGGCGCGCACGGCGAACCCGGTCAGCGGCAATTGCCGGTCGCGCGTGCCGGCGTAGCTGCCGTTGCTGACCCACGCGGTCACCCGTCCGTGCTGCGCAAAGACGCGGAATTCGATCGCGCTCGGCTCCAATTCGTCGCGCGGGCGGATGCTGATCGCCTCGATCTCGCGGCGGCTGCCTGGGCTGCCGGCCCAGCCGGGTTCGATAAAGCGACGGTCGCCCAATCCCACGATGTGCAGCAGGATTTCGGCGCCAAGTTCCCGCCCGGGAAGCGGCTCTTCCGGCAGCGGCTCGGCGATCGCGTCGAGATCGAAGACGCCCTCGGGCGGCTCGGCCATGGCCGCGGGCGAAGGCGCGCCGCTGGCGCCGGTCTTCGCCTCGATGAGGGTGCGCAGCCGCGCCTCATAGCGGTCGGGCAGCAGATTGGGATCGCCGTCCAGCATGCGGCGGCGGATCAGCCCTTCGGCGGTTTCGAGCATTTCGCTCGAAACCGCGTCGTCCGAGGGTTCGGTGAACTCGGCCGGTTCGACGACGGCCGGCGGGCGCAGCGTTGTCAGCAGGAGACCGGCGTCCTCGGCCGCAATCAGCGCCGTGCGCTCGCGCTCGCCGAAGCAGAGATAGGCGATGGCCTCGACATCCGCCTGGCGCATCGCCAGCCGCAGCGACGCGAGCATTTCGGCGGCGAGCGGGCCGTCGGCATAGACGTAGTAGCTGCGATCGAAGCGGACGCGATCGACCTGCCCCTTTGGGCAGAAATGCGCCACGTCGACGAGGTCGGCCGCGCCCGCGAGCGCCGCCAGTTCGCTGTTGGCGATCCGCACGTAACCCGCGTCCGGCGTCTGGTAACCGCGGATCACGACCTCAGGCGGGACGATATCGCCGGTGTGCGCATCGACACATTGTGCGACGACCGGGTTGCCGGTGCGGCCATTGAGCCGGTCGAGGCGGATCGTCGGCGCCTCGCGCGTCGCCGGCGCGAGGCGCACCGGGCACGACGCCAGCGACAGCCGCAGGAACCCGCGCCAGATGGTCTCAGCCATGGCCAGCCATCCGCGTCCAATCGACCGGCTCGCCGAGCGTGAGGCGGGTTCCGGCTTCCGGCATCTCGTATTTGAGGCCGCTCGCGCAATTGAACAGCACCGCCCGCTCGCCCGATTTGACCCGCCCGTCCGCCAGCGCCGCCTTGTAGGCGGCATAGGTCGCCGCGCCTTCCGGGCACAGCAGAAGGCCCTCCGTGGCCGCGACCTCGCGCCACGCCGCGGCGATCGCCGCGTCATCGACCGCGATCGCAAAGCCGCCCGACTGCCGCACCGCGCGCAGGATCAGAAAATCGCCGATCGCCTGCGGCACCCGGATGCCGGCGGCGAAGGTGTGCGCGTCCGGCCAGCGCGGCGCGTGCTCGGCTCCCGCTTCCCATGCCTTGACCATCGGCGCGCAGCCGGCCGCCTGCACGACGACCATGCGCGGCCGCTTGTTGCCGATCCAGCCAATGGCCTCGAGTTCGGCAAACGCCTTCCACATGCCGATGATGCCGGTGCCGCCGCCGGTCGGATAGAAGATCACGTCGGGGACCTGCCAGCCGAGCTGCTCCGCCAGCTCGATGCCCATCGTCTTCTTGCCCTCGATGCGATAGGGCTCGCGCAATGTCGAGCAATTGAACCAGCCGACCGTCTTCTCGCCCTCGGCGACGAGCCGGCCGCAATCGTCGATGAGACCGTTGACGAGATAGACCGCGGCGCCCTGCATCGCGATCTCGCGCACATTGACGGCCGGCGTGTCGTCAGGACAGAAGACCGTCGCCTTCAGGCCGGCACGCGCACAATAGGCGGCCATCGCGCTGCCGGCATTGCCGTTGGTCGGCATCGCCATGTGGCTGACGCCCAATTCCTTCGCCATCGACACGGCGAGCGCCAGGCCCCTCGCCTTGAACGAACCGGTCGGCAGCCTTCCTTCGTCCTTGACGAGGATTTCGCCGCCTCGGGCCAGCCGTCCGGCGAGCCGTGGCAGCGGCACCAGCGGCGTCACGATTTCGCCGAGCGTGACGATGTTTTCCGGCCGCCGCACCGGTAAGAGCTCACGGTAGCGCCACAGCGTCTGCGGCCGCTCTGCCAGCGCCGCGCGCGGCAAGGCGCGGCGCACGCCGTCGAGATCGTAGCGCACGAGGAGCGGCTTATCGGCGCGCGACAGGTTATGGAGGCGATCGGCGGCGTAACGCTCGCCGGTCTCGCTGCATTCGAGGTGGGTGACAAAATTCGGCAATCCGCCGCCCCTTGTCCAGTCGTGATCGGGTATTTCCATCATCCCTATCCCGCCGCAATCCCGCAGTCGGCGCTCGCTTCCGCCCGGCCGGCGCCGGCTCAGGGCGCGGCGCCGCAGCAGCAAGAGCGGCATGCGTAATCGCTGATATAGGCGGCCATTGCGGCCTTGTCGCGTGACCAGCGCATCGAGCGCGGCGATGCTCGACCGGTTTGTTGTCCCGCCCCTTGGTCCTCGTGGCGCGAGCGCACTGGCGGCGCTCAGATGCAATTTGCGTCGAGAAAATCCGCCGCTTCCTACAAGAGCAAGCGGCGGACTTTCGCCCGCACGTCGGGCCGGCGCCATCCCCCTCTATTCGACGACCGTCACGCGGCGGTTCTGCGGATTACGGATGCCTGGCGGCGTTGGCACTGCCAAGTCATTCTCGCCGCGGCCAGTGACCATCATCGCACTCCTCGGCACGCCGAGCTTCGCTAGGATATGGGCGACATGCCATGCACGCCGCTTGGAGAGGCGTTGGTTGTAGGTCGGTGACCCCGAGGTGTCGGTATAGCCGGTTACGTGTACGGCCACGACGCCGCCTGCATGATAGACGTTTGCCGCCTGCTGCAGGACCCCGTAGCCGGCCCGCCCAACCCACGACCGATCCCAACGGAAATATACAGTGAATACGTGCGGAGGCGGCGCAACGACTGGTGCTGGAGGCGGCGGAGGCGGCGGAGCTGCGCAAGCTGCCACGGCCAACAGCGAACAAAGCACGATTACCCGCTTCATGCTGATCCTCCCTGAGTTGAACGTTCAACGATAGGATAAATCTTTCTGTTCGCTCAACCCGCGACCGGGACCAGGAGGAAAATGCCCTGTGCCGTTTCGTGATGCGCCCCGCGTTCTCGACATACGCGGCGGCTCCCCAACGCTGATCCAGATCAAAGGCTGGGGACGCCAGAAAGCCTACCCTCTGGCGTCGAAAGGACCCGCCCTTGGAAGACACCCGCGAGCTGCGCAAACTGGCAGAGTGGTATCGCGCCTTCGCCGAACTTACGGGTAGTGCCGTGGAACGGCAGCGGCGGCTGGCACATGCGGAATACCTCGCACGCCGCGCCGAGGAGCTAGAGCAGCGCTCGGCGGCAAACGATCCGGAGCAGCAACCGGGAAAGAGTTAACGGCACGTCCATCATCGGGTAAACTGGGCTTCATCGCTTTGGGGACCCGGCACGATGAAATCCGCATCAGTCGAAGAGCTGCGGGCCGAGGCGCGCCACCTGATGGAGGCAGCAAAGAACCTTTCTGATCCGGCGTTAAAAAAGGAGATGGCCGCCCGCGCGCTCGCGCTATCCGAGCGAGCAGAGGCGATTGAGCGCTCCATCGAAGACCCGACAATCATTCGCGCCAACATCGAACGCTATCGAGGTATGCTGAGATCCGGCACCCACGACGAAGCCCAACGGCGCATCGTCGAAGAGATGCTTTCCGATGCCGAGGCATTACTAGATAACCTTCGTAACAGGACCCAATAGGCGATTTTTCGCACTCCCGGCGCCGCAGCCGGGGCGCGCTCACTGAGCGTTGAGCGCAATCACGGCATGGCACAGGAGATGAAAAAGCGGGCCGCGATTGGGGGAGGATCGCGGCCCGAGTTTCGACAACATGCCGTTGTTGCAACGGCGTGATCTATCAACCACGTTTTGCGACCGTCGCCCTTGACCTCAATCAACGGGGAACAGACGCAACGTTAGGGCGTTCACAATTAGCAGGCGGGGGATTCCTTAATTTTTGCTAGCTGCAACCATCCGCCTAGGCTTAGAGTGCGCGGGTCGCCGGGAAGAGATCTGTGGACACCGGCGATCGAGAGAATGCCTCCCCGACCGCGGAACGGGATGTAGGCGCTCCCGCCATGAATGGCACGGGGCGCGGGCGTGGTGACCTATTGCATCGATTTCGTCGATCACGGCGGGAACGTTTACGCCAGGGATCGCGTCGAGCACGACGACGAACCCGCGCTCATTGATGAATTGCATCGGCGGCATGAGCACGGAATCGGCGCCGGCTTCGACGTTTGGGACGGCGACCGGCTCGTTCATCGCCATCGGCGATAGCAAAATCGCCCTTATTCAGCCATCGGGGACGGGCCGCGGCTTCACCGCGTGACCCGGCGAGAAGTCGGGCGGCGATGAGGCGAGCGCACCTACGGGATATGAGTGCCTTCGACGGCGACGGCCTGCTGGACCGCCGGGCGCGCCTGCATGCGGCGGCGGTGCGCGACCACCCGCGGCAATCTCGTCGTGTCGACCCCGTCGCCTTCGAGCCAGGAACCGATCGTGAAGAGATAGGGGTCGCAGATCGTGTAGCGTTCGCCCATGACCCACGGTCCCCGCAGGAGCTTCCGCTCGATGAGTTCGAAGCAGTCCGTCATGTTGGATGCGACTTTGCGCTTCATTGCCTCGAGGGCGCCCGCATCGTCGGCCCAGCGGGCGCCGCGCCTTCCGTGCGCATGCGCGACGTGCACGGTCGAGCACAAATAGCTGTTGAACTCCTGCACCTGCGCCAGCGCGAACGGGTCGGAGAGCGGCGCCAACTCGGCCGCCGGAAAGCG
>JASIAN010000256.1 GCA_030042035.1 Alphaproteobacteria bacterium | reverse complement strand
GTGCATTTCCATGCCTTCATGCTCGACGTGCACGCCCGCATCGAACGGGAGCGCCGCGCCCGCACGAGGGCGCCCGTCGCCACGGTTGCCGCCGACATCGCAGCGCAAGCCACCCTCCTCTGCGTCGATGAGTTCCAGGTCAACGACATCGCCGATGCGATGATCCTGGAGCGCCTGTTCCGCGCGCTGTTCGCGGCCGGCACGGTCGTCGTCGCAACCTCGAACCGGCCGCCTGCCCGGCTCTACGAGCGCGGATTGCAGCGCGACCGCTTTTTGCCGTTCATCGCGCTATTGGAAGAGCGGCTCGACCTCTTCGAACTCGACAGCGGCCGGGATTACCGCCTGGCCCGGCTTGCCGGCCGCCGTGTTTATCACTGGCCGCTTGATGCGGCGGCCCAGCAGGCGCTCGCCGGGTTGTTCGCCGAGTTGACCGATGGCGCGCCGGCCGCACCCGAGCGCCTCTCGGTTCTCGGCCGTGATCTCGTCGTGCCGCGCGCCGCGCGCGGCATCGCTTGGTTCGCGTTCGCGGAACTGTGCGACCGGCCGCTCGCCGCGGCGGATTATCTGGCGCTCGCCGAGCGCTATGGAGCGATCCTCGTCGCGGGCATCCCGCGCCTCTCGCCGGAGCGGCGCAACGAGGCGCAACGCTTCCACATCCTGATCGACGCACTCTACGAGGCGCGCGCGCTTCTCGTCGCTTCGGCGGAAGTGCCGCCCGACGAAATTTACATCGCCGGCGACGGCGCCGCCGAATTCCGTCGCACCGTGTCGCGGCTCTACGAAATGCAGAGCGAGGACTACCTCGCCAACCGCGCGCCAGCCGCCCGGCGCACCTGAGGTCTCGCCGTCCTTAGCCCATTGTCGAGTTGAAGGCGCCGCCGTCCAAGAGCAGGTTCTGGCCGACGATGAAGCCGGCGCTGGCGGCGCACAAAAAGGCGCAGGCAAAGCCGAATTCCGCCGGGTCGCCGACCCGCCCCGCCGGGTTGGCGGCCGAGCGCTTCGCGAGGATTTCGTCGAACGAGGTGTTGTCGCGGCGTGCCTCGAACTGCATGTTGGAGCGCAGCCGGTCGGTCAGAAACGGCCCCGGCAACAGGTTGTTGATCGTCACGTTGTGACGTGCCACCTGGCGCGCGAGGCCGGCGACAAAGCCCGTCAGCCCGGCGCGCGCGCCGTTCGACATGCCGAGGATCGCGATCGGCGATTTGACCGAGGACGACGTGATGTTGACGATGCGGCCGAATTTGCGCCGCGCCATGCCGTCGACGGTCGCCTTGATCAGCATGATTGGCGTCAGCATGTTGGCGTTGACCGCCTTCTGCCAGTCCTCGACGCTCCATTCGCGGAAATCGCCGGCCGGCGGCCCGCCGGCGTTGTTGATCAGGATGTCGGGTTCGGGGCAGGCGGCAAGCGCCGCCTGGCGGCCGGCCTCGGTCGTGATATCGCCGGCGATCGCGATGACGGTGACGCCGGTTTCGCGGCGGATCTCCGCGGCGGTCTCTTCCAACGTCTCGGCGGTGCGGGCAGTGATGACGACATCGACGCCGGCTTTGGCAAGCTGCATCGCACAGGCCCGCCCGAGTCCCTTGCTCGCGGCACAGACGATCGCCTTCTTCCCCTTGATGCCCAGGTCCAGCATCTCTCCTCCTGTCAGCGTCAGTTGTTTGGTCGCGCCGCTTATAGCAGGTCCGGCCCGCCACATGTGACGATTTGGCAGAGCTGATCGGCGTCGTGCGACATTGTCGAACGGCGCACAATGGGCTACCTTGCGAGCGATTATCAATCGCATGGCATCGCCGACGATGATCCGCATCACCGCCGTCAGCTTGTTTCTGCTCCTGTCTGCGATACCCGCTTGGGCGAAGACGCCGCAAATTGCTATCGTCCTGCGCGGTCACCAGTTCGTGCCGGTCGACGTGACCGCGCCCGCCGGCACCCGGATCGAGTTGCGCGTGCACAACGCACAGAAGGTGCCGGCGGAATTCGAAAGCTCGTCGCTGCACCGCGAGCAGGTCGTGACCCCCGGCGCGACAATCCGCGTTTATGTCGGCCCGCTGTCGCCCGGGCGCTACGAGTTTTTCGACGATTTCCATCCCGCGACCCGCGGGCATCTTGTCGTCAAGTAGGAGCGCGGAGCGATGCTGCCGACCGCGATCATCGTGTTTCGCGAGGTGCTGGAAGCGGCGCTGATTGTCGGCATCGTCATGGCGGCGGTGCGCGGCGCGCCGGGCCGCGGGCTGTGGGTCGCGGGCGGCATCGCGGCGGGCGTGCTTGGCGCGATCGGAGTTGCCGGATTTGCTGCCGAGATCGCCGAAGCGGCGGCCGGCATGGGCCAGTCGCTGTTCGACGCCGCGATCCTGTTTGCCGCGGTCTGCATGCTCGGCTGGCACAATGTGTGGATGAGCAGCCACGGCAAGGAATTGGCTGCCCACGCGATGCAGCTCGGCCGGCAAGTGCGCTCCGGTGCACGCCCCTTGTGGGCGATCGCGATCGTCGTCGCGCTCGCGGTGTTGCGCGAGGGATCGGAGATCGTGCTGTTCCTCTATGGCATCATGCTGGCCGGGCAGAGCGGCGGCGTGTTGTCGATGGCGATCGGCGGCGCGCTTGGCTTGGCGCTCGGCATTGCCGCCGGAACGGCGCTCTATTGGGGCCTCGTCGCCATTCCGATGCGTCATCTGTTCCGCGTCACAAGCTGGCTCGTGCTGCTCTTGGCCGCCGGGCTCGCCTCGCAGGGCGCGGCGTTTCTGATGCAGGCCAATCTCCTGCCGCCGCTCGGCAACGTCGTGTGGAACACCTCGTTCCTGTTGTCCGATCAGAGCCTTGCCGGACGCCTGCTGCACACGCTCATTGGCTATACGGCGCAGCCGGCCGGCATCCAGGTCGTCTTCTACGTCGCGACGCTGGCGGTAATCGGCGGGTTGATGCGGCTGGCCGGCACCGGCGGCGCGCGCCCGGCTGCCGCCCAAGCAGCTGCCGATTAATTTTTTTCAGGAAATATTGCATATGCGTCGCATCCGCAATTATTGGATGACCGCTTGCATCGGTGCCTCGCTTTATAGCGGTGGTTCGGCGGTCGCCGCGCCGCCGGCGGCGTCGGTGCCGAGCACGCCGGAGGGTTTCGAGACCGGCGGAGTCGCCGGCCAAGGCGGGCCGTTCGCGTTTCTCGGCGACATCGACCGTACCAATTACCTGCTCGGCGACATGTGGGGCTTGCGTACCCTCCTCAGTCGGTACGGCATGTCGCTCGCGGTCACGGAAACCAGCGAAATTTTGGGCAACGCCACCGGCGGCATCCGGCGGGGCGCCGAATATGACGGGCTGACGCAGATGGTGCTGCAGCTCGATACCCAGCGCGCCTTCGGCTGGTACGGCGGCACCTTCAACGCCAGCGCCCTCGACATTCACGGCCGCAACCTCAGCGCCGACAATCTCGGTACGCTGCAGACCGCCAGCGGCATCGAAGCGGACCGCGCCTTGCGCCTGTGGGAGCTGTGGTACGACCAGAAGTTCGGCGAGGAAGCGCGTTACGATGTGAAGCTCGGCCAGCAGAGCCTCGACCAGGAATTCATGGTCAGCCAAAACGCGTCATATTTCGTCAATACGATGTTCGGCTGGCCGATGCTGCCGTCGGCCGATCTACCGGGCGGCGGCCCGGCCTATCCGCTGTCGGCGCCCGGCATCCGGCTGCGCGCGCGGCCGTTCGACGAGTGGACCGTGCTGGCCGGTGTGTTCAGCGGCAGTCCCGTCGCCACGAATGTACCCGGCGATCCGCAACGGCAGAACCCGTCCGGTCTGAGCTTTCCGTGGAACGGCACGCTGGCGATCGCCGAGCTGCAATATTCCTATCCGGCGCTGGGATCGAACGTCACCGCCGCGGCATCCGAGGCGCTCGCCCGCACCTACAAGATCGGCATCTGGTACGACACGAAGCGTTTTGCCGATCAGGAAATCGACAATAGCGGCCTGTCGCTGGCCAACCCAGCGAGCAGCGGGATCCCATTGATGCATCGCGGCGACTGGGCAATCTACGCGGTCATGGACCAGATGATCTGGCAGGACGCGGAAGAGACCGACAAGACCCTGAATGTCTTCCTCCGCCCGATGGGAACGCCGCTCGCCGACCGCAACCTGATTGATTTCAGCCTCAATGCCGGCCTGACGCTGCACGAACCGTTGCCCCATCGTGACGACGACACCTTCGCGATCGGCATGGGGTACGCTCATGTCAGCCACCGCGTCGCCGCGCTCGACCAGGACACTGCGTTTTATACCGGCGCCTTCACGCCAATCCGCAGCGGCGAAACCTTTGTCGAGGCCACCTACCAGTATCAGGTGACGCCGTGGCTGATGCTGCAGCCCGATTTCCAGTACGTCTTCAACCCCGGCGCCGGCATTGTCAATCCCACGGCGCCGACCCGGAAGGTCGGCGACGAAGCCGTCCTCGGTTTGCGCACGACGATTCAGTTCTGACGAGGTGACGAGCGATGATGCATGTTGCTAACGCAAACCGACCGGCCGGAAGGATCGTCGCGGTGCTCGCCGCAGCGGCCGCCGCGCTGCTGCCGGCAGGCGGCGCCGTGGCGGCCAATCTCTATCTCGCGTCGATCCACCGGCACACGACACTGGCCTCGACCGTCACGCCGAACGGCGACCTCAACCCCTACGCCGTCGTCGTCGCGCCGGTATCGATCGGCAAGCTCCACGCGGGCGACGTGCTGGTCACCAACTTCAACAATGTCTCGAATTTGCAGGGTACCGGCACGACGATCATTGATTACACCCCGTCTGCCGGCAAGGCGGCGCTGTTTGCCAGCCTGCCGCAGCGACTGTCGCAATGCCCGGGCGGCGTCGGGCTCGGCACAGCGATGGCGGTGCTGAAGAGCGGCTGGGTCATCGTCGGCAGCACGCCCAGCAGCGACGGCACGACCAAGACCAAGGGCCCGGGCTGCCTCATTGTTCTCAGCCCCGACGGGCAAGTGGCGACGGCCTGGACCGGCTCCGACATCAACGATCCGTGGGGCAACATGGCCGTCATCGACAATGGTGCGAGTGCAACGCTGTTCGTCAGCATGGCCGGGTTCGATGTGCCCGGTCCGGATGTCCTCGACCCCAAAACCGGCGACCCAGTCACTGTCAACAAAGCGACTGTCGTGCGGCTGGAATTGTCGATCCCGCCGGGCAAGCCGCCGACCATCACCCGTGAGACGGTCATCGCCGATGGCTTTGGCCAGCGCGCCGACAAGGACGCCTTTCTGATCGGCCCGACCGGCCTGGCGCTGGCGCCGGACGGCACGCTTTATGTATCGGACGCGCTCGGCAACCGCATCGCCGCCGTCGCCGATGCGAAGACCCGGACGACCAGTGCCGGCACCGGCCGCACCGTCACCGCAGGACAGCTGTTGAAACGGCCGCTGGCGATGTGCGTCGCGCCGAACGGCAACCTTTTGGTAACGAACGCCAAGAACGGCCAGGTCGTTGAGGTTGATCCCAACAGCGGCAAGCAGGTATTGGCGCAGTGGATCGACACCGATCAGGCGCAATCGCCGCCGGGCAACGGCGACCTGTTCGGTATCGCCGTCAAGCCCGACGGCAGCGGTTTTTATTACGTCGAGGATGACGTCAACACGCTGATGGAGGCGTCGCGATGAGCGGTCCGTCACGCCGCGGCTTTCTCGCCGCAACGGTCGCTGCGGCCGCGGGCTCGGGCATCGCCGCACGGCCTGCCGTCGCCGACACGGCGATGAAGCGGCCGGTCGGCGACACCGAGCCGTTCTGGGACGCGCACCAGGGCGGCATCGTGACGCCGTCGCAGCGCTACACATACTTCGCCACGTTCGATTTGACCGCCGCGACGGGCGACGAGGTCGCGGCGCTGATGCGGGCGTGGACCGCGGCATCGGCGCGCCTGGCCGCCGGCCAGACCGCACAACCGCTCGCCGGCCCGCTCGATCCGGCGGTCGCGCGCAGTCCCGCCGGGCACAAAGGCGGCGCTTCCTACGACGTGCCGGGAGCGGCGGCGATGGCAGCCGATACGGGCGAGGTGCTCGGCATGCCGCCGGAGCGGCTGACCGTCACGTTCGGCTTCGGCGCCGGCCTCTTTACAAAAGACGGCAAGGACCGCTACGGCCTGGCGGCGCGCCGGCCGGCGGCGCTTGTCGATTTGCCGAAATTCCCCGGCGACGAGCTCGTCGAGGCTCACACCGGCGGCGATCTCTCGGTGCAGGCCTGCGCCGACGACCCGCAGGTGGCGTTTCATGCGGTGCGGCAACTCGCCCGCATCGCCGCGGGCGCCGCCAGCATCCGCTGGGCCCAGGCCGGTTTCCTGCCACACCGGGTCAGACAGGAAACGCCGCGCAATCTGTTGGGCTTCAAGGACGGCACGGTCAATCCCTCGGTCAATGATCCAAAGGCGATGCAGGAGTTCGTCTGGGCCGGCAGCGAGGCGCCGGCCTGGATGCGCGGCGGCAGTTACGTCGTCGCGCGCCGCATTCGCATGGCATTGGAACATTGGGACCGCATGCCGGTCGCGTTCCAGGAGCAGACCTTCGGGCGCCACAAATATTCCGGCGCACCGCTCGGCGGAAAGGTCGAATCCGATCCCCCCGATCTGCAGGCGAAAGACAAGGACGGCAATTTCATCATCGCCGAAAATGCCCATGTCCGGCTCGCCGCCGCGGCAACCAATGGCAGCGCGCAAATCCTGCGCCGGCCCTTTTCCTACAACAACGGGGTCGATTTCACCGCCGAGCGGTGGCCGCCCTGGCACCAGGGCAGCGAATATGATGCCGGCCTTCTCTTTATCTGCTATCAGCGGGATCCGCGCAGCGGCTTCATCAGGATTTTCGAGCGGCTGGCGAAATTCGACATGATGAACCAGTTCGTGACGCATGTCGGCGGCGGGCTGTTCGCCTGTCCGCCGGGCGCCGTCGCGGGCGGGTTCATCGGCCAACACCTCTTCGAGCAAACCTGATTGCGTGTCGGCCGGCGGTCTGCCGGCGCCGCGCCGCAGCGCGATTGACAGGGGTCGTGGCGATCGCAAATCCTCCCGGGCTGCTGATCAGAACAGGCGCGAGGCGCGATGCGGCTGACCGATGAACAGCGCCTGTTGCGCGACATGGCGCGGGCGTTTGCGCAGAAGGAGCTGGCGCCGCACGCGGCGGACTGGGACCGCACGGCGCGCTTTCCGAAGGCGGCGCTCGCCGAACTCGGCCGGCTCGGCTTTATGGGCATGCTGGTGCCGGCGGAATACGGCGGCGCCGGCGCCGACCATGTTTCCTACGCGCTGGCGCTCGAGGAGATTGCCGCCGGCGACGGTGCGACCTCGACGATCCTGTCGGTCAACCTGCTGTGCTGCGGCGCGCTGTTGCAATACGGCAGCGACGAACAGAAGGGGCGGTTTCTCCGGCCGCTCGCGACGGGCGAAAGGCTCGCGGCATTCTGCCTGACCGAACCGCACGCCGGCTCCGATGCCGCCGCGATCAAGACGCGCGCCCGCCGCCGCGGCAACCGCTGGATATTGTCGGGCACAAAGCAGTTCATCACGTCGGGCTCGACCGCCCAACTGGCGCTGGTCTTTGCGGTCACCGATCCCGCGGCCGGGCGGCATGGCATCAGCGCCTTCCTTGTGCCGACCGACGCCACCGGCTACCGCGTCACGCGGCTCGAAAAAAAGCTCGGCCAGCGCGCCTCCGACACCGCGCAACTTTCCTTTGACGACATCGAGCTCGCGCCCGATCAGATGCTCGGCGGCGAGGGCGAGGGATACAAGATCGCGCTCGCCAATCTCGAAGCCGGCCGCATCGGGATCGCGGCGCAGGCAGTCGGCATGGCGCGCGCGGCCTATGAGGCGGCGGTTGCTTATGCGAAGGAGCGCGAGAGCTTTGGGCAGAAGCTCATCGCGCATCAGGCGGTCGCCTTCCGCCTCGCCGACATGGCGACGCAGATCGCCGCCGCGCGCGGCCTCGTGCGCGATGCGGCCGAGCGGCGCGATGCTGGCGAGCCGGCCTTGGAGGCGGCCGCTATGGCAAAACTGTTCGCCTCCGAGATGGCCGAGCGCGTCGCCTCGGACGCGGTGCAAATCCACGGCGGCTATGGCTATGTCGAGGGGTTTCCGGTCGAGCGCATCTGGCGCGACGTGCGGGTCTGCCAGATCTACGAAGGCGCCAGCGATATCCAGCGCATGCTGATCGCCCGCGAGATCGCGCGCCGCTAACGACGCCCGCCTGACGCGCGGATCAGCGCGGGCCAGCGGCGCTGCGCTGCTGCCAGTTTGCGGTCGGATTGCAGCTTGTCGAGGATCACCAGCGCTTCCCGCAGGCAGTTGTCCCGTTCCGCCCCGGCACTGGCGCTCGCCACCCGATAGAGGGCGGCAACCAGATCGGTCTGCCGCGCGGTATTGTCGGGATCATGCCGGGCAAGGCGCCGCACGACCGGCAGCGCCGCCTTGTAAGCGGTCAATGCGCCGGACTTGTCGCCCTTTCCCAGCTGCCCCGCACGCCGCACCACAAGGTCAGAAAAGGGCATCAAGACCGGTTTCCATCGTCCGGGATGAGTGTCTCTTCGCCGAAAGGCCCGGTAAGAGGGGCAAGATGCAGGGTCATCCCCAGCCTGCTCAACGCGACATCAGCACCGGGATTGTGGTCTGTTCCAACACATTGGCCGTTGTCCCGCCCACTGCAAATTCCCAGAGGGGCGAATGGCCGTAGGCGCCCATCACGAGCAGGTTGGCACTGTGGCGATCGGTCTGCTCAAGCAGGTCCATCGTCACACCTTTGCTGTCAGACCGCATTTCGGCCGCCTCTACCCTTACGCCGTGGCGATTGAGATAGGCGACAATTTCGTCCGTATGTGCGCCTGCGTGCATGTGTCCCTGCCGCTCCGGGTCGAGAGCCAAAACGAGCACCCGCTCAGCTACTTCGAGGAACGGCATAGCGTCCCGGATCGATCGCGCAGCTTCTCGGCTGCCGTCCCAGGCAATAACGACGCTCCGACCGACATCGCCGAACGACCACGCGTTGGGCACGACGAGGATTGGCGTTGCGGCTCCAAAGACGACCTTGGCGGGCAGTAAGAACGCCGAGATCATCGGGGGGTTCTCGGTGTCGAATTGCCCGAGTACCAGCAGGTCGGCGAAACGTGCGCGCTCGCCGATCATGACCTCCATATCGCCGGCAATGCACTCCCACACGGTACTGACGCCGGCATCCTTGGTCTCCTGGCGAAACAGCACCTCCGCCGCCGCGGCCGCCTCCCGTGCGTTTTCCGCGTAGATCGCGGCAATCCGCTCCACGACGCTCGGCTTGAAATATGGCGGCACGGCCGGTTCGGGGATGACGTGAAGTCCTGCCATCCGCGCACCGAAGCCGCGGGCCAAGGTTAGCCCGATCTGCAGACGCGTGCGTGATGATGCGGTGGCATCGACATGGACCAAGATGTCTTTGAAGCCCATTGCTCGACCTCATTTGCCGGTTCACCACGTCGCGAACATGATCGCCACGGCGACGGCCATCACCGCCGTGCACACCCAGCCCATCGCGCTGAGCAGGCGCGGCAGCGTGAAGGCCCCCATCACTCGCCTTTGCGTCGCCATGACCATGATCATCACCATCAGCGGCACGGCGATGACGCCGTTGATGACGGCGCACCAGAACAGCGCCTTGATCGGATCGAGATTGATGAAGTTGATGAAGATGCCGATCAGCGTGCCCACCACGATCGTGCCGTAAAACGCCTTGGCGTCCTTCGGCAGGCGGGCGAGTCCCGTCGGCCACCCCAGGGCCTCGCCGAGCGCATAGGCGGCCGATCCGGCCAGGACTGGCACCGCACACAGGCCGATGCCGATGATCCCGGCGGCGAACACGGCGAAGGTGAATTCCCCGGCAATCGGCCGCAACGCCTCTGCCGCCTGGGCTGAGGTCTGGATGTCGGTCAGACCGTGCGCGTGCAGCGTCGCGGCGGTGGTGATGATGATGAACCAGCTGATGACGTTGGAGAACCCCATACCGATCCAGGTGTCCCAGCGGATGCGATGGATTTCCGCAGGGGCTTCTTCCGGCGCCTGCAGGAGCGCGTGCGCAGCCGGGTTGATGCGCTCTTCCTCCGCTTCCTCCGATGATTGCCAGAAAAAGCAGTATGGCGTGATCGTCGTGCCGAGCACCGCGACGATCGTGACGATGTAATCCTGTTGCCACAGGAAGCTGGGCACGAAGGTGGCATAGACGACCTGGTGCCACGGCACATCGACGACCAGCGCGGCGGCGACATAAGAGAAAAGCGACAGCGTCGTCCATTTCAGGATCGCGGCGTAGCGCTCGTAACGGGAAAATACTTCAAGCAGGGCGCAGCCGATGGCGAATGCAACGACATAAAGCTGCGCCGAGCCGGCGAGCAGCAGGTGGGTCGATGCGCCCATCGCGCCAAGATCGGCGCCGAGATTGAGGATGTTCGCCAGCAGCAGCAGACCGACGATGATGCGCAAGAGCCACGCCGGGTAATGGGCACGCAGATTGCCGGCGATTCCTTCACCGGTGACGCGGCCGATCCGGGCGCTGATCTCCTGGATCGCTGCCATAAGCGGCCAGGTGAACAGCATGACCCAGGCCATCGCGTAACCGAACTGCGCGCCTGCCTGCGAATAGGTCGCGATCCCGCTCGGGTCATCGTCGGAGGCACCAGTGATCCAGCCTGGACCGAGGTACCGCGTCAGGCGCCGTTCGCCATCGGCGATGCCGTTCCAATAGCGCGCGATGCGCGCCGCCAGAGGACGCGCTCTGCGGCCGGCCGCGTGATCGAATTCGGTGCTCGTCATCAGCACGCTTGGATGGTTATGGGCGAGCCCTGCTTACGACCGGGGGCGGCCGGCGGCGTTGATATGGATCAGATAACCGACAACCTGACCATGGCCTGCCGGCCGATCACGAACGCATCGCAGCGCCTCGGGCCGGACCGGTTTCGTCAGCACGATGCTGCCCGGTATCGCGATGCCGCGACGGTGGAGATCGCCGGTCAGCGGCAGATCATCGAAATAGAACGCCATTAATTCCCCTTCCTTTGCCATGCTCCGATATCATAAGAGCCATTCTGCGGGCGCGTCGTGCCGATGATGTCGGGGCTGTCCGTATCGGGGAACCCATCGTTCAAGCACGTCGTGCCGGTCCGGCAGGCGGGGTTGAAGACGCCGAGCACGACGCCGGCGCCGACGAGCGGCGAGGAAACCGCGAGTCGATAGTCGCCCGGGAAGTGCACGAATGCCGATGCGGCCGAGAGCTCCGTCAGGCTGCCGGTGCTGGGTACCGGATAAGCATAGAGCGGACTCCACTCGTTTCCCGATATCTGAAATTGCCCGCGCTCTCCGGGCGGTGCGTCGGTCGCGTCGTGGCCGCCCAGCCAGGTCGCCTGGTTCCTGCCGCCGGGTGCCGTCGGCGAACCGAGCACGTGCGTGAAGCCGAACATCGCGTCGTCGGAGACGGTCTCTCCGACGAACACCCAGTTGTCGTAGAAGACGATCGCTACGCTGCCCGCCACCCGGTCGGGATTCACCAGGGTCGAGTGCACGACCGCTCCCGGATAATTCTCAGAGATACCGGCGGCGCCATGCGAGACAACGAGGGAGTTCGCGACGAATCCCCCGGCATCGATGAACACCGCACCCTGATTGGACGATCCCTCCACGATGTCGCCGAGCAACGTGACGCCGTTGCCGCCATGCGTCTCGCCGCCGCCGACGCCAATACCGTCGTCGCTCTTGATCTGGAGTCCGATCAACTCGCCGCCGTTGTCGCGCCACTCGAAACCGTCCGTCAGCAAGCCGATCGTCGGATTCTCGATCGCTACGCCCTTGCTGGGGTCGAACCCAGTGAGCGGATCGGTTGGCTTCACGCTGTCCGCAAAGCTCTCCCCGGCGGCCGCCTTCACGATCTCGGTGCCGCAGGCGTTGCAGATCAGGTCGCCCTCCGTAGAGTACGGGAAGCCGTCCTGCGTGTAGTCCGTGTGCGCCTGGAGGCGAATCGGGACCGCCTCGCCATTCTCGCCGGCCACGTACTCCCGATCGTTCCAAAGCTGCGCCTCGTAGGTCGTATTCGCGGCCATCTCGGCGGTGGCTTCGCCAAAATTGTCGCTCGTCGAGCTGAGATAGCGCTCGGTCGGGATGTACGACTTCTCCGAGGAGTAGAGCACATCGGCCCAATACTGCCACGTGCAGCCGTCAGAAGCCGTGACTGTTGCCGTCCCCGTCGGTGCGACCGTGGTAGTGCAGCCGGCCAGTGCCATCTGCTCGTAGGCTCGCAGCGGTGAGCCATTCGTCACGTAGTCGCCGTACTTGTAGTCGGTGCCGCTTTTCCACCGCCGATTATCGAACGCCCAACCGGTGAGGGACACGTAGTCGGTCGGTGACAAATACTTCCAGGTGCACGTCCCGTCCCGGATCCCGTTGGCGGTGCCGGTCGGTGCCGTCGCGCCTGACGTGCAGGTGCCAGCCGATGTGAGCTGGTAGGCTGCGAGCGGCCGGCCCGGTATCCATTGTTGCATTGCGGAGTTCCAGCCGGGGCCGCCGTTGACGCGCGTATGGCCAGCATTATAGGCGGGGTCATCGGTACCGCCGTACACGTGATCGGGGAGCCAGCCGGGCGCGTTGTGAACCTGCGACACGATCGTTTGATGCGTCTGCGCCAGCGTCGGCGTGATGAGTAAGAAAAGAAGAAAAGCGGCAAGCAGGTTTCTCGTCATCCTTTCACCCAAGTCCCAAGTCCCAAGCCGCCGCGCGCAACACACAGCAACAGGAAAAGACCTGGCGCCGAGGCCGACAGGGTGCGTCTCGACCCGGCCGCTACCGGGCGGAAAATAGCACAATCGCCGTTGTACCAGATTGATGAGAATGCCTTCGTGTGGTGCCTTCGGCAGCACTTGCAGCGCCGCGATCGTGATTTTGCAGCCGGCGCCGGGCAGCCATTGATCGATACCGGCGTTGGCGGTCACGAGTTCGGTGTAGACGATATCGAAGCGCCCACGATGTCAGGAAAACTCGCCCGGCTGCCCGATATAATGGCAGATCGTTCCGCCCACTTTCTCGTTGGGAGAGAACGCGACCGTCTTCCATCGGGGGAAGCTCGCTCTTGCATCGCCGAATTCTGATGTGCCAAAAGCCGAAGCGCATTTCGAGCGAGCCCTTCGGATCGCCCGCAAGCAGAATGCCAAGTCCTGGGAATTGCGGGCCGCCATTCACATGACATCGCTGTGGCTGAGCCTGGGAGAGCGCCGACGGGGGTTGGATCTTCTCGGCCCGGTCTACTCGGTGTTCACCGAAAGCTTCGAAACGCCTGACTTGCAAACTGCCAAAAGGCTCCTGACCGACCTGAATGCGTGACACAAGCCAATCTCCGATCGCTCCCCATTGGATGCTAAGCGCCTCGCCACAGCCGCTGGCCTTGCTCATCGACAACGCAGATCGCGCCTCAATCATGGCGATCCGCGGAGGCTTCGGCGCAGCGCCGCTGTTCGGCCTTCATCTGGCGCGCATTCAACGGCCCGATGGACGCGTTTGACGCCCGAGGAAGGGGCGACCACCGCGGAAATCTTGCGGGCCTGCTACATTGCGGCGATGAGAGAACGGTGTTCCGCCGCCCGCGGGTGCATTCAACGCGGCATCGCTCTTGTGCTGCTGTTTTGCGCCCTCGGGCTCACCGGCTGCGTGTCGCCGGAAGGCCATCAGGCGGCCGATCTACTTGCCGACATCGCCGCCGGCACGGGCCCGAGCCGCCTCAAAGACACCGCCCCGGCGCCGACGCGCACGACGATCGTCTATGAAGCCCCTGGCGGCCACGAGATCGCCGACCTTTACCGCAGCTACGCGCGGCCGGAGGGCGCCGTCGTCGTCGTGCCCGGCCTCACCCCGGACGGGAAGGACGACCCGCGTCTCGTCGCCTTTGCGCAAAGCCTGGCGCGCGCGCAGTTTCTCGTCCTCGTGCCGGACATTCCCGGTTTGCGCCAGCTCAAGGTCGGTGCCGCCGACAGTGCCTGGATTGCAGGGGCGATCGTTGAAGCGGCGCGGCTCTTCGACGCCGGCCGCCGCCCGGTCGGCCTGTTGGCGATCTCCTACGCCGTCGGGCCGGCATTATTGGCGGCCTCCGCGACGCCGGCCGCAAGCCGGGTCGGCTACATCGTTACAATCGGCGGCTATTACGACATCCGGGCAGCGATCGCCTACGTCACGACCGGATGGTATCGGCTGCCCGACGGCACCTGGCGCTACCGCAGGCCCAATGCGTGGAGCAAATGGGTGTTCCTGCGCAGCAATGCCGGCCGCGTGAGTTCAGCCGCCGACCGCGATCTCCTGCGCGCGATCGCTCGACGCCGGCTCGCCGACCCGAACGCCGCGATCGGCGATCTCACCGCTCGGCTCGGTCCCGAAGGTCGCGCCACCTGCGCGCTGGTCGCCAACCACAATCCGCGGCTGGTGCCGGCACTCATCGCACGGTTACCGGCGCCGATCCGCGAAGAATTGGCCCGGCTCGATCTCAGGGGGAAGAATTTCGACGAGATCACCGGCCCAGTCTTCCTCATTCACGGGCGCGACGACCGGGCCATTCCTTACACCCAAAGCATCGAATTGGCGAAGGCGCTGGGCAGCCGTGCGCATCTCTACCTGATCAATCATTTCGCGCATGTCGGCGCGGGCGCTCAGAGCTTTACCGACAGCCTCCGGCTGTGGGATGCCGCCACCGCCATCCTCGAAGAGCGCCAGCGCCTCGCTGCACCGGGCAATAAGCCCTTCGAGTTGCCCCGGTAGGCAACCGGTACCCCCGCGCCGCTCGCCAGACTCGCGGCGGTCGCTCTGGCTGGTGGGGTTCAGTGCACGGCGACGCTGGCGGGGGCGACGGACGCCGGCGACAGCGCGAAGCCGATCGGCGCGCGCTCCGGGGCCTTGAAGCCTTGCGGCCGGTCGTCCTCGACGGTGACGCCGTCGAGCGCCAGGCGGCCATCGACGACAGACAGGATCATCGTGCGCGGTTCGCCCTCCTCGCCTTCGGCCGAGTCGAGCAGGCGCTCGGCAATTGGGTCTTCGACGAGGCCCTGGATCGCGCGCTTCAGGGGCCGCGCGCCAAACGCCGGGTCCCAGCCGAATTGGGCCAGGCGGCGGCGCGCCGCCGCGTCGGCGACGAGCGCGATATGGCGCTCGGCCAAGCGCTCGTTGACCCGCGCCAGCTGGATATCGACGATCTTTGCCATCTCGTCGCGCCCGAGCCGGCCGAAGATCAGGACATCGTCGAGCCGGTTCAGGAATTCCGGCCGGAACGCGCGGCGCACCGCTTCCATGACCTCGTCGCGGGCGCGGCCGACCGGCTCGTCCTCGCCGAGGCCCAAGAGCGCCTCGGCGCCGAGGTTCGAGGTCATGATCAGGATCGCGTGGCGGAAATCGGCGGTGCGGCCCTGGCCATCGGTGAGCCGCCCGTCCTCCATCGCCTGCAAGAGCACATTGAGCACATCGGGGTGCGCCTTCTCGACCTCGTCGAGCAGCACGACCTGATAGGGCTTGCGGCGGATTTTCTCGGCCAGCGTGCCGCCGTCGTCGTAGCCGACATAGCCGGGCGGCGAGCCGATCATGCGCGAAACCGTGTGCTTTTCCATGTATTCCGACATGTCGAGGCGGGTCATCGCGTTCTCGTCGTCGAACAGGAACGCCGCCAAGGCCTTTGCCAGCTCGGTCTTGCCGACGCCGGTCGGCCCGAGGAACAGGAAGGACCCGGTCGGCCGCGCCGGGTCCTTGAGGCCGGCGCGGGCGCGCCGCACCGCCTTGGCGACGGCACGCACCGCCTCGTCCTGCCCGACGACTCGCTCGGCGAGCTTCTGTTCCATGTCCTTGAGGCGCTGGCGCTCCGCTTCGAGCATGCGCTCGACCGGGATGCCGGTCCAGCGCGTCACGACGGTGGCGACATCGCGCACGCCGACCTCCTCGCGCTCGGTCGCGGCGCGCGATTCCGCTTCCGATAGCCGCTTTTCGAGATCGGGGACCAAGGAATAGGTGAGTTCGCCGGCGCGGCTCCAGTTGCCGTCGCGCTGCGCGCGTTCCAATTCGCCGTTCGCCTGGTCGAGCTCCTCCTTCAAGCGGCGCCCCTCGGTGCGGCGCGATTGCGAGGCGCGCCACGCCTCTTCCATCGAGGCTTCTTGCTTTTCCGCGTCGGCGAGCTCGCCTTCGAGCTTGCCGAGCCGCTCCTGCGAAGCGCGGTCAGGCTCGGCCCGCAGCGCCTCGCGCTCGATCTTCAATTGCACGACGCGGCGGCTTATCGCATCGAACGCCTCGGGCTTCGAATCGATCGCGATGCGGACCCGCGAGGCGGCTTCGTCGACGAGGTCGATCGCCTTGTCGGGCAGCCGCCGATCGCCGATATAGCGGGCGCCCAATTGCACCGCCGCGACGATCGCCGCATCGGCGATGCGTACGCCGTGATGCACCTCGTAGCGGCTCTTGAGGCCGCGCAGGATCGACACCGCGTCGTCCTGCGACGGCTCGTCGATCGCAACCGGCTGAAAGCGTCTCGCGAGCGCCGCGTCCTTTTCGATATAGCGGCGGTATTCGTCAGGCGTTGTCGCGCCGATACAGCGGAGTTCGCCGCGCGCCAAGGCCGGCTTCAGCATGTTCGAGGCGTCGATGCCGCCATCGACGCGCCCGGCGCCGACGAGCATGTGCAACTCGTCGATAAACACGATGACGCGGCCGGCAGCAGCCTGGATTTCGACCAACACGGCCTTCAGCCGCTCCTCGAACTCGCCGCGGAACTTGGCGCCGGCGAGGATCAGCGTCAGATCGAGCGCCAAAACGCGGCGGTCTTTGAGCCCCTCCGGCACGTCGCCGGCGGCGAGCCGCTGCGCCAGACCTTCGACAACCGCGGTCTTGCCGACGCCCGGTTCACCGATCAGCACAGGATTGTTTTTCGTGCGCCGCGCCAGCACCTGGATCGTGCGGCGGATTTCGTCGTCGCGGCCGATGACGGGGTCGAGCCGGCCCTGGCGCGCCTCTTCGGTAAGATCGCGGGCGTATTTGGCGAGCGCCTCCCAGTTCTGCTCGGCCGACGGGGCGTCAGCGGTGCGGCCGTGGCGCAGCCGCTCGACCGCCTTGGCGAGGCCCTGAGGGTTGACGCCGGCGCGCGCAAAGAGCTGCCGCAGCGGCCCCTGCTGCGCGAGGCTGGCGAGCAGCCGCTCGGCGGTCACAAAGCGGTCGCCCGCCGCGCGCGCCGCTTCGCTCGCGCCCTGCAATACGGCCGCCAGTTCCGGCGACATGTAAATCGGATGCGGCCCCTGCTCGGTCGCCTTCGGCAGGCGTTCCAAGCGCTCCTCGGCCGCCGTTTTCAACAATTCGGGGTCGCCGCCGGCGTCGCGCACGAGATGGCCCGCGAGGCCCTCCGGGTCGGCGAGCAGCGCCTTCAACAGATGTTCGGGGAGAAGATTGTGGTGGCGCCCGGCAAGCGCTTCCATCTGCGCCGCCTGCAAGATGCCGCGGGCGCGTTCGGTCAGATTTGCGAAGTCCACGCTCGGCACTCCGTCCCTATTTCCCGCCCTCGACCAGGCGCGGGAGGCACCGCCCCGCGATCCGCCCGTTGCGCGACCGCCCGGCACCGAGCTTTAGATGGGGCCGCGTAGTTTTGTTGTCAACTGATTGCGGTTTTTGCCCTTGAGCTGTTGCTGGGAAATTTAGGAGACATTTGACAAAACAATTTACAAAATCTTTGCCGAAACTTGCTCCGATTGCCGACAGATTAGGGCAGCCTTAACGGCGGCGGTGACAGCGTGGCCGATGCTGAACGAATCGCGGCGTGACGGCGGGTAGAGCCGAGGTGAGCGGAAAACTCGACGAATCCCTGGCCTGGGGTGCGCGGTTGATCGCCGACATCCCGGCCGCGATCGCGCTGTTCGACCGCGAGCTGCGTTATGTGGCGGCGAGCGACGAATGGACCAAAGCCTTCGCGCTGCCTGGGCCGCCGCTCGCCGGGCAGCTGCACGACGAATGCTGCGCCTTTGGCCAGGCGGCGCTGCGCCATGTGCAGTTGCGCGCGCTCGCCGGAGAGGGGGTCGACGACCACCCGATTGCCATCGCCGACCCGCGCCAGCCGGCCGCCGGCCATGTGCTGAGCGCGCGGGCGCACCGCAATCGCGACGGCGCGATCGCCGGCGTCGTCGTGGCGCTGCGCCCGGCCGACAAATCGGCGCTTGACGGCGCCCGCCGCGGCGCGCTGAACAACCCGGTCGGCCTCGCAGACCGCGGCGAAATCGCCGCCCGCATCGGCGACGCGCTCGCCGATCCCGAACCGGCGCAGCGCAGCGTGCTGGTGCTGGCAATCAGCATCGATAATCTGCGCGGCATCAAGAACCTGCACGGTAGCGCGGTGGTCGACCGGGCGTGGGACATCGTCGCCGACCGCCTGTTGTCGGGCACCCGCGCCCGCCTCGTCGGCGAGGACGGCGGCCCGTCGCCGCGGCGCGATCTGGTCGGCGTGTTGGGGGCGGGACAATTCGGCATCGTATGCGCCCCGACCGCGCCGGCGCCGTCCGATGCCGAGGGGCTGGCAAACCGGCTGTTGCACCTCGTGCAGAGCCCGATCGCGACCGAGACGCACTCCCTGCGGCTCAGCGCCAGCGTCGGCTTTCTCGCCACCACGCCGATCCACCGGGACGCCGAGGAGGTGCTGCGCGATCTCGATGTCGCGCTGCACCGCGCGCAGACGCTGGGACCGGGCAAGGCGGTCGGCTGGCAGCCGGCGCTGACGGTTGCGGCGGCACGCCACTACACGCTCGCCGAAGAGCTGCGGCGGGGCTACGACAATGGCGAATTCACACTGCATTATCAGCCGGTACTGCGGCTGCGCGATCATCGCATGGTCGGCGCCGAGGCGCTCTTGCGGTGGAACCACCCCAGCGAGGGGCTGGCGCCCGCCGCCGCGTTTGTTCCGGTGCTGGAAGAGACGGGACTGATCGTCGAGGTCGGCTGCTGGGTCATCCGCGAGGCGATCCGTCAGCTCGAAAGCTGGCGTCTGCTCTATGGCCGCGACATCGTCGAGTGGCTCAGCGTCAACCTGTCGGCGCGCCAGCTCGACAACCCGGTGGCGCTGCTCGCGACCGCGCGCCTCATTCATCAGGCGAGCTTTCCGGTGCATCGCCTGCGTCTCGAAATCGCCGAAAACGTGCTGCGCGACAATCCGGGCCATCGCCGCGCGCTGCTCGACGAATTGACCGGGCTTGGCATCCGTTTGATGCTCGACGATTGCGGCGCCGTTCCGGGCGCGTTTGACAGCGCCCGCCTCTACCAGGTGGATACGGTCAAGATCGACGCCGGCTTGGTGGCACAGAACGGCGGCGAGGAGGGCCAAAAGCTGGTGCGGGCGCTGCTCGACCTTGCCAGCGCCCGCGGCGTCGCGGCCGTGGCCAAGCGGGTTGAGACGCAGGCGCAGCGCGATTTCATGTACGGCTGCGGCTGCGGCTTCGGGCAAGGCGCGCTGTTCGCCCAGCCGATGGACGCCGCCCGCCTCGGCGCCTATGCGCTGACCCAGGCGGGATCGGCCGGCGGCGGCCGCGCCAGCCGCAAACCGGCGCCGCCGCTGCAAGCGCTGCCGCCGGCCTCGGCCGGTCGCTGACCCCGCTTAGCGGACGGTCCCGGTCGAAATCGCGGCGGTCAGGTCGCGGGTTTGGACGCAGTCGGCGCCGCAGGCTGCGGTCAGGATCGCAAGCTGGTGCTTGGCCTTGGCGGTCTCGCCCATCACCACGTAAAGCTCGCCGAGATACTCGTTGGCGCCGAGGTTCTGCGGCGCGATCGCCAGCGCTGCTTTATAGTATGCCAGAGAAAGCTTGTATTGCCCGGTCTTGCGCAGGCTGTAGCCCATCAGGTTGAGCGCGTCGGCATTGCGCGGCTCGCGCTGGATGATCGCCGTGAGCAGCGGGACCGCGGTGCCGAAATCGCCCGAGTTGACCTCGAACTCGGCCCGCTCCAGGCTGCCGGGCGCACCGGCGGTGGTGGCCGCGGCGGGCGCAGCGGCCGCAGGCGCCGCGGCCGCCGGC
>JASIAN010000255.1 GCA_030042035.1 Alphaproteobacteria bacterium | reverse complement strand
CGAAGAGACCGATGTCGCCGCGCTGGCGCGGCTGATCCGCGCGGCGGACCGCGCCGTCATCTTTACCGGCGCCGGCATCAGCACCGAGTCGGGCATCCCCGATTTCCGCAGCCCCGGCGGCATCTGGACGCAAATGGCGCCGATTTATTTCGACGATTTCCTCAATTCCGAGGCGGCGCGCATCGAAACCTGGCGGCGCCGCTTTGCGATGGAAGACACGTTTGGCAAGGCCGAGCCCAACCGCGGCCACCGCGCCGTCGACGCGCTCGTGCAGCGCGGCAAGGTTCGCGCCGTCATCACGCAGAACATCGACGGGCTGCACCAGGCCTCCGGCATCCCGGCCGACAAGGTCATCGAACTGCACGGCAACACGACCTACGCCCATTGCCTCGATTGCGGCACGCGGCACGAACTCGCCGACATCCGCGCCGAATTCGAGCGGGCGCCGACGAAGGCGCCGCGCTGCCGCCGCTGCAGGGGGTTTGTCAAGACCGCGACGATCTCGTTCGGCCAGGCGATGCCGCCCGACGCGATGCGGCGGGCCGAAGAGGAGACGCTGGCGAGCGACCTCTTCATCGTGCTCGGCTCCTCGCTCGTCGTCTATCCGGCCGCCGGCTTCCCGGAACTCGCGAAGCGCAACGGCGCCGTCTTGGCGATCGTCAACCGCGAGCCGACCGGGCTTGACGCGCTTGCCGATCTCGTCATCCACCAGGGCATCGGCGACACGCTCGGCACCGCCGTCGGCGTCAATTAGCGGCCAGCGAGGATGTCCCGCGCGGTATCGCGGCCGCTCGCCAGCGCCGCCTCGACCGTGCCCATGTCCGGCCCGGCGTAAAGCGCTTCGCCGCAAACGAAGATGTGGCCGCCGTCGGGCCGACGCAGCAGCGCCTGCGCCGCGCGAGTGGCGGGCGTCGCATAGGAATAGGCGCCGCGCGCCCACGGGTCACGGCCCCAGTTGATCGCGCGCGCCGCGACGAGGTCGTGCCGCAACCGCTCGGGCGGCAATGCGAAAATCTCGGCGAGCGAAGTGAGCCCCAGTTCGATGAGTCCCGCCTCGTCGAGCGGCACGACGCGATCGGCCCTGGGCCCCGCGAGCCAGCCGGTCAGCACCGGATGGTCGGCCGGGTGCTGGGTCCACCAGGTCGGCACCGGCGCGTCGGACAACAGGAATGCCAGATCGGAGAGATTGCGCCCGCCGTGCTCCGCCCACCAGCGCGTGCGGAACCGCAGCAGGAATTTGACGACGTTGCCGAAGCCGATATCGGCGACGGCCGCCAGGGCGCGTTCGCGCGCCGCCACCGGCAACGCGATATCAGAGAGGATCGGCAGCGGCACGGCCAGGATTGCGGCGTCGGCCACGACCGCCGAGCCGTCGCGGCAGCGCGCGGTAATCCCGCTGCCGGCTTCCTCGATCGCCGCGACCGCGGCGCCGAGATGGAGCGTCGCGCCATGACGGCCGATTTCCGCTGCAAGATGAGCGATCAGCGCGCCATAGCCGCCGGCGACCCGCCCGTGCTCGCCGTCGTCGCGCGCCAGCCATTCATCGCGGATCGCGAATGTGCTGGCGCGGCGCGGGTCGGCCGCGTCATAGCCTTCGACCGTTCGCGTGATCGAGCGGCGCAACTCGGCATCAGCCGGCCCGCCGAAATGCGTCTCGAGAAACTCCGCGATCGGCAGATCGTGCTTGAGCCGCAGCAGCGCGTCGTAGAAGCGGAGCTCGCCGGGAACCGCGCTTGTGTCGGGAAGGAGCGTGCCGGTGCGGGCACTCCAGCGCCTGCCGCCGCGCGGCGCCAGCGGGAGGCCGGCGTCGCGCATGAGGGCGCGGGTGAGCGGCGCGGCGCCGTGGACAAATTCGGCGCCCCCTTCCGCAGGGTAACCGAATTCTGCTGCCGGCAGCGGGTCGATACGCCCGCCGCAGCGCTCGCGCGCCTCGAGCAGGGTCACCCGCCTTCCGGCGCGCGCCAGCTCGTGCCCCGCCATCAAGCCTGCGGCGCCGGCGCCGACGACGACAAAATGCGCCACGCCGCGCTCTCGCGTCACGAACCGAGCCGGGTCGCCAACACCGCCGCCGGCCGCTGGCCGACGGCCTCGGCTGCGAGCGGCGCCAGCGCGCCGGTTGCCTGATCGATGCGGTAGGAGGCGAGCCGCCCGCTCGCGGTGCCGGCGGCAAACAGGAATTGGCCCGCCGGATCGAGGCAGAAAGCGCTCGGCACCGGTTCGGTCGCTGCATGCCCGGCGGCCGTCAGCCGGCCGCTCGCGGCATCGACGGCGAAAGCCGCGATATTGCTGCTCGTCGCGGCGCGGTTGCCGACATAGAGAAAGCGCCCCGACGGCGTCAGATGAATCTGCGAGCAGGTCGTGCGCTCGCTGTGGCCGGCGGGCAACGTCGTGATCGTCTGCATCGCGGTGAGTGCGCCGGTCGCACGGTCGAGGTGGTAGGCGGTAACGCTGCAGCCCTGCTCGTTCGAGAAATAGACGATGTCGAGGCTCGGATGAAAGCAGTAGTGGCGCGGGCCGACGAGTTCGTCCTGTGCGACCCGGAACGGCGAATTCGGGGTGAGCCGGCCATTCTGCGCATCGAACCGGAACTGCATGATGACATTGGGGCCGGGGTTGTTTTTCGGCGGCTCCAGCACGTTGTCCTGAATGCGGGAGATGTGCGGCACAAACGCAAAGCGGTTCGAGGGATCGGTCGCGATCGCATGCGCGCCGATCGCCGTTTGCTGCTTGTCCGACGCGGCGGCGCCGACCGAGCCGTCCGCCGCGATCGGATAGACCGCGGCATAGCCGCCTTGGTAATAGGCGGCCAGCAGGTATCGCCCGCTGCGGTCGGGCGCGAGAAAGGTCGGCGCGTCGGCCTGGGCGGCGGTCGCGACCAGCGACAGTCTGCCACCGGCGGGGTCGATCCGGTAGCTCGCGATCGCTGGCCGCGTGCGATGTCCGACAAAGAGGGTCCGGCGATCGGGGCTGATCGCGAACACCGACGGTCCGCCTTCGGCCGCCATGTCGGCCGCCTTCGCGAGCCGGCCGCTCGCGCCGTCGATTGCAAAGACCGCAACTCGGTCGTCATCCTGCAGACCGACATAGAGAACATCCGGCATCTCTCGCCCTCCTAAAACGCATGCTGGTCAAGCTTGCGTCGTCGTGCCGCGCCGCGCAATGGCAGCCTGCGCCGCTCGGGAAACGTCGCACATTCTGCGATCCATCGTGTACGATAGACCCGATTGCGCATGCCGTCGGCGTGCGTCCCTGACCCAACGCGGAGCCTCAGCAATGACCGATCAGGCCGAATACACGCCGCCGAAAGTCTGGACCTGGACGAAGCCGAGCGGTGGCCGGTTCGCCACCATCAACCGCCCGATCGCCGGGCCGACGCACGACAAGGAGCTGCCGGTCGGCCGCCATCCGTTGCAGCTCTATTCACTGGCGACGCCGAACGGGCAGAAGGTCACGATCATGCTCGAGGAGCTGTTGGCGCGCGGCCACAAGGGCGCCGAATACGACGCCTGGCTCATTCGCATCAACGAGGGCGACCAGTTCAGCAGCGGCTTTGTCAAGATCAACCCGAACTCCAAAATCCCCTCGCTGGTTGACCGCAGCGGCCCGAAACCGATCCGGGTGTTCGAAACCGCTGCGATCCTGATGCACCTCGCCGAGAAGTTCGGCGAATTTCTGCCGACGGAGCCCGCGGCGCGCGCCGAATGCCTGTCATGGCTGTTCTGGCAGATGGGCAGCACGCCTTATATCGGCGGCGGGTTCGGGCATTTCTATGCCTACGCCCCGGTCAAGATCGAATATGCGATCGACCGCTTTGCGATGGAAACAAAGCGCCTGCTCGACGTGCTCGATCGCCGCTTGGGCGAGAGCGAGTATGTCGCCGGTCCGGAATATACGATCGCGGACATTGCGATCTGGCCCTGGTATGGCGGGCTGGCGAAGTTCAACTCGTACGGCGCCGCCGAGTTCCTCAGCGTGCAGGACTACAAAAACGTTCAGCGCTGGACCGAGCAGATCTGGGCGCGGCCGGCGGTCAAACGCGGGCGTATGGTCAACCGCGTCAACGGCGATCCGGCGACCCAGCTGCACGAACGCCACGACGCCAGCGATTTCGACACGAAGACGCAGGACAAGCTGGCCGCGGCCGATTGAGCCCCGGCGATGGAAGACGAGGGCTTCGTCGACGACGACTTCATCGCGGAAGGGGCGCGCGACTTTGTCGTGCGCTATGGCGAAGTCGCCGCGGCGCTGCTGCGGGAGCGGGCTCGGCTCGCCGCGGCGGCCGGCGCTGTGCTGCTGGCGCAGGCGTGGAGCGATATGGCGGCTGCCGCTGACGCGATGCTCGCGATCGACTAAAGGCGCGGCGCTTTATGCCCGCGCCCGGCGTCGCGCGAATGCCTGGGATGGGACACGCTCGTCAATCCCTGGCATAATCGCGGCGTATCCCTGGCCCCTATGCAAAAGTCTGGAGGAAGCGCGATGATTTACGAAGTCCGCACCTATACACTGCGCACCGGCGCCGTCCCCGAATTCGAAGAGCGCTACGAGAAGCGGCTGCCGCTGCGCTTGAAGCATTCGGCGCTCGGCGCCTTCTGGCACACTGAGTTCGGCCCCTTGAACCAGGTCGTGCACGTCTATCCCTATGACGATCTCAACCACCGTACCCGGGTGCGTGAGGCGCTGGCCAACGATCGTGAGCGCAACGCGATGCCCGGCGGGCAGGACCTGATCGTCGCGCAGGAGGCCGAGATCGTCATCCCGGCGCCGTTCATGCACCCGCTGGGAAGCCGCAATTACGGCACCGGCAATGTCTATGAGATGCGCACCTATACCTACGAACCGGGCGCGTTGCCGAAGGTGCTGGAGGCGTGGGCCAAGGCGGTGCCGCAGCGCGAAGAGCTGTCGCCGCTAGCGGCGTGCTGGACCAGCGAATTGGGCGGCCTCAACCGCTTCACCCATATCTGGGTCTACAAGGATTGCAATGAGCGTGAGCGCATCCGCGCCGCCTCGCGCGCCCCCGGCCGCAACTGGCCGCCGCAGGCCGGTGTGCGGCCGTTGCGCCAGGAAAACAAGCTCCTGGTCCCGGCCTCGTTCTCGCCGGTTCGCTAAAGCCCCGGCAGGGCGGCGCCGGACTTCCAATCCGGCGCCGCCGCCGCGGTAGTCTGTGGGGCGGGTGGAGCGAAAGCCTAACCCGCCATCTCTCCCCGCAAGACGCGAGGGCAACAGCGACTTCTACTTCATGGTCCGGTGACATCAGCCTCCTCGTCAACGACGAGAATGCTGACGCTCATGCCGCTCTTCCGTCCGCTGCCTCCGGCAGCCGCGGCAGGCGCACGATGAACTCCGTAAAGGCGCCCGGCTCGCTGTCGACTTCGATTGTACCGCCGTGCTGCTGCGCGACGATGTCCCAGCTGATCGAAAGTCCTAATCCCGTCCCCTCGCCGGTGGGCTTGGTCGTGACGAACGGCTGGAAGAGCTTGTCGCGGACCTCCGACGCGATGCCGGTGCCGTTGTCGCGCACTCTGACTTCGACCCCGTCCCCCAGTTCACGCGTTGCGACTTTCAACACCGGCCGGTTGCCGGGCTTCTTCGTAGCGGCGTAGAAGCCGTTGCCGATCAGGTTCAGAAAAACGCGCGTCAGGTCCTGCGGCGCCAGTTCGATCGGCGCCAGCGTCGGATCGAGGTCGCGCTCCAGCGTGATGTTGAAGCTCTGATCCTGGGCGCGGGCGCCGTGATAGGCGAGGTTGAGCGCCTCCTCGACGAGCGCGTTCAGCTCTACCGGCCGGCGCTCGCCGCTCGACCCGCGCGAATGCTCCAGCATGCTTTTCACGATGCCATCGGCGCGGCGGCCGTGCTCGGCAATCTTGTCGAGGTTCGAGGTCAGCATCTCGACAGTCTCGTCGATCTCGGCGCGGGTGTCGTCATCGAGCGTCGCGATGCCGGGTGCCGCGGCCGCCGTCAACTCCTCCAACAACTCG
This sequence comes from Alphaproteobacteria bacterium, assembly GCA_030042035.1. Taxonomy (GTDB): domain Bacteria; phylum Pseudomonadota; class Alphaproteobacteria; order ATCC43930; family CGMCC-115725; genus DATARH01. Next base: position 26,867 of record JASIAN010000255.1, on the reverse strand, counting down.
ATCGACAGGCCGGCGAAGTTGTTGACGAAATTCAAGGGGTTCTTGATCTCGTGGGCGACGCCGGCGGTCAGTTGGCCCAGGGCCGCCATCTTCTGCTGCACGACGAGCTGCTGCTGCGTCGCGCGCAGCTCGGCGAGTGCTCGCTCGGCGGCATCCCGTGCGGAGCGGATTTCGGCTTCCGCGCGCTTGCGTTCGGTCACGTCGCTGTAGATCAGCACGACCCCGCCGCCTGGCACCGGGTTGACCCTGACCTCGATGACGCGGCCGTCCGGTCGGGCGCGCTCCGTCGACCACTGTCTGCCGGCCGCTTCGGTCAATCGGCGAACTTCCGCCTCAACATTGACCTCGCCATATTCGCCGTGGGTCGCGAGGTAGCGAACATAGTCGGCAAGGTTCGGCCGCGGCGCCAGCAATTCTTCCGGCAGGCCGAGAATCTGCTCGAGGTTGCGGTTCCACGCGGCCAACCGCATGTCAGTATCGAACATCGCGACACCGTCGCCCATGTTGTCGAACGTGACACGCAACTCGGCCTGGCGCTGGCGGATTTCGTCGAGCAGCCGCGCGTTGTCCATCGCAATGACCGCCTGCGCCGCGAAACTTTGCAATAGCGCGATCTGCCGCTCGGAAAACGGCCTAACTTCCGGCCGGTAGACCTGGATGACGCCTATCAGCCGGCCTTCGGATCGCAGGGCTACCGAGAGAGCGCTTCGCGCGCCACCCAAATCGAGAAATGCCCGCCGAATGCGGGGCCCCGCACCAGGATGCTGGTCTATTGCGAGATCAGTTCGTTCGACGACCGGTTCGCCAGAAAGGTGGTGCACCAGCATTGTGCCCGGGCCTGGGCGCACAGTGCTGTGCTCGCTTAAAAATGCGACGAGGGGCGCAGGCCCGTGAACTGCGGCGACTCGGAAAACGTCGCTTTCATAAATGAACAGAGCGCCAAAGACGGTTTCACAGAGGCGGGCGGCGTTGTTCAGCATCGCGTCGAACACTGGTTGGAGATTGCCGGGGTTGGCGTTGATGACGCCCAGCACCTCGGCCATTGCCTGCTGCTGTTCGAGGCTTTCGCGCAATTCGGTGAGGAGTCGCGTGTTCTCGATCGCGATGACCGCCTGGTCGGCAAACGTGCGCACCAGTTGGATCTGCTTGTCGGAATAGGCCTCGACCACCTCGCGACCGAGGCAGATGACGCCGACCGCGGTTCCCTCGCGCATCAGCGGCACGCCGAGAATGGTGCGGAAGCCGCCGACATGCAGATCGTCCTTTCGCTCGTAGAGCGGGTCGGCCAGCGCATCGAGAATGTGCTCGGCCTCCTGGCTCAGCGCGACGCGCCCGACGAGCGTTTCGCTGCCCGGCCGGATAACCTCCTTCTCTTCGATTTCGCGATAGGCGGGCACGACATCGACGCCGGCCGCCCAACGGTAGACATCGTTGTCGAGCAGAAAAATGCTCGCAGCCCGCGCCTTGCAAAGCCGGGCCGCCGTTTCGCAGACAAATTCCAGCACCGCGTTGACATCGAAGGTCGAGCGGCTGATGACCTGCAGCACATCGCTCGTCGCGGTCTGGTATTCGAGCGACTCTTCGAGATCGCGGGTGCGCTGGCGCAATTCGCCCAACAAGCGCGCGTTCTCCATCGCGATGACCGCCTGGGCCGCGAAATTCTGTAGGAGGGCGATCTGCTTGTCGGTGAACGGCCTCACCTCCAGTCGCGTGATACCGAACGCACCAAGCAGTATCCCATCCTTTCGGAGCGGCACCGCGAGCAGGCTCCGGATGCCGCCGAGATCGACCGCCGCCCGGTGTAGAGGATCGCCCGCGCTGTACCCTGGCGCCGCTGCCAGATCGGCAATATGGGCGATCTGTTCGCCCCGCCTTAACCGGCCAATTCCGGTGTCTGGCCCGCCCTCTAACGGCGTCCTCAGGAATTCCCCGAAGACCGGAGGAAAGCCCAGAGACGCCACCGCGCGAAAGCGTTCGCCCTCGGCGACCCACAGCACACCCGAAGCCGCGTCGCACAGGACCGTGGCCTTTTCGAGCATCGCGTCGAACACCGGCGCAAGCTCGCCAGGCGAGGAATTGATGACCTGCAGCACCTCCGAGACTGCGGTCTGCTGCGCAAAAGCCTCGCGCGTCTCCGTCAAGAGCCGCGCGTTCTCGATTGCGATGACCGCCGGCGCCGCGAAGTTTCGCAGCAGCGCGATTTCCTTATCCGAGAATGGATGCACCGCACGGCGAAAGATGACGAATGCGCCGAGCAACGCACTCTCGCTACGCAGCGAGAGCCACAGCGCCGCGCGCGGCCCGCTCAGATCGGCGAGCGCCCGCCATGTCGGACTCCCCGACCTGTAATAGTCATCGTCCGTAATGTCAGCGATTTGGACCAGCGGCTCCCCGGCCGCGAGCCGTCCGAGCGCGCCGGTCGCTTGCAGCGGAGCGCGAAGGTAGTCCGTTGCCGCTGCCGACAGGCCCCGCGATGAAACGTGATAGAACTGTGACCCGTCGTAGGTCAGTAGAAGCCCGAAGGCGGCGTCAAACAAGTGCAACGCCTTCTCCAGAATCGTGTCGAATACCGGTGCAAGATTACCGCGCGATGCATTGATGACCTGGAGGATCTCGGCGGTCGCTGCCTCGCGTGCGGCCCCGTCGTCGCGATCGGCGGTCATCGCCAATAATTCGGCCCGATACAGATCGAGTTGGCGCTGCAATGCGGCGTTGGCCCGCTGCAAGTCGGCGATCGCGTCCCCGCTCATTTGCGCACCCCTCTTGGGTCATGCGTTAGGGCATAATACACCGTCCGCGATGAAACCTCCGCTCGCCTCGTGCGGCCTTTGCGGTCATACCTCGATTGAATGTCCTTATTACGGGTCCAGGCCGGCCGGCCGCTGCCGCCATCCCTTGGAAGCTCCTTATCAGTTCTTGATCGGAAGTGGTGGGTGCAACAGGACTCGAACCTGTGACCCGCTGATTAAGAGTCAGCTGCTCTACCAACTGAGCTATGCACCCGCGCGCGGCGGCGCCGTCTATACCAAGAGCGCGGCCCCTTGTCGATAGAACGCAGTCATCGCGGGGTGACGCGAAGCCCGGAGCGACGCCGCTCTCAGCCGTCGCGGCAGCGCACGAGGCGCAACGGCGTATAGACGAGCGCGGTCGTCCCGTCCTGTTTCTTGACGCGCACCCGCGTGCGCACGAGGCCACGCCCGGGTCGGCTCTTCGACAGCCGCGCCTCGATGACTTCGCATTCGGCGTGGATCGTGTCGCCGGCGACGACCGGGCTTTCCACCGTCAGCTCCATGTGCAGAAAGGCGAGGCCGGTGTGCTGCATCGTCGCTTGCACGAGGAGGCCCTCGGCAATCGCATAGACGAGCGCGCCCGGCGCCGGCCTTCCCTTGATGTCGCTCTCGTGCGCGAGAAACTCGCGGTTGGTGAACAGCACTTCGACCATGCCGGTGCAGTTGACGAAGTTGGTGATGTCGGCCTCGCTGATCGTGCGGCCGATCGTGCGGAATTGCCGGCCGACCGGCAACTCCTCATAGAACAGGCCGAGGCCCACGGTTTCCATTTCGCACAACCCCTTTAGCGCGACGAGATTGCGTCACTTCGCTCGCAATGACCAGAAAAACGCGTCATTGCGAGGAGCGCAGCAACGACGCAATCTGGCTCCGCGGCGGATTGGGAGGGCAGCATGGAACAGCACGCGGCGATCGTCACGGGCGGGTTGCGCGGCCTCGGGCGGGCGATGAGTTTTGGCCTCGCGCGCGAGGGCCACGCCGTGCTCGCGGTCGGCCATATCGCCGTGGATGTCGCCGAGGTCGAGGCCGAGGCGCGGCTCGCCCAAATGCCGGGCCGCATCGTGCCGCTCGTCGCCGACCTGCGCACGCCCGCGGAATGCGACCGGGTCGCCGCCGAGGCCGCCACGCGGCTCGGGCCGATCGACATCCTCGTCAACAATGCCGGGTTGACCTTTACCACCATCGACCCGGCGCGCTATCGGCGACCCGCGCCGCAGCGCTTCTGGCAGGTGTCGGATGAGATCGTCGCCGATGTCATCGCGACCAATTTTCATGCCGCCGACCGCCTGTCGCGCCGCCTCGCGCCGGGCATGGTCGAGCGCGGCTGGGGGCGCATCGTCAACGTCACGACAAAGCTCGACACGATGAACCGGCTTGGCACGCATCCCTACGGCGCATCGAAGGCGGCCTTGGAAATGGCGACCGAGGTATGGGCGAAGGAGACCGAAGGGACTGGCCTGACGGTCAACATCGTCAACCCCGGCGCCGGCGCCAATACGCCCGGCATGGCCGAAGAGATGCGGCGCATGAGCCGCGACGGCACGGCGCCGCGCCTCGTCGAGCCGGACGAGATGGTGCCGCCCTTGCTCTATGTCGTCTCGCGCGCGGCCGACCGGGTCAACGGCTACCGGTTCGACGCCAATCTGTGGGATGCGACGCTCGCGCCCGCCGAAGCGGCGCGCCGCGCCGGCCGGCCCGCCGGCTTCGAGATGCACCCGGCCGGGTAGTTCACACCGGGGGCGGGCCGGTGTAGCGAGCGCGCGGCCGGATCAGCACCTGGCTCTCGTATTGCTCGATCGCATGCGCGATCCAGCCGACCGTGCGGCCGATGACAAAGAGGCCGAGCGCGGCGCCGTCTGGCAGGCCGAGCGCGGATGCCGCCGCGGCGAGCGCGAAATCGACATTGGGGTGATCGCCGGTGAGCCGGCTCGCGGCCGCGGCTGCCGCTGCGATGCGCAGCGCCGCCGCCGGCGCCGCTGTTGGGATCGCAGCGAGGATGGCGCGGGCGCGCGGGTCGCCGTTGGGATAGAGCGGCTGCCCGAGACCCGGCAGATTGTCGCCGCGCGCCAGTCGCGCCGCCATGACCGGCAGCGGGTCGGCACGGTCGCCGATTTCGCGAAACAGCGCCTCGGCGCGCGCCGAGGCGCCGCCGTGCCGGCGTCCCGACAGCGCTGCCAGCGCCGCGACAACGGCGGCATATGGAGTGGCGCCGGTCGAGGCGACGCAGCGCGCGACAAAGGTCGAGGCGTTGAGTTCGTGGTCGGCGAGCAGCACGAGAATGCGCCGCACCAGATCGCCACCGCCCTCGTCGAGTCGCCAATGCGCTGCGAGACGGCGATGCGCGGGTCCGTCGGTTGCCGCTTGCGCGTCGATGCAGCCGGCCAGCGCCGCAAGGATCGCCCGCCCGGTGCGGACGACGCCGTCATGGCTGAGGTCGAGGGAGGCCGCATCGCGCGCCGACAGTCTGGCGAGGCACACCTGACAGCGCTCGATCAAGCCCATCGCCCGATCGCCGCGGCTGCGCCGCGAGGGGAGGGGAGGCGCGGGCGGCACGGATCGCGTTACCCACAGCAACGCCGCGACCTCCTCCAGCGTCGCGGTTTCGGCGAGGACGAGCGCGTCATGGCCGCGGTAATAGAAGCGGCCGTTGTCGATCAGCGAGATCGCCGACGCGATGACCGGCATCATCGCTTCGCGCTGCCGCTCGCCGCCGCGGCCCAGCCGAAACCGCTCAACCTCCTCGGCGGCGTACCGGCGCTCGCGGCTGCCCGGCATGGCGACCGAACGAATCAGCCCGCGGCTGACATAGGCGTAGAGCGTATCGAGCTTGATGCCGAGACGGCGGGCGGTTTCGCGCGCGCTCAGCGGGTCTTCTTCACTTGATTGCATGAATCAAGATTGACATGTGGCGGACCTCAGCATCAAGTTCAAATAAGGTTACAGAGGAGTGCGCGGACATGACGAAACGCATCGACGCGGCGACGCTGGAAGCGGTGGTCGGCACGCTGTACCCGGCACCGTTCGACGAGCCATGCCGGGCGCGCGAGCGCAGGCGGCTTGGCGACGCTGCCGGGTTGACGCAATTCGGCGTCAACCTGTTGCGCCTGCCGCCCGGCGCCTGGTCGAGCCAGCGCCATTGGCACACGAAGGAGGACGAGTTTGTCTATGTGCTATCGGGCGAGGTTGTGCTGGTCACCGATTCCGGCGAAGAGATTCTACGCCCGGGCGACAGCGCCGGGTTCAAGGCCAATAACGGCGACGGCCATCACCTGCAGAACCGCTCCGGCGCGCCCGCCGAAATCCTCGAAATCGGCACGCGCTCGCCGGAGGAGGTGGCTTTTTATTCGGACATCGACATGATGGCGAAGGTGGGTGTCGGCTACACCCACCGCGACGGCACGCCCTACCCGAAAACCGCGCGCCGCGGCCCCTAGCGGGTCAGCACGACATCGACAATCGCGCTGCGGCCGTCGGCGACGGATTTGAGGCCGCCGGCGAGCGCCGCCGCCAGTTCGCTCGGCCGCTCGACGCGCCAGCCGGGAAAGCCGAACGGCCGGCCGAGCTCGGCGTAAGCCGGACCATCGATGTGGACGCCGTGCCACAGATCTTCGGCCTGCGCGACACCGTCCCGGTAATGGTGTTCGTGCCCGGTTTGCATCGCGCGGTATTTCTTGTTGTTGCAGACAACGATCAGGATCGGCAGGTCGTAATTCTTTGCCGCCCCCAAGGCCTGGGTGATCGGATTGTACAGGAACGAGCCGTCGCCGAGGATCGCCGCCACCGGCCGATTTTTTTGGCCGAGCTTGACGCCGAGCGCCATGCCGAGCCCCTGGCCGAGGCCGCCGCCGGGCCGGAAAAAGCTGTGCGGCTCGCGCCACGGCAGGTGCTGCTGCAAGAGCGCCGAATGGGTGATTGTCTCCTCGACGTAGATGGCATCCTCCGGCATTGCCGCGCGCAGCGCGCCGGCCAGCGCCAGCGGCGAAATCTCTTCGCTCGTCATCGCCTCCGCCTCGGCCGCGCGTTCGTCGGCGACGATGCGGTCGTGCTCGCGCCGCCAGCGCGCGAGGCGCTCGGCATGCTGGCCGGGCGCCGGCCTCCCGGCCGCCACCGCGAGCGCGCGCAACGACAGCGCAATATCGCCTTCGAGGTAATCGTCCGCCTGCTGGCTCTGATACACCATCGTGCCTTTGAGCGGGTTGGGGTCGATCGCGATGACCGTCCCGCTGGTCGGCTTCCGGCTCGGCGGATACCACGGCGCCTTGCACGCGACGAGCAGCACGAGGTCGGCATCCTTGACGACCGCGTCGATGTGCTGGCCGAGATAGAGCGGGTGGCTCTTCGGGAAATTGGCGAAGGCGCCGCCGCGGCCGCCGACCGGGATCGCGAACGCTTCGGCGAATGCGACGAGCGCCGCGAAGGCGGCGGGGTCGCGGCCGGCGGTCTCGGTCAGGATGACCGGGTTTTTCGCCGCCGTTACGAGCGCGGCGACGCGCTCGACATCGGCCGCGGTCGCCGCCGTCTTCGGTGCCGGCGGCACCTGTCGCGGATGCTCGCGCGGCGTCCAGTCCTGCAGCATCACTTCAAGCGGCACGTTGAGATAAACGGGCCCCATCGGGCTGCGCTGCGCGAATTCGCCGGCCCGCACGACATGTTCGTAAAGCGTGTGGACACTGCCCACCTGGGTCGCCCATTTCGTGACCGGTTCGACGAGGCGCTGCGGCCCGCCGACGATGCTGAGAGCGCGATACCATTGCGGCTCGATCGGCAGCGCCGGGTCCTCGCCAAAGCTCGTCGATTCGCCCGACAGGATCACCATCGGCGTCTCGGACAGCAGCGCCGAATGCATGCCCGCCGACCCTTGCAACAGGCCGGCGCCGGCATGCAGCAGAACGGCCTGCATGCGGCCGGTTGCCGCCGTGCAGCCCATCGCCATATCGACCGCGAGCGTCTCGTGCCAGCAATCGATATAGCCGGGGCCGGGCTTCTGGTTGACCTTCTGGCGGGCCAGCGCCTCCCACACCGGCGACCATTCCGAGCCGGGCGAGGAGATGATGTAATCGAGCCCGAGATGACGGAACGCTTCGAGAATCGCCTCGCCGCCGTCGCAATACTGCTTCATCGCCCGCCTCCTGCCGCCCGTACCGGCATCATCATAGCGATCGTTGCGCCCGCTGCTAATCGGGCACGATGAGGTCAGGGGGCTGACGCACAACCGTGCGGCGGCCGCGCTTCCATACCGCGAGCACCGGGCGAATTTCGGCGATTGCCGCTTCCGGCGTCATTGCGTCGATGACGACGAGGTCGGCGGGGTTGCCGACGGCAATGCCGTAATCGGTGCGGTTGAGGAGGCGCGCCGAGCGGTCGGTCAACATGCCAAACAAGGCGCGCAACTCTTCGGGCGCCGCGATTTGCAGCACATTTGCGTGCAGATTGGCCATGCGGATCAATGAGCAGTCGCCGTAGGGCGTCGCCGGGTTCAGCACATTGTTGCTCGACAGCGAGCAGGTGACGCCGTTCGCCGCAAGGAAATTGGCGTCCGCGACGCCGCGCACGACGGCATGGTCCTGCGTGCGACCCATCAGGTAAAGGTCGGTCGCCGGCAGCACGGTCACGGCGATGCCGGCATCTGCCAGCCGCCGCGCCAGCGCTGCGCATTCGGCTGGCGGCAGGAGCGACAATTTCGCCATGTGGCCGGCGACGACGCGGCCGCCGCGCCGATACCGCTCGGTCAATTCGAGCACCTGGTAGATGTGCATCTGGCGCGGATCGTCGCCGACATCGAGATGCAAATCGAGATCGACATCAAATTCGGCGGCGAGCGCGAAGACGCGCTCCAGCTGGGCCGGCGGATCGCTGTCATAGCGCGGCGCCCCGCCCAGCACCGGCGCGCCGCGCTTTAACGCATCAACCAGCAATTCCTCGGTGCCGGGATAATTGGTCAGCCCGTCCTGCGGGAAGACGCAGATCTCGATGTCGACCGCCCAGCGGTAATCGGCGGCGAGCCGAGTAATCGCCTTAAAGCTTCTGAGCCCGACGGCCGGATCGACTTCGAGCTGGGTGCGGATGCGGGTCGTGCCGTTGACGAGACATTCGCGCAACGTCGCCTCGGCGCGCGCGTATACGTCCTCGACCGTGAAATCCTTTTTGAGCGGCGCCGTCATCATGACCGGGTTGACCTGGCGCCCCGTCGGCGGCGGACAGCGGCCCACGACGCGCGATTTGTCGAGATGGATGTGCGTCTCGATCAGGCCGCCGCAGACCAGCCGCCCGCCCGCGTCGTAAGTCTCGCCGGAGGCGTCGAGACCAGGCCCGACCGCGGCGATCCTGCCGCCCGCAACGGCGATATCGAGCGGCCCGGCATCGGGCCGGTCGGCGATCCGCGCGTTTCTGACGACGAGGTCCACTCAATCGCCAAAGACGTAGCGGTCGATCGCGGCCGCGAAACCGTCTTCCTCGTTCGACAGCGTCGTTGCCTGCCCGGCGGCCTTGACCGCATCGGATGCGTTGCCCATCGCCACCCCGAACCCAGCCCGCTTGAACATTTCGAGGTCATTCTCCATGTCGCCGAGCACGAGAATCTCGTCCTGCGGCACTTGGAGCCGCGCGGCCAGGAGATCGACGAGCCGACCCTTGTTGATCCCCGGCGCCGTCACGTCGCAATAATACGGCTGCGAGCGGATGACATTGGCACGGGCGTCGAGGCGGTCCTGCAGGTCCTCGGCGAGGCGGGCGACCAGCGCATGGTCGTCGCTCGGCCCGACGATCTTGCCGGCCGTCGCGAAATGCGCCTCGGTAAACCGCGGCACGACCGTCGGCGGCGTCTGCACCGTGCGCGTCTCGTGCGCGACATGCGCGCCCTCTGGGTTGGTGATCAGCCACGCGTCGCCGGAGAAGACCCAGCAATCGACACCCCGTTGGCCGAACGTTGCGACCGCCTCGCGCGCCGCATCGGGCGGGATCAGCTTCTGTTCGACGACGGAGAGATCGGGCAGCACAATCGCGCCGCCATTATAGCCGCCGAACGGCTGCTGCAGTTGCAGCGGTCCAATCATCATGCGCAGCCCGAAGGGCGGCCGGCTGCTGCAGATCGAGAACGGGATGCCGGCCGCGTTGAGCCGAGCGACCGCCGCAATCGTGCGCGGCGTCAGTACTTTGGCGTTCGTCACCAGCGTGCCGTCGACATCGCTGACAACGAGGGAGAGCCGCCGCATCAACGCACCCCTTGGCCTGGTTTCAGGATATCGACGCCGCGCTCCGAGGCGACGACCACCGCGGAACTGCGGCCGACAAACAGCCCGCTATCGACGACGCCGACCGTCATGTTTAGGCGGCATTCGAGGCGGCCGGGGTCGTCGATCGACGCAAACCGGCAGTCGAAGATGAAATTGCCGCCGTCGGTCGCAAACGGCCGGCCGGCCGCTTGCCGCAGTTCCGGCCGCCCGCCAAGCCGCTCAAGCGCCGCGGCGGTGGCCTGCCAGCCGAATTGCGTGACCTCGACCGGCACCGGCACGTGCTGACCGAGACGATCGACGAGCTTTTCGTCATCGACGACAACGATGAAGCGGTCGCTCGCCGCGGCGACAATCTTCTCGCGCAGCAGGGCGCCGCCGCCGCCCTTCACCAGGTCGAGGCTGCCGCGCAGCACTTCGTCGGCGCCGTCGATCGTCAGATCGATGCGGCCGTGCTCGGCAAAGGTTGTCAGGCGGATGCCGAGGTGGCGCGCCATCTCGGCGGTACGCTCGGAGCTCGGGATGCCGACGACGTCGAGGCCCTGCGCCACCAGCTGCCCCAGCCTTTCGATGACAAAGGCGGCGGTCGACCCGGTGCCGAGCCCCAGCACCATGCCGGGCTCGACAAATTCGACGGCGCGCGCGGCGGCGGCGCGCTTCAGATGGTCGCGGTCCGACATCAGGGGCGTGCTCCGGCGGAGGGCGCCGTAGAGCTGCGGATGGCCGCGATCGCCGCGGCATAATCGGCAGCCCCGAACACCGCCGAGCCGGCGACGATCGCGGTGGCACCGGCCTCGATCGCCTGCCACGCATTGGCGCCGGACAAGCCGCCATCGACCTCGATGACCGGATCAACGCCGCGCTCATCGCACAGCCGCCGCAACGCGCGGATCTTCGGCAGCATCGCAGGAATAAATTTCTGCCCGCCGAAACCGGGGTTGACGGTCATGATCAGAACGATGGCGACGAGGTCGAGAATGTGCTCGATCTGGTCGAGCGGCGTCGCCGGATTGAGCACGACCCCGGCGAGCTTGCCGAGATCGCGGATGTGCGACAGCGTGCGGTGCAGGTGGATCGTCGCCGACGGCTCGCAGTGGACGAGGATGTGGTCGGCGCCGGCGCTCGCGAAGTCGCCGAGATAGCGCTCCGGTTCGACAATCATCAAATGCACGTCGAGCGGCTTTTTTGTGACGCGGCGCACGGCTTCGACGACGACCGGGCCGATCGTCAGGTTGGGCACGAAGCGGCCGTCCATGACATCGACGTGGATCCAGTCGGCGCCGGCCGCCTCGACCGCGCGCACTTCCTCGCCGAGCCGCGCAAAGTCGGCCGACAGGATCGACGGCGCGACAATCAGCCGGCGCGTGCTTCGAGACGCGCCCTGCGGGCGCGCTTCAGCATGACGGTCAGCGAGGGGCGGCATCTATCGCATTCTCACACTGTCATTGCGAGGAGCGGTGCGACGAAGCAATCCCGCGCCGTGTTGCTCATCTGGATCGCTTCGCTTCGCTCGCAATGACGGCTGTGATCTTGATACATCGCGTCATCAGCTGATCGGGCGCCACCGGCGGCCGCTGCGCAACAGCAGCTGGTCGGAGGCGTCGGGCCCGGCGGTGCCGGCCGGATAGAATTCGAGCGGTGTGCTCTTGTTGCGCTGCCACAGGTCGAGGACCGGCTGCACTGCCGCCCAGCCGGCCTCGACACTGTCGGCGCGCTGGAACAGCATCGCATCGCCGATCATGCAGTCATAGACGAGCGTCTCGTAGCCGGTGCTCGGTTCGGAGTGGAAATAGTCGCGGTAGCGGAAATCCATGCGCACGCCCCCGAGGCGAATCTCGGGACCCGGCCGCTTCGCACCGAACTGCAGCGAGATGCCTTCGTCCGGCTGTATCTGCAACACCAGCACATTGGGCGTCAGGGCATCGACCGGCGTATCGCGGAACAGCCCGAACGGCACCCGCTTGAATTGGATGGCAATCTCGGTCGTGCGCCGGGTCATCGATTTACCGGTGCGCAGATAAAACGGCACGTCCGCCCAGCGCCAGTTGTCGATGCCGAGCTGCATCGCGATGTACGTCTCGGTCATGCTATCGGGTGCAACTCCCGCCTCCTCGCGGTAAGCCTTCACCGGCTGGCCGCGCACGATGCCGGCCGTATATTGTCCGCGCACGACATTGCGCGTCGCATCCTCGCCGTTCAGCGGCACCAGCGCCTCCAGCACCTTGTCCTTCTCGGTGCGCACCGCGTCGGCGGCGAACGAATTGGGCGGCTCCATTGCGGTCAGCGCCAACAGCTGAAAGACGTGGTTGGGCACCATGTCGCGCAAGGCGCCGGTCGCCTCGTAGAACGCGGCGCGGCGCTCGACCCCGACGGTCTCCGCCACCGTGATCTGCACATGGTCGATATGGTCGCGGTTCCACAGCGGCTCGAAAATGCCGTTGGCGAAGCGCATGACCATGATGTTCTGGACCGTCTCCTTGCCGAGGAAATGGTCCATCCGGTAGATCTGCGATTCATCGAGCACGTTGAGGAGCCGCTCGTTCAGTGCCCGCGCCGATTGTAGATCGGCGCCGAACGGCTTCTCGATGATGACCCGCCGCCAATGCCCGTCCTTTTCGGCGGCGAGGCCGGCCTCGGCGATGCGCTCGACGATTGGTCCGAACAGCGCGCTGGCGACCGCGAGATAAAAGATCACATTGCCACCGGTGCCGTAATCGCGCTCGACTTCTTGCAGCTTCTTATGCAGCTGTTGGTAAATCCCAGGGTCGGTCGCGTCACCGTCGAGATGCGTCAGGCGCGCGGCGATGAAATCCCACGTGTCGGGATCGAAACTCTCGGCAACCGCGCCGCCGCCGCCGGTGTCGGAGACGAAACTGCGCACCCCCTCGGCAAGCGAGGCGCGGAATTCCTCTTCCGACCACGGGGTGCGGTCGATGCCGACGACGGCAAACCCCTCGGAGAGCCGGCGGGCGCGCGCCAGATTGTAGAGCGCCGGCATCAAGAGGCGCTTCGTCAAATCGCCGCTGGCGCCAAAGATGACAATCGCGCAGGGCGGCGCCCGATGGCCGCGCGCCGTCCGCCCCGACGTGTCGCTTTCCATCCCGGCTCCCCTCAAGGCGCTTCCTGATGGCCGCCAAACTGCCGGCGCATCGCCGACAGAACCTTCTCGGCAAACGTGTGGTCGCGCCGCGAGCGGAAGCGGGTATAGAGTGCGGCAGACAACACCTCCGCCGGCACCGCCTCCTCGATCGCGGCCTGGATCGTCCATCGACCCTCGCCCGAATCATCGACGCGGCCGGTGAATTCCTTGAGCTCGGGGTCCTCGGCGAGCGCGATGGCGCTCAGATCCAACAGCCACGACGCGACGACGCTGCCCCGCCGCCACACCTCGGCGATGTCCGCGACATCGAGTTCGTAGCGACGATTTTCCGGCACCGCCGGCGAATTGACGCCGCGCAGGATGTCAAAGCCCTCGGCGTAGGCCTGCATCAGCCCGTATTCGATGCCGTTGTGCACCATCTTGACAAAATGCCCGGCGCCGGCCGGCCCGCAAAACAGATAGCCCTGCTCGGCCCGCGGATCGCGCCTGTCGCGCCCCGGCGTGCGATCGATCGCGCCGCGGCCCGGGGCGAGCGTCGCAAAGATCGGGTCGAGATGCTCGAACGCCGCCTTGTCGCCGCCGATCATCATGCAGTATCCGCGTTCCAAGCCCCACACGCCGCCCGACGTGCCGACATCGAGATAGCGGATGCCTTTTTCCTTCAGCATGTCGGCGTGCGCGACATCGTCGTGAAAGAACGAATTGCCGCCGTCGATCAGGATGTCGCCCGGCTCGAGCAGACCGGACAGCTCGACGATCGTGCCATGGGTGATCGCGCCCGCTGGCAGCATGACCCAGACGGCGCGCGGCTTCTGCAATTGGCGGACAAAATCGGCGAGGTCGCGGCTCGCCGTCGCGCCTTCGCCCGCCAGCCCCTGCGTCGCCTCTGCGCTTCTGTCGTAGACGACACAGCTATGCCCGGCGCGCATCAGCCGCCGCACGATGTTGCCGCCCATCCGGCCGAGGCCGATCATACCGAGCTGCATGCGCGCCCTCCCGTTCCCGTCGTGAAAGACAATCCGATCCTCTACCTCAACGCCGCGTCGATGGCGCGGCCAAGCGTCGCCAGCCCGCTATCGACATCGGCCGGCAGGTGGACGCGCAACAGGCGCCGGCCGCGCTCGGCCAGCACGTCGAAATCGCCGCGCGCCTGCGCCGCCTTGACAATGCCGAAGCTGTATTTCTGCCCGGGTACGGCAATATCCGCGCCGTCGGCGCAGGTGATCTGCAGCACCACCCCGCTGTTCGGGCCCCCCTTGTAGGCCTGCCCGGTCGAATGCAGGAAACGCGGCCCGAAGCCGACGCAGGTCGCCGCCTTGGTATGGTCGCGGATCACTCTGCGGAGACGCTGCAATGCGTCGGTATGCGCCGCGTTGCGTTCGATATAGGCAAGGAGCGCGACATAATCGCCGGCCTCGACCCGCGCGAGATGCGCCTTCAGCACACCCGCGAGAGTTGTCGCGCCCTTAAGCGCCGCGGCATTCGCGGGGTCGGCGAACAGCGCGATGCCATCGGTCGAGAGAAACGGCGTCTCGGCCGGCAGATTGCCGGTTTTTTCATAGGCCGCGGTCAATTCGCGGGTCTTGACCTTTTGCGCCTCGACATCGGGCTGGTCGAACGGGTTGATGCCGATGATCGCGCCGGCGACCGCGGTCGCCATCTCCCAGCGGAAGAATTCCTGGCCGATCTGCATCGGGTCGGAAATCGTGATGCGCACGACCGGCTGGCCGGCCGCCTCGAGCGCCGCGACCGCTGCCGCGCGCTCCTTGTCGTCGTCCGAGGCGAGCTTCAGATACGCAAAAACCCGGTCGTTGCTGTAAACCGCGGGTGTGCCGACCGGCTCGGCATCGACCGGGATGATGCCGCGGCCGAGCTTGCCGGTCGATTCGGCGATCAGCTGTTCGAGCCACGCGCCGACCGATGCGACGCCGGCGGACGCGATGATCGTCGCCTTGTCGCGGCCGTGCCGGGCCGCGACGCCGAGGATCGCGCCGAGAATGATGCCGGGGTTTTCAATGGGCGGCGCGTTCGCCGAGCAGGAGCGCGCCATCTCGGCCGTGCGTTCGAGGAAGTCGGCGGTGTCGATGCCCATCGCCGCGGCCGGCGCCATGCCGAAATCGGACAGCACCGAATAGCGCCCGCCGATCGTCGGCTCGCCGTGAAACACGCTGCGGAAGCCCTCGGCGCGTGCCATCTTTTCGACCGACGAGCCGGGGTCTGTCACGGCGACAAAATGCTGAACCGCATTCTCGCCCAGCGCCTCCTGCGCACGCGCCAGGAAATACTGCTTGAAGATGTTGGGTTCGAGCGTGCTGCCCGATTTGCTCGAGACGATGAACAGCGTTTTCTTCACATCGACCGACGCTTCGAGGCGCTTCAGTTGCGCCGGATCAGTCGAATCGACGATCTGCAGCCGCGGGAACCCCGGCTTGCTGCCGAGCGTCTGCGCCAGCACCTCCGGGCCGAGACTGGAACCGCCCATGCCGAGCAGCAGCGCGTCGCTGAAGCCGGCCGCCTTCACGTCCGCCGCAAAGGCCTCAAGATGGGCAGCCGCGTTCAGCTGTGTATCGACGATCGTCAGCCAGCCGAGCCAGCGCGCCTCGTCGGTTTCCGTCCACAGCGCACCGTCATGCGCCCACAGGCGACGCACATTGCCTTCCTTGCGCCATTCCTCGAGCGTCGCGTCGACCTCTTGCTGCAGGTTGGTCGGCAACTTCCAGCTCATCGCATTGAGCTTTGACCCGAGCACGCTGCGGCGCTTCTTCTGCACCGCCGCATAGAGCTGGTCGGCGGCATCGGCAAACTGCCTGACCCCATCCTCGACGAGCCGCGCCGTGATGTTGTCGATCGAGACGCCGGCCGCCGGCAATGCGTCCATGACGGCCTGCGCCGCCGCGACATCCTCTTCAAGGCTCGCGCGCAGCCTTCCGTGGTCGCGGAACGCGTCCATCGTCGCCGGCGGCATTGTATTGACGGTGTCCGGGCCGACCAGCTCCTCGACATAGAGCACGTCGCTGTAGGCCTTGTTCTTCGTGCCGGTCGAGGCCCACAACAGGCGCTGCGTCTGGGCGCCGAGCTGCGCCAGGCGCTGCCAGCGCTCGCTGTTGTAGAGCTGTTGATAGTAGCGGTAGGCGAGCTTTGCATTGGCGATCGCGATCTTGCCCTTGAGCGCCGCAAGGCGCTGCCGCTCGGCCGCGCCAGACGCCGCCCTGCTGCGCTGGTCGAGCGCATCGTCCACCAGCGTGTCGATGCGGCTAACAAAGAAGCTCGCGACGCTTGCCACCCTGTGCGGGTCGCCGCCCTTGGCGACAAAATCTTCAAGGCCCGAGATGTAGGCCTCCGCGACGTCGGCATAGACCTGCTGCGAGAACAACAGCGTCACGTTGACGTTGATGCCTTCGCCGATCAGCGTGCGGATTGCCGGCAGGCCGGGTTTCGTGCCCGGCACCTTCACCATCAGGTTGCGGCGGTTGATATGACCCCAGAGGCGCCGGCCCTCGGCGATCGTTTCGTGCGTCTGCATCGCCAGATAAGGCGACACCTCGATCGAGATGAAGCCGTCGCGCCGCTGCGTCTGCTCGTATACCGGCGCCAGCGCGTCGGCGCCTTCCTGGATGTCATGGATCGCGAGATCCTCGAACAACGCGCCGGGATCGAGATCGCCCTGCCGTTCGGCGGCGGCGATCAACTCGTCGTAATCGTCGCCGTGGCCGATCGCCTTTTCGAAGATCGACGGGTTCGATGTGACGCCGCGCAGCCCGTCCTCCTCGATCAGCTTTCTGAGCGCGCCGCTGCGCAGCAGATCGCGGCTGACAAAGTCGAGCCATACCGACTGGCCGTATTCCTGCAGCTCTCGCAGCGGATTGGTCATTCGCTCATCCCTCCTGGCTGCCCGCGCGACCGGTTCGATCCGGATACCCGCGCCTTATTTCGGTCGCCGCCGCGCCCTGTCAACGCTCGGCTGGCGTGATTGCGCCCGGCCCCAGCGCGGCGACGATATTTGCGACGACCGCCGCCACCGGTTTCTCGATCGAGACAACGATCGGATGTTCGCTTGGGTCCGGCGGCTCCAGCGTCGCCAGTTGGCTGTCCAACAGACTGGCCGGCATGAAGTGCCCGGTTCGCCCCCCGAGACGCTCCGCCAGCACGTGCCGCGGACCGCAGAGATAGACGAGCCGCACCTCCGGACGCTCGCCGACGATCACGTCGCGGTACGCCCGTTTTAACGCCGAGCACGTAACGACGCCGCGGATGCCGCCGTGTCGCCACGCATCGATCTGCGCGGCGATTGCGGCGAGCCACGGGGCGCGGTCGTTGTCATCGAGCGGATGCCCCCTGCGCATCTTCGCAACATTCTCCGGCGGATGCAGCACGTCGCCGTCCTCGAACTGCCAGCCGAGCCGTCGCGCCAATTCGCACCCGACCGTCGTCTTGCCGGCGCCCGCTACGCCCATGACAACCGCGATCCGCGCGGCCGGCAGCAATCGCGGCAAACCCTGCTCCCCACTCGTTGCCGACCGGAGTTTTACGCGTAAAAAATTTGAATACGGACCGGTGCATGTTCGCATGTGGCCGCCTTCTGCGCAACCAGAGCAACATTACCGACCGCAATCGGCGGCGCGGCAAAGGTCGGCGGCGGACGCTGGATTGCCGCGGCGACACCAGACGCCGGCGCCGGCGTCACGACGGCGGCCGCCAGTCGCGCCGCACGCGCGAACCTCATACTCTCGCCAGCACCCGCTCGCGAAAGCTGCGCATCGCACTGACGACGGCGTCGGGGTCGGGGCGCTCGAAATCAAAGTCGATCGCGCTGACCCCGAGATCGCGCAAGGCGCGGATGTCGCTGATGATGTCCGCATCGCTGCCCGAGAACAGCCGCCGCTCACCATCCGCTGCGCGCGTCGGGACCGCCTCGCCATACTGCTTGACGCGGTAGGTCAGCGCCACCGCGTCGCGCGGTCGGCCGGCCCTCTCGGTCGCTCGCCGCAGCCGCTCGATGCCGGCCTGGTAACGCGCGAGGCTGTCGAGCGGATGGGCGTTGTTGGTGCCGATCGGATACCACGCGTCGCCGAGCCGGGCGGCGCGGCGCAACGCCGGCGGGCTCTCGCCGCCGACCCAGATCGGCGGATGCGGCCGCTGCGCCGGCTTCGGTTCCAAGAGCAGCCGGTCGAAATGCACGTAGCGGCCGGCGATCGTCGGCGTGCGTTCGGTCCACAGCGTGCGGAACGCGGCGAGGTATTCGTCGGTGACGGCGCCGCGCTCGGCAAACGGCGTCGTCACGACCGAATCGAACTCGGCCTTCAGCCAGCCGGCGCCGACCCCGACAGTCAGCCGGCCACCCGACAGCGCGTCGATCGTCGCCAGCATCTTCGCCGCCAGCACCGCCGGCCGATGCGGCACGACGAGCACGGCGAGCACGAGCCGCAGCCGCTCAGTGATGCCGGCGAGCCATGCCACGGATGTCAGCATCTCGTGGCGATAGGCGCTGTCGGTTGAATAAAACGCGCCGCTTTCGGAATACGGGTAGCCGGGCTCGGCGATATCGGGCAGCGCGATGTGGTCGGTCAGGCTGAGATAATCAAAGCCGAGCGCCTCGCCGTCGCGCGCGATGCGCGCCATCGCTTCGGGCGCCGCCAGCGTGCCGCTGTTCGGCAGGTTGAACCCGAATTGCATGATCGCCCCTGTCGTCCGGAGCGCTATGCCGCGCCGGCGGGCGCGGCACGGCGGGCCGGCGCCGCGACCGGCGCGAGGCCGAAATGGTCGCGCAGCGTCGCGCCCTCGTAGTCGCGGCGAAAGAGACCGCGGCGCTGCAATTCCGGCACGACCTGGTCGACAAAGTCGGCAAAGGCGGCGGGAAAGTAAGGCGGCAGGATGTTGAACCCGTCGGCCGCGCCTTCGGCAAACCATTCCTCGAGCGTATCGGCGATCGTATTGGGCGTGCCGCACAGCACCCAGTGGCCGCGCGCCGCCGCGGTCAGGTTGTAGAGGTCGCGCAGCGTCATGTTCTGCCGCCGCGCCGTCTCATAGAGGACGCGCGAGAACGTGCGGCCGCCCTCTTCGGTCGGCGGCGGCGCCGGCACCGGCGCGTCGAGCGGATGGCCGGTCACGTCGTAGCCGATGCGGCCGCTGACCAGCGTCAAGGCATTGGTCGGCGTCACCCAGCGCTGCAGCCGCGACAGTTTCTCGCGCGCCTCCGCCTCGCTGTCGCCGATGATCGGCATGACGCCGGGCAATAGCGAAAGCTGGTCGGGACTGCGGCCGTATTTCGCCATGCGGCCCTTCAGATCGGCATAAGCGCGCTTGGCGGCCTCCAATTCCTGTACGACCGAAAAGACGACATCGGCGGTGCGCGCCGCGAGGTCGAGGCCGGTCGGCGAACCGCCGGCCTGGATGATGACCGGGTGGCCCTGCGGCGCGCGGGCGATGTTCATCGGCCCCTTGACCTGGAAGAAGCGGCCCCGGTGGTCGAGCGGATGCACCTTCGCCGCGTCGATGAAGCTGCCGGTGTCGCGGTCGGCGACGATCGCGCCGTCCTCCCAGCAATCCCACAAACCCGTTACGACATCGACGAATTCCTCGGCGCGCGCATAGCGCAGCGCGTGATCGAAATGGCGCTCGCGGCTGAAATTGAGCGCGGCGCCGGGCCGCGAGCTGGTCACGACGTTCCACGCGACGCGGCCGCCGCTCAGATGATCGAGCGAGGCAAAGATGCGGGCGACATTGTAGGGCTCGCTGTAACTCGTCGATACGGTGCCGCCGAGGCCGATATGGCGCGTGTTGGCGCTCAGCACGGCGAGCAGCGTTGTCGGCTCGAACCGGTTGACAAAGGACGGATGGTCGCCCGGGTCCATGTCGAGCCCGTCGGAGATGAACAACAGGTCGAACTTGCCGCGTTCGGCGATGTGCGCGATCTCCAGCATGACCGCAAGATCGCAGCCGCTGTTGGCGGCGCCGGGCCAGCGCCAGCCGGCCGAATGGTTGCCGGTGCCGAGTACAAAGACGCCGAGATGCATCTGCCGCAGCGCCGCGCTCATTGTTGAGTTGGCCTTTACATCCGCTCGTATTTGACGACGCGGCGGGCGCGCGGCTGCCACTCGCCGGGCTGCACGACGTAAAGATCGCCGCGAGAATCGACCCATATGCCGTGGCACGAGCGATGGATCGGGCCGCCCCAGCGCGCCAGCCGCTCGCCATCGAGCGTCAGGATCGAAATCATGCCGCCGTTGTGTTCGGGGATGTACACGATATCGTCGGCATCGACATAAAAGAACGCCGGTCCGATCAGTTCGGTCGGCCACACCTGCAATAGCTTCCCCTGCTGGTCGAACACCTGCACGCGGTCGTTTTCGCGGTCGGCGACGAGGAGGCGGCCGCGGCGATCGATCCACACGCCGTGCGGTAGGTTGAACTGGCCCGGCGCGGTGCCAGGCTCACCCCAGGAAGACAGGTATTGCGCATCGCGCGAAA
Source organism: Alphaproteobacteria bacterium (assembly GCA_030042035.1). Classification (GTDB taxonomy): domain Bacteria; phylum Pseudomonadota; class Alphaproteobacteria; order ATCC43930; family CGMCC-115725; genus DATARH01. The sequence goes on along the minus strand of JASIAN010000255.1, from coordinate 6,282 downwards.
ATTTGTGGATGCGGGCGTTGCCGTAACCGTCGGACATGAACATCGAGCCGTCCGGCGCGAAGCAGATGTCGGTCGGCAGGTTGAATGGGCCGCCGCCGTGCGTCACCTTGCGCCACGCCTGCGACGACCAGTCTTCCGCCGGCACGCCGGTATCGGAGCGCTCGCCCTGCGTGCCGATCGTCTGCAACAGCCGGCCATCGGTCGTGAATTTGTAGAATTGGTTGTGGTGCTCGTCGCACAGCCACACGACGTCGCGGCCATCCTCCCGCACGATGCGGATCGCGTGCGGAAAGCGGAACAGCCCGGCGCCCCACGACGACAGGAAGTTGCCGTCGCGGTCGAAGATGACAATGGGGTGCGCGTCGTTGCGGTTGAAGCAATAGACGCGGTCCGCGGAATCGACCGATACGGCGCACGCCTTCACGTCAAGCCAGTCCGGTGGCTGCTGCCAATCCTCGCGTACCCGATAGGTGTATTTGCCACTGCCGACGACCGGTCCCAACATGACGTTCCCTCCTAGATCCGCGTCATGCCCGGCCCTTGAGCCGGGCATCCATGCCGTTCTGTTCGTGGATGGCCGGAACAAGGGGCCATGACGATGAGGTGTCGTTACGCGTCGAGCTTGAAGAATTTGACGCAGTTGCCGGCCCAGATCTTGTGCCTTTCGGCCGGCGGCACGTCGGCGTAAATCTCGTCGATGATCGGCCGCGAGTTCGGCCATTCGTTCTCGATATGCGGGAAATCGGTCGCGAACATGATGTGATCGACGCCGACATGATGGCGCATCTCGATCGCGACGCGCTCGTATTGCACGGTGAAATAGATGTTTTCGCGCACGTAGGTGGCCGGCAGTTCTTTGAGCGGCTTGAAGCCGAGGATTTCTTCCGCCCAGCCGAGGTGGCGCTTGTACCACAGGTCCATGTGTTCGAGCCAGAACGGCACCCAGCCGAGCCGGGTTTCGGCAAAGAACACCTTCAATTTCGGGAAGCGCTCGAAAACGCCCGACAGCACGAGCTGCGCGATGCTGATCGACGGCGGCAGCCCGAAATTGACCATCCATTCGAGGAATGGGCGGCGCAGCCGGGCCATGACCGCCGGGTCCTCCTTCGGGTATTTCATCGTTGGTTGATTGGCGCGGGGGCCGGTGCGGTAGAGCTGGACATGCGCCGTGACCGGCATGTCGAGATCGAGTGCGGCGGCCCAGAAGCGGTCGTCCTCCGGCGTCGGGTAGCCCTTGGCATTCGGCAGCGCGCCGAGTAGCACGCCCTTGAGGCCGAGCTTTTTGCAATGCTGCATCTCGGCGATCGCATCGTCGACATTGGTGATCGGGATGACGCCCATGCCAATGAGGCGGTCGGGCGCCACCGCGCAGTATTCCTCGCCGAGCCAGTCGTTGTAGGCGCGAATGACGGCCTTGTAGGGCTCATCGTGCTGAATGTTGCGCCAGAACACCGGCCCCGCGACCATCGCCGCGAACAACACTTCGCCGTCCATGCCGTCCTGGTCCTGCTCGCGGACGCGCTGCTCCGGGCTGCCAGTGCCGGCGGCATCGGCGACCTTGAGGCCGAACGGCGACCACGTGCCTTCGGCGCGGCCGGCGCGCAGGTCGAGAAAATTGGCTTCGAGGAGCGGCTGGCCCTCGATCATCAGCGCATCGCCGCCGTCCGGCAGATGGATCGTGTGCGGCGCCCGGTCGCGGTATTTCTGCGGCACCCGGTGGGTCCACCGCTCGGGCGGCACTTCGAGGTGTCCGTCCGCCGACATCAGATTGTATTGCCTCGCCATTTGCCGATCTCCCTTGGCTCGCTGGCGTTATCGTAGGATGGGTTGAGCGCAAGCGAAACCCGTCATTTGCCCGCCCTCAGTGGGTTTCGCTTCGCTCAACCCACCCTGCGGTCTCCGGCGCTCAATAAATGTAGACGAACCCGTGGTATTCATACCAATCGGGGATGCCCTCTTCGCCGGGCTTCAGTTCGAGATCGCCTTCTTCGAGGCGGACGCGGTCCGGCGGGAAGAACGGGCAGTCGTCGGGGATTTCGTCGACGACGGCATAGACGATGCCGCCGTCCCATTCGAGATGGCCCTTGCAGGCGAACTGGTCTTTGCCGGACCGCACGCGAAAGATGACAACCGGCGGCGCCCGATCTTCGCCCATCGCTCAGACCACCGCCGGTGCCGCCTCGGCGTATTGCACCAGCGCCCCGGGCGCCGGGCAGTAGTCGAGGCATTCGCCGCAGCCGGTGCATTTCTCCGGGATGATTTCGTAGAGATGCCGCGGCTCGAGGAGCTTCGGGCGGATCGCCGATTCCGGGCAGACCTCGCGGCACAGCCCGCAGGAATTGCAGAAGACGTAGTCGATCTGAACTTTCATGAGATTAGAGATCCAAAACGGGTCATTGCGAGGAGCGCAGCGACGAAGCAATCCCGGCGTTCCTCGCCTTCGCGGGATTGCTGCGCGCCGCTCGCAATGACGACTTGGCTCGACCGCGGGTCATCTTCCGCCGGGCTGCGGCGAGCGGCCAAAGCCGCCGAGCTGGTGCAAGAGGTAGCCCAGCGCCTCCTCGACATGGTGCTGTGCCTCGGGGGTCGTACAGTAGAAATCGAGCTGGTACTTGCCCTCCATGAAATGCATCAGCTCTTCGTCCCGCTGCGACAGGTGTTCGTGCACGACGAGGGGATCGTCGCCGCACAATTTTATGTAAGCCATAATGCCGAGGCAGGCATTGGCCTCGGTGTAATAATTCTGCGCGGCGCGCGCCAAGGGATGGATGTGCGGGAACATCATCGACAGCCCGAAATAGGCGGGCAGCGGCTGAATGTTGGCTTCGGTGATCTGCATCAATTCGCGCTCGTCCTTGACCCAGCCCTTGCCGAGCAGGACATCGGCATGCAGTTTCGAATGCTTGCACTCGTCCCAGATCTGGCGGGCCCGCATGCGCTGCAGGTCGATGTAGTTCTCCTGCTCGCCGATATCGACCGACAGCAATTGCGCCGACATTTGCTTGATCGACATGTGCACGCCCTCGGCGGCATAGCCGCGCAGCGCATGCTGTTTTTTCCATTCCTCGTCGTTGTTCTGCAATTCCTCCTCGATGTCGCGGATCGTGCGGGTGAGCAGCGCGTCCCACCCCTGCAGGCACTTGTCGCGGGTCAATTTGAGGCGGAACTCGGCGCCCGGCGCGCCAGGCATCGTCGGCCACACCCATTTGTCGCAGAATTCTTCGAGGATCGGGTTCATGGCGTTCCTCCTCACCGCGATTTGTCGGCGCGACGCCGCCGGCGGTCGCACCGACTATACACGATTGCGGCAAGAAGCGAGTCGGCGGTCGCGCGGCGCCGGCCACGCGACCGCCATGCGGTTCAGCCCATCGCACCCCTGAGGACCGGGCCGAACGAGCGGAAGACATGGCCATCGAACCGCTCCATGCGAACCTGGTTGATCGGGTCGAAGTCGGTGGGGCTGGTGTTGCACGTGATGCCGGGTTGCAGCATCGGCAATTCGAAATTGTGCAGGTTTGCCGCTTCCTTCATGACGTTCTCGCGCGTCAGGTTGTTGCCGCATTGCTTCAGCACCTGCGCGGTCGTCACGGCGACCGAGTGGCCATAGACGTTGCCGTTGTCGCTCAGATCGGCGCCGGGGCGGTACTTGTTCATGAGCGCGAGCCACGTTTTGAAGCCGGCGTCGTTCTTCCACACCGGATCGGTCGGGTCCTTGAAGGAGTTGGAGGCGATGATGCCTTGGCAATTTTCGAGGCCCGCCGGCTTGAAGGCGGCGCCGACCGAGGCGGCGATGCCATTCGTGATGAACAGCGGCTTCCACTCGATCTCGGACACCTTTCTGATCGCCTGCGCCTCGAATTTCGGAATGCAGATCGTAAAAAGAACGTCGCAGCCCGCCGCCTTCAGCGCGACGATCTGCGAATCGACGGTCGGGTCGGTGGTTTCGTACGAGGTCTCAAGCTTGATCAGCGAGGCGGCCTTGGCGCCCAATCCGTCGTGCAGCCCACTCAGATAGTCCTTGCCGTAATCGTCGTTCTGGTAGAGCACGCCGATCTTGGCGTCGGGCTTATGCTTCAGGATGTAGCCGGCATAGATGCGCCCCTCGGCCCGGTAGCTTACGAAGAAGCCCATTGTCCACGGGTGGCCCTGCGGATCGTTCCACTTTGTGGCGCCGGTGTTGACAAACAACTGCGGCACCTTTTTCTCGTTCATGTAATGCCACACCGCGCTGTTGGTCGGCGTCCCGACCGAACCGGCGACGAAGAGAACCTTGTCGTCTTCGACCAGCTTGCGGGTCATTTCGACCGTCTTCGGCGGCGAATAGCCATCGTCATAGGACATGAAATTGATCTTGCGGCCGTTGATGCCCCCCGTGTCGTTGATCATTTTGAAATAGGCGCCCATCGTTAAGGGGATCGCTTCGGCAACCGACAACGGGCCGCTGTAGGGGGCGGTATTGCCGATCTTGATTTCGGTGTCGGTGACGCCGGGGCCGTACTGCTTGGCGCGGGCCGGCAGGGGTGCGAGGAGCGGGCCGCCGAACGCCAGAGCGGCCGGGGCGGCAGCAAGAATCGTACGCCGAGTCAAATGCTTCATCGGTGCCTCCTAGGTTGAAGACCAGCTGTTCATTCAGTGTCGTAGCGCCGAACCGCGCGAGCGGCGGGCCGGCATCGACATTCGGTGATTATCAAGATCGACGCTTGCCTATGCTGGGTCCGCTCCTCCATGGCGGCCCCAATAGTGATTGTGTCGGAAGGGTTAGCCCGCCTGCCAGGCGTCCGGCGGCGGCGGCACGACCGAGCGGCCGGTCGCCGCTTCGACGATCGAGCCTTCCGCCGGGCAATACATCAGGCATGCGGTGCAGCCGGGATAGGTGCAGGCGTTCAAGTCGATTTCGATGCGGTGCAACGGGTCCAATGCGACATAGACCGCGTTGATGTCGAGTTCGCGGCACACGATGTAGCACATGCGGCACTGGGTGCAGCGTGCGTGATCGACCTTCAGCGACATGGCGTCCTCCGTCAGTCGGTCACCCGCACCCGCTCGACGGGTGGCGGCGGTGTCTCGCGCTGCAATACGAAATCGCCGAGTTCGTGCAGAAAGCGGCGATAGTCGCGGCGCGCGATGCGGCAGCCCCAGCGGCACAATTCCCTGTCGATCGGCTTGTCGACGAATTCTTCGACGATGCGCCGGCCCATGTTGATGTGGCTCTGGTTTTCGACCTGCTGACCGGCGAAGGTTTCTTTGAGCGCCGGATCGGCGATCGCCTCCGCCAACGCTTCCATCCACGCCCATTCGACAATTTTCGGCCCGAGGTTGAGGGCGGCGATGCGCACCGGGTGCGGGTACGTCGCGAGGTTGCGTAGCGAAAAGACATAATAGGCGAGCGCCGAGTCGACCGAGAACGAGCCGTACGGATGATGAAATATTTCCTTCTGCGTCGGCGCCAAACCCTGCCGGATCAGCGCGTCCATATACAACATTTCGTGGGTTGATTCATCGACGATTTGTTTTGAAAAGAGATATTTCATCGACGGCGGGAAATCGTTCATTTCGAGACCCTGGCCCCAGCCGCCGTAGATGTAATAAAACATTCGTTCCAAGGTCCATAGCCGGGCGACGAGGCGATTGGCCGTGTCGCGGTCGATGCCGCGCTCGCGGACCGCTGCGATGATGTCCTCGACCGGCGTCGTGCGCGCCTCGGCGCGGCTCTCCGCGATCAATTCCTGGGCGAGGGCTTTTCCCGGTAGCGCCGCCATTGTCCCTCCGGATGTCCGAGCCGGAGCATCGCGCTGCGGCGCCTCGCGACACAAGCGAAAAACGGCGGGCGGGCGGCAGCCGGCCGTGCGTATGTTTCCAATTTGTTCTTTGAACGGCGAGCGGCGCGCCCCATCTGTCGCAGGCGCGAATGGACCGCGGCGATGCGGCGGCACGCGGTTGCGGGCGATGCCCTTGCTGAATTGCGGCGTTCAACCGCAGCGGGCAGCCGCCTGTTTTTCGCCCGTATTATTATGACGTGGCGAATGGCGGACGAAGAAACTTCAAGTTGTTGCGGTGGCGGAGCGAAGAGGGTAGGGCCCCGCCGGGCCGTGGCAGCGCGAGCCGGGGTTTTGCTGTGGGCGGGGGCGGGATCGCGTGCTAAAAACTTTGTCAGCACGAATTGGAGGCCCGACATGGATCTGCGTTTCAGCCCGGAGGAAGTGGCGTTCCGTGACGAGGTGCGCGCCTTTATCCGCGGCCACCTGCCGGCCGATATCAAGGAGCGCCTGCAGGATGGCGATT
>JASIAN010000254.1 GCA_030042035.1 Alphaproteobacteria bacterium | reverse complement strand
GGCGCTTTTGTCGCGCCCCTTCAAGCGTGAAGGTGGCCGGCGATAATCCCAAGCAGGAGCAGCCACGCGGCCCAGCGGTTCGACTTGAATTTGACGAGGCAATCCTCGGGTCGGTCGAGATCGACGCGCCACGCTTGCCATAGAAGCTGCACCGCCGCGAGACCGAGGCCGAGATAATAGGGCCAGGTCAGATGGGCCGCGATGCCGGCGGCGAGCCATAACGCGACCACCACCGCATAGAAGACGAACAGGAACGGGCGGGTCCGCCGCCCGAGCGCCAGCGCCGACGATTTGACGCCGATCTGCGCGTCGTCCTCCTTGTCCTGGTGGGCGTAGATCGTGTCGTAGCCGAGCGTCCAGAAAATGCCGCCGGCATAGAGCAGCAATGCCGGCGCCGCGAGGCCGCCGGTCACGGCGGTCCAGCCGAGCAGCGCGCCCCAGTTGAAATTGAGACCGAGAAACAACTGCGGCCACCATGTGATCCGCTTCATGAACGGGTAGGTTGCGATCAGCGCGAGCACCGCGACGCCGAGGAGGATTGCGGCTTGATTGAACGACGACAGGATCGCAGCGCCAACCGCCAGCTGCGCCGCCATGAACAGGAGCGCCTGGCGCACCGTGACGCGCCCGCTCGGCAACGGGCGCAGACGCGTGCGCGCGACGCGCCCGTCATACTCGCGGTCAGCGATGTCATTGAGCGTGCAGCCGGCGCCGCGCATGACGACGGCGCCGACCGCGAATAGGACGAGCAACGCGGGATCGGGCCATTTCCGTCCGGCCAGCGCGATGCCCCACCAGCCGGGAAACAGCAGCAGCCATGTGCCGATCGGCCGGTCGAGCCGCGCCAGACGCGCGTAGGGCTCGGCCCAGCCCGGCAGCCAGCGCGCGACCCAATCGCCCTGTCGGATGTCGCTCGGATCGGCGGCCGTCGCCTCGCTCCCAGCGCCGCCCCGAAAGGCCGAAAAAATCTGCGTCGCCCGTCGGGTTTCCATGGCGAAACTTGCGATCGGCTTGCGCACTGTCCAATGTCATGCTGATTATGGCAGAACGCATCGCGACGCGCCTCTACCTCACCGAAGCGCTCGCCGCCGGCCACAGCGTTATACTCGGCCCGCCGGCGGTGCACCGCCTGCGCGATGTGCTGCGGCTTGGTCCCGGCGCCGCGATCGCGGCGTTCAACCCGCGCGACGGCGAATGGCTGTGCCGAATCGGCGAGATGACGCGCGGTCGCGCAGCCCTGGAGGTGGTGGCGCGGCGCAGGCCGCCCGAGCGCGAGGGGAACATCTGGTTGCTGTTCGCGCCGATCCGGCGAACGCGTCTTGATTGGCTCGTCGAGAAGGCGACCGAACTCGGTGTTAGCGCGCTTCTTCCGATCGCCACCGCGCGCACCCAGGTGCCGCAGACCAGCCCCGCGCGTCTCGAAGCGGTGGCCATCGCCGCAGCCGAGCAGTGCGGGAGGTTATCGGTGCCCGAGCCGCGCCCCGCCGCTCCGCTTGCCATGGCGCTGGCCGGCTGGCCGGCCGATCGCCAGCTCCTGGTGTGCGATGAGAGCGGCGGCGGGCGGCCGATCACCGAAGAGCTCACCCTCATCGAACAAGGCGCGCCGACGGCGCTGTTGGTTGGGCCGGAAGGCGGCTTCACCCCAACCGAACTTGACGCGTTCGCCGATCTACCCTTTGTTAGCCGCGTCGGGCTCGGACCGAGGATATTGCGCGCCGAGACGGCCGCCGTCGCCGCTCTGGCGGTTTTCCAGGCGATCGCCGGGGATTGGCGCGAGGCGCGGGCGCGCTAATCGCTTGGGGTTGCCCGTCGCTGCGATCGTCCGATCTATTGTCACGCATGTTGGAGTACGGTAACGCAAATGTCTGGCCCCTCGGAATTGCTGGGACCGCCGATCGCCGACAAACGGCAGCTCGTCGCGTTTCATGAAGCCGGCAACAAGCCGCTCGCGGCCTGGCGGGTCGGCACCGAGCATGAGAAGTTTGTGTTCCGCCGCACCGATTTGAAGCGCGTGCCGTATGATGGGCCGGACGGCATCGGCGCGCTGCTGCACGGCATGATGCGGTTCGGTTGGCAGCCGGTTCTCGAAAAAGGCAACGTCATCGCGCTGTCGAACGACGCACGATGTTCGATCACGTTGGAACCCGGCGGCCAATTCGAATTGTCGGGCGCGCCGCTCGAGACGATCCACCAGACCTGCAGCGAGGTCCACGAGCATCTGCGGCAGGTGCGCGAAATCTGCGCCGAATTGGGCCTCGGCATGCTCGGCCTCGGCTTCGATCCGCTGTCGCGGCGCGACGAGGTGCCGTGGATGCCGAAGGGCCGCTACCGGATCATGCGCGACTACATGCCGAAGCGCGGCCGGCTCGGCCTCGACATGATGCTGCGCACCTGCACGGTGCAGGCCAATCTCGACTACGAGAGCGAAAGCGATATGGTGACGAAGTTCCGCGTCGGCCTTGCCTTGCAGCCGGTCGCGGTCGCGCTGTTCGCCAATTCGCCGTTTATCGAAGGCCGCCCGGTCAGTTACCAAAGCTACCGCAGCCATGTGTGGACCGACACCGATCCCGACCGTTGCGGCACGTTGCCCTTTGTGTTCGAGGATGGGTTCGGGTTCGAGCGCTATGTCGATTACATGCTCGACGTGCCGATGTATTTCGTCTACCGGGACGGCAACTACATCGACGCGAGCGGCCAGTCGTTTCGCGATTTCATGGCCGGACGGTTGCCGGCGCTGCCGGGCGAACTGCCGCGCCTTGGCGACTGGGCCGACCATCTGACGACCGCGTTTCCCGAGGTCCGCCTCAAAACCTATCTCGAAATGCGCGGCGCCGACGGCGGGCCGTGGGCGCGGCTATGCGCGCTGCCGGCGCTGTGGGTCGGCCTGCTTTATGACGGGATGGCGCTGGCGGCAGCGGCCGACCTGATTGCCGACTGGAGCGCCGACGAGCGCGAACAGATGCGCCGCGACGTGCCGCGGCTCGGGCTCGACGCACCGCATCGCAGCCGCACCTTGCGTGACATCGCGCTCGAAGTGCTCGACATCGCGCGCGACGGCCTCACGCGCCGCGCTCGCCGCGACGCCGCAGGCGAGGATGAGACGCATTTTCTCGATCCGCTGTTCCAGATCGCCCGCTCGGGGCGCAACGCGGCGGCGGAATTGGTCGAGGACTACCGCGGCCGCTGGGCCGGCGACATCCGCCGCGTCTACGAGGACTACGCGTACTAACAGCCAGCGCGAAACGACCGAAGGAGCGTCGATGTTCGCTCTCGTGCTGGTGCTCGGTCTCGTGCTCTCGTGGCTCTCCGATGTCCATCCTGCGGCGATGCCGTTTTTTGGACCGTGGGAATTCTCGTGGGCCGAATATCTCGGGTCGGTGCTCGCCCTTACATGGTATTTCCGCGGCGTTGTCAGCATGTCGCCGGCGGCTCGTCCGGCGCTCTGGCGTCGCGCTTCGTACACGATCGGTGTGGCCTCAATGTATGCGGTCACGCAAACACGGCTGGCTTACCTGGCTCTCCATCTTTTCGCGGCCACGCAAGTGCAACAGTTCGTGCTGCACGATACCGGACCGTTCCTGGTCGCACTCGCTTGGCCTGGCGATGGGTTGCAGCAAGGTATTCCCCCATCGTTGCTTCGGCATTTGCAGTGGCGGCCCATTCCGATACTCCTTCGTATTCTCCGGCAGCCGGCTGTCGCCGCGTTGCTGTTCATCTTGCTTCTGATTGGACAGGTGGCGCCGGGGGTCGTCTTCCGAATGATGCTGGACCGGCGCTTTCTTGATGCAATGAATATCTTGATGGCGGTGGATGGCGTTCTCTTCTGGTGCCTCGTGCTCGATCCGCGACCTCGACCGCACGCTACGGTTTCATTCTTAACCCGTATGGCGCTCGTATTTGTGGTAATGCTGCCGGTCATGCCGATCGGCGCCTACATCACCTTTACTTCGCACATGCTTTACGGGTTCTACGACTACTGCGGTCGGCTCGAATGGCTCAGCCCTTCCAGCGATCAATGCCTTGGCGGATTGATCCTGTGGATACCGAGCGGACTGATGAGTAGCATCGCTATCCTTTTGCCGCTCAATGCTATGCGACTAGCCGACGAACGCGAGGAACGCCTCGTCGGGAGGACGCTCATCAAGGTCGGCGAGCGTCAAGTCGATCCGAGCGCGTGGACCGGGCGCTGATCTCAAGGCCGGCGCGGCGGCCATTCGGCCGGCGCATGACAGCTAACCGTAACGCGGCGAATGTGCCCGGCGGCGTTGCTGCCCCGTTGTCTGCGCGGTAAACGTGAACGGCGTCCAGCCGTTGTCATCAAGGAGCCGCCCGCCATGCCCAGCGACGCGCAGCCAGCGCTCAGCAACACCCCAAAGCCGCAGGAGCTTTACGACGAGCTGCGCGAGCGCATCCTGGGGCGCGACCAGAAGGGCGCCTCCGACATCTACTACGAGCTGGCGCGGCAGCAGCGGCCGATCACCGAAATCATCGCCGCCGCCGTCAACATCCATGCACCCTATACGCACGTGCCTTACCACGAGCGGATCGACGACGGCTTTGTCAATTTCGTCAACAACGACCATTGCCTGTTGTCGGCGCGCGCCGGCCTCAACCTGGCGCGGCTAGTGCCGGCGGAGTGCGCGGCGCTGCCCCTGGCGCAGACGATCTGGTACATGCCGACGGGCCTCGACATCTGGAACCAGAAGATCCTGAAGGCGCCCGGGCATTACGCCCGCGCGCCGGGCTGGACGCCGCCGCCCGGTCCGCCGCCGATGCCAGAAATTGTGTGGCCGGACCAGCAGCCGGAATACCTCGACGGGCCGCTGCAGGAGCGCCTCGACCATTGGATGACGCTCGTTCATCGCGGCAATGTGCTCGAAGCCTATCGCGTGTTTCTCGGCCTCATCGACAACCCGGCCGAGCGCAAGGCGGCGCTGGCGCAGCTGATGGTCGCGGGGCTGATGGATGTGCAGGACCGGGCGCTCTACAACCGCTCCTACACGACCGGCCACAAGGGGTTCCGCGCCCGCGCGACGGTCGAGCTCGGCAACGCAATCGGCTGGGACAACGCGCACGACGTCGTCTATGCCGGCGCCCTCGACATCGCGGTCGGCCCGCGCTGGTATTCGACCTATGAGATGGCCTGCAACGTCATCAAGATTTTCCTGGAAAAGCAGCCGGTGTCGGCGATCCCCTACAGCGGCGCGTCGCCCGAGGAACTGGCCATCCTCGCCAATAACAAGGAGAAGCTGTCGCGCGAGGAGGAAGCGGCGCTGGAACATGCCATTGTCCGCGAGCCGGAACCCGGCTTCCTCGAGCTTCTCTGCAAGTATCTCGAAGCCGGCAAGAGCCCGCGCCGCATCCTCGACACGTTGCAGACCGCCTCGGCCCAGGTGATCCTGGAGACCCAGGGGCCGAACAATTTCTCCCTGCCGCAGCACTGCTTCGAATATTTGAACTCTATGGCGTGGTTCTTCGATCAATTCCAGCACAAGCAGCAGGTGAAACTGCTGGTCCTGGCGGCCTCCTATCTCAACCGCGCTGCTTGGCACCAGAAGGGGATCGGCGACGCCGAGCCGGTCACGCCGCGCGCCGCGCCCGGCGCCGACAAATTGTCGCCAGCGCAGATTCTCGACCGCATCGACGCCGCCGTGCTGGCGCTGAACGGCACGGATGGCGTCGCGTGGACGCAGGCCTATCTCGACAGCGGGGCCGACCAAAAGCCGCTGGTCCAGCGTCTGGCGCTTCTCGCCTGCCGCATGGGCAACGACCCGCACAACCAGGAGATCGGCCAGGTGCTGCTCGAGGACTGGGCGAAAAATCAGAGCCCCGCGCGCGACCGGCTGCTGCTTGCCTGTGCCCACCACACGGCGATGCACAGGAAATACGGCAACCCGCTCGAGTGCGCCCAGCGCTTTGGCGCCGCGATGGGCGTCGCCCGGCTGCAATAGCTCCCACGTCCGCGTCGCGTTGCGCGCGGCCGCCGCGTAGAATGGCGGCGGCAACGACAGGAGCATCGCGATGCAGCTCAACGCCTCGACCGCCGCGGTGGTGACCGGCGGCGCCTCCGGCCTCGGCGCGGCGACGGCGCGCCGGCTCGCCGAGCATGGCGTCAAGGTGGCGCTGTTCGACCTGCAGCGGGAACTCGGCGAGCGGGTCGCGGGCGAGATCGGCGGCGTCTTCTGCCAAGTCGACGTGACCTCGGACAGCGAGGTCGATGCCGCCTTTGCGAAATCGCGCGCCGCGATCGGCCAGGAGCGCATCCTCGTCAACTGCGCCGGCACCGGCAATGCGTTTCGCACCGCCGGCCGCGATCGCGAAACGGGCGAGATCCGCCATTTCCCGCTCGACGCCTTCGAGCGCATCATCCAGATCAATTTGATCGGCACGTTCCGCTGCATCGCCAAATCGGCTGCCGGCATGCTGACCCTGCCGCCGCTCGAGGACGGCGAGCGTGGCGCCATCGTCAACACCGCCTCGGTCGCCGCTGAGGACGGGCAGATCGGCCAGGCCGCCTATACGGCCTCCAAGGCCGGCGTTGTCGGCCTGACGCTGGTCGTCGCGCGCGACTTGATGGATGCCGGCATCCGCTGCAACACGATCCTGCCCGGCATTTTCGACACGCCGCTCTTGGCGCGCGCGCCGGAGCGCGTGAAGGCGAGCCTCGCCGCCTCGGTGCCGTTCCCGAAGCGCTTGGGACGCCCCGACGAATACGCCGCGCTTGCCGAGCTGATGATCAC
>JASIAN010000253.1 GCA_030042035.1 Alphaproteobacteria bacterium | reverse complement strand
CGCGACGGCGGGGTATGACCCGCCGGAAGACATCCGCTATATCTGGACCTTCGAATTGCAGATCCTCGGCTCCAACGGCTGGGCGCGCGACGACATCACGGCGCTCCTCGACATGGTCGCGGCCGGCAGGCTCACGGCCGTCATCGACGCGACCTTCCCGCTGGAGCGCGCGGCCGACGCATTGGCGCGGCTCGAAGACCGGCAGGTATTCGGCAAAGTGATCGTCGCATCATGAGCGATCGTCCGCCGCCATCGGCGCCGCCCCTCGACAAGGACGAGTTGCAGCGCCGCCTCGCGCATTCCGCGTTTATCAATTTCCTGAACCTGACCGTGGTTTCCGCCGATCCGGAAAAGGGCGAGGTTGTCATGCGCGCCGCGATGCGGCCGGAATTCGAGCGCGGCCGCGGCACCGGCCAGTGGCACGGCGGGCCGATCGCCGCAATCATTGATACCGTCGGCGATTATGCGCTGGTCATGCAATTGGGCCGGCCATTGCCGACCGTCAATTTCCGGGTCGATTACCTGCGGCCGGCCGTGGCGACGGCGCTTCGCGTGACCGCGACGGTGCGGCGCGCCGGGCGCCTCGTCGGTGTCGTCGACATCGATGTCACCGATGACGAGGGACGGCTCGTTGCGGTCGGCCGCGCGACCTACGCGACCGCAAAATGAGCCAGAACATCTACGACAACGAGGAGTTTTTCGCCGGCTACGCGAAGCTGCCCCGCTCTTTGCATGGGCTGGATGGCGCGCCGGAATGGCCCGCGTTGCGCGCGCTGCTACCCGACCTGCGCGATCTCAACCTGCTCGACCTTGGCTGCGGTTATGGCTGGTTTAGCCGATGGGCGCGGCAGCAGGGCGCGCGCCACGTCGTCGCGATCGATGTTTCCGAGAAAATGCTCAGTCGAGCGCGAGCCGATACGCGGGATGCGGCGATCGTCTACCGCACGGCCGATCTGGAGAGCATCGAATTGCCGGCAGGGCGGTTCGATCTGGTCTACAGCTCGCTCGTTTTTCATTACATCGGCGATCTCGACCGCCTGCTCGGGCAAGTGCAGCATGCCCTGGTGCCCGGCGGGCGGCTGGTGTTTTCGGCCGAGCATCCGATCTACACGGCTCCCGCCGACGGCCGGTGGTCGGTCGATGCCGCCGGCCGCAAGAATTGGCCGATCGATAATTACCTGAACGAGGGGCCGCGCTCGCGCGATTGGCTAACCCGCGGCGTAGTCAAGCATCACCGGATGCTGGGAACGGTGATCAATTTGCTGCTGCGCCTTGGCTTTTCGCTGCTTCAGATCAACGAGTGGGGGCCGACCGACGCGCAGATAGCGGCCGCGCCCGAACTCGCCGACGAACGCCACCGGCCGATCTTTGTCCTCATCGCGGCCCAGCGGTGAGCGGCGGCTGCGACTATCAGTTCGCGACCGCCGACAGCATTGCGTCGCGCAGCACGTGCCGCATGTACCAGGCGACTTCGGGCGGCAGCGTATCCGGGTTGCGGCCGCCGGCGATCCATGCATCGACATTGGCCGGCCCCCAATTGTAGGCGGCGAGAGCATCTGGCCAGTTGCCATAGCGGCGGAACATCTGCGCCAGATAGGCGCGGCCGAGGCGGCGGTTCTGTCGCAGATCGAAGCGGTCGCCGCCGCCAACATCGGTGGCCGCGGCGAGGCTGACCTGCATCGGTCCCTGCGGCCCATCCAGTTCGGGGCGCCACATCGCGAGATCGGCGCCGTGGCGCGATTCGATGCCGTCGACGGCGAACGCGATGCGATCGAGCTCGTTGGCGTTCGCCGGGCCAAACAGATCGGCCGCGGGCGGCGCCGGCGCGTCAAACCGTTCGCGCACGATCGTGACCGGCGCGAAGCGCGCGTCGGCAAAGCGGACGATCTCGATGGTCTGCCCGGTTTCGCCGGCGCGACGGCGCCGCGGCGGGTTCGGCGCGGCTGCGGGCGCGCTGCCGCCGCGCACGATCGTGACCCGATCGCCGGGGTGGGGGCCGAAGCGCAGGGTTTGAGTGCGATCGGTGCGTGGCGCGAGGGAGGCGCGCGGCGCGATCGGAGGGCGCGGCACCGTCCCGCCGCGCACGATCCACACCGAGAGTCCGCCGGCGAAGCGCACGGTCTCGACCGCGAATCGGGCGCGTGCAGCCGGCTTCGCAATCGCCATGCGCGGCGACTCGTGCGACGCCTGTGCAGCGGCCGCGGCGCTCGGTCCGGCGCAGGCGAGCGCGGCCGCCGCCACAATCCCGGTCCGGAACGCGGCCCCCCGCCGCTTCCCGGTTTTGCTCCCCGGCACGCTTTCCCCCAAGAGCTGCCGGTCCCATAATGCCCGATCACCCCGCCGCGGCAACAACTCTCGGGAGCGCGCTATGACCCGGCCGTTCGAAGGCATCCGCATCCTCGACATCACGCATGTCTTGGCGGGGCCGTTCGCTGCCTATCAGCTGGCGGTGCTCGGCGCCGACGTGATCAAGGTCGAGCACCCCGCGGAGCCCGACCAGAGCCGCGGCAGCGGCACCGACCGTAAGCTCAACCGCCGCAATATGGGCACCTCGTTCCTGACGCAGGCGTCGAACAAGCGGTCGATGACGCTCGATCTGAAGGACGAACGCGGCCGCCAGATCCTGCGCCGGCTGGCCGCCCAAGCCGATGTGCTGGTCGAAAACTACCGGCCGGGCGCGTTCGAAGCTTTGGGCCTCGGCTATGAAGCGCTGTCCGAAATCAACCCGCGGCTCGTCTACTGCTCGATCTCCGCCTTCGGTCAGACGGGGCCGCGCCGCGAGCAGACCGCCTACGACCATGTGATCCAGGGCACCTCGGGGCTGATGGCGATGACCGGCACCGAAGAGATCAACCCGATCAAGTTCGGCGCGCCGGCAGTCGATTACGCGACCGGCACGATGGCCGCTTTCGCGCTTGCCGCCGCGCTGTTTCAGCGCGAGCGCACCGGCCGGGGCCAGCGCATCGACTTGGCGATGCTCGATGTCGCGATCGTGTTGATGAGCTCGCACCTCACCGGCTATTCGTGGAACGGCAGGGAGCCGAAGCCGCATGGCAACAAGCAGCCCTACGCCACGAACAGCGCCTACGAGGCGAAGGACGGCGCCCTCGTCATGATCGGCGCCAGCAATCTTGGGCAGCAGCGGCGGCTGTGGGCGGCGCTGGAGCGGCCGGACATGGCGAAGGACAACAATGAAGCGCGCGAAGACGACCGCGAGCGCGAGGCCGGCGTCATCGCCGACATCATCAGGACCCGCACCGCGGACGAATGGGAGCGCTATCTGCAGGCGCGCCACGTGCCGGCGGCGCGCGTGCGCACGATGGCCGAGGCGCTGGCCGACCCGCATCTCGACAGCCGCGGCGTCATTCATCGCCATGCCGGCGCCGCCGGCGTCGATAGTCCCTTCGCGGTGCCTCTCGCGGCATTCCGGTTCGCGCACGGTGGCCCTCGCATCGACACGCCGCCGCCGGCGTTCGGCGCCGATACCGACGCCATCCTGTGCGAACTCGGCTATGCCGCCGCTGACATCGCCGATTTGCGGGGCGCCGGCGTCATTTGAGCGCAGCGGCGAAGGCGCAGCCGCCGTCGAAGGCGAGCGCGCCGCCTTCGATCCGGCTGAACCGGCGGCGGGCCGATGACATGACTGCGGCCGCGGGCGATGCGTCACGGCCGTTCGGTGCGGGCGGCACGCCGCGATCCTTTCTGTTCCTGCAGGGACCGATTTCAACTTTTTTCGACCGGCTCGGCCGCGCCTTGATTGCGCGCGGGCATCGGGTGCACCGGGTCAACCTGCATCTCGGCGATCGGCTGTTCTGGCATCTGCCGGCGGAGAATTTCCGCGGGCGTTTTGCCGATTGGCGGCGGTTCATCGGCGAGCTGTTGGACTGCTACGCCGTGTCCGACCTGGTGCTGCATGGCGACCGTCGGCCCTATCACCTCGTCGCGGCGGAAGAGGCGCGGGCTCGCGGCATCGCGGTCCTCGCGACCGATCTCGGCTACCTGCGGCCGGACTGGCTGACGCTTGAATACGACGGGCTGACGACCTATTCGCGGTTTCCCCGCGATCCGCAGCGCATCCGTGAACTGGCCGCCGAGTTTCCCGCGCCCGAGCTGACGCCACGCTTTGAGACGCC
Organism: Alphaproteobacteria bacterium; assembly: GCA_030042035.1. Lineage (GTDB taxonomy): Bacteria > Pseudomonadota > Alphaproteobacteria > ATCC43930 > CGMCC-115725 > DATARH01. Next base: position 824 of record JASIAN010000253.1, on the reverse strand, counting down.
GTTCTGGCTCATCGCGTCGCGCGACATTGCATACAACCTGGGGCTTGTCTTCGGGCGGTTGCTGTATCCGCATTACCGCTATCACAGCACCTGCCATCCCTTTCTCGAATACGCTGGCTGGCTGCGCTCGCGGCCGCTGAAGCTGTTGGCGGCACGCGCCACGGCGGCCGCCAAGCGGCGACTGGCGCAGCAGCCGGGCTGCTATTTTCTCGTGCCGCTGCAATTGCAGACCGATTTCTCGATCCGCGCCCATTCGCCGTACAGCGATCTCCGCGACGCGGCGCGCGCGATCATTGCATCGTTCGCCGCGAGCGGCAGCCGCAGGAAGCTCGTTTTTGTCATCCATCCGCTCGATAACGGGCTGCTCCGCTGGCATCGGCTGATCGCCAGGATGGCGGCGGCGAGTGGAGTGGGCGACCGGGTCGTGACACTGCACGGCGGCACGCCGATCAACTTGCAGCGCAACGCCGCCGGCGTCGTGACCGTCAACAGCACCACGGCGTTGACGGCGGTGCGCCTCGGGGTCCCGACCAAGGTGCTCGGCAATGCGGTATTCGACATCCCCGGGTTGACCTGCCAGTCGCCGCTCGATGCGTTTTGGCGAGAGGCACCGCCGCCCGACCCTGAGCTGACGGCCGCGTTCCTGCGGGCGCTGGTCGGCACGACGCAGGTGCAGGGCGGCTATTACGAGCGGCGTGCGCAGGACTGCGCGATTGCCGGATTTGTCAAGCGGCTGGAGCAGGGTCCCTATCCGCTGCCGCCGCTCGGCGCCGCGGAACTTGCGGCCCGCGCACCGCGTCCAATCGGTCGCACGATCGCGGTGA
>JASIAN010000252.1 GCA_030042035.1 Alphaproteobacteria bacterium | reverse complement strand
AAACACGACGACCTCCGGCGGCACCGGTGTCTCAGTCAAAGCAGAGACCAGCGCCGCCGCGACCGCGAGGTCGGCGGCCGGTTCGACGATCCTGAGGCCGCCAGCGACGTTGAGGTAGATGTCGTTGGCGCCGACCGAGAGACCGCAGCGCGCATCGAGCACCGCGGCGATCATCGCCAGCCGCGTCGCATCCCAGCCGACGACGGCGCGGCGTGGCGTACCGAGCGGCGACGGCGCGACCAAGGCCTGCACCTCGACGAGCAGCGGCCGCGTCCCCTCGATGCCGGCGAAAACGGCGGCGCCAGCGGCGCGCGCCGCGTCCGGCTCCTCGCTCTCCTCGGGTACGCGGTCGGCGAGGAACAGCGCCGATGGGTTTGGCACCTCAACCAGACCCCGATCGCTCATCTCGAACACGCCGATCTCGTCGGTCGCGCCGAAGCGGTTTTTGACCGCGCGCAGAATGCGGAATTGGTGGCCGCGCTCGCCCTCAAAATAAAGCACTGTATCGACCATGTGCTCGAGAACGCGCGGCCCCGCGATGAGGCCCTCCTTCGTCACGTGCCCGACCAGCAGAACGACGGTGCCGCGGCGCTTGGCAAGCGCGATCAACTCCTGCGCCGCGCCGCGCACCTGGCTGACCGTGCCCGGCGCGCTGTCGAGTGTGTCGAGATACATCGTCTGGATCGAATCGATGACGACGAGATCAGGCGGCGCGGCGTCGTCGAGCGCCGCGACGATGTCGCGTACGCTCGCCGCGGCGGCCAACCGCACCGGGCTTGCGGCGATACCAAGCCGCTCGGCGCGCAGCCGCACCTGGTCAATCGCCTCCTCGCCGGTGATGTAGACCGCGCTGCCGCCGCCCGTCGCGAACGATGCGGCGGCCTGCAGCAGCAGTGTCGATTTGCCGATGCCGGGATCGCCGCCGACCAGGATCGAGGAGGCGGCAACGAGGCCGCCGCCGCACACCCGGTCGAGTTCGGCGATGCCGCTGAGGCGGCGCGGCGGCGCGCTGCTCTGCCCGCGCAATGCGACAAAATCGAGGCTGGCGCCGCCGTGTCTGCCGCCGCCGAGGCCCTTCGGCGGCGCGCGGCGCGGCAATTCCTCGACCATGCTGTTCCACGCGCCGCATGCCTCGCACCGTCCGGCCCATTTCGGCGCGACCGCACCGCACGCCTGGCAGGCGAAGCGGGACTGTCCCTTCATGCCGCGCGGACTTGCATATGGATTGGTCCCTCCTCGCGGCCGTTGACGAACTGGTCGACAAACGGGTTACCCGAACGGTCGATGTCGGCCGCCGGGCCATGCCAGACGATGCGCCCGCGATGCAGCATCGCCACACGGTCGGCGATCTTGCGGGTGCTGACCATATCGTGGGTGATCGACACCGCCGTCGCGCCGAGACCGCGCACGCATTGGACGATGAGCCGGTTGATGACATCGGCCATGATCGGGTCCAGGCCGGTCGTCGGCTCGTCGAAAAACAGAATTTCCGGCTCCGCGGCGATGGCTCGCGCCAGCGCGACGCGTTTCTGCATGCCGCCCGACAGCTCGGCCGGGCGCAGCGCAGCGACCTCGGCACCGAGGCCGACCGCAGCGAGCTTTTGCAGCGCGATGTCGCGCGCCTGACGGCGCGGCATACCGCGGCCCTGAATCAGCCCGAACGCGACGTTTTCCCATACGGGGAGCGAATCAAACAGCGCGCTGCCCTGAAACAGCATGCCGAACTTGTGCGTCAGCTGCTCGCGCGCGCGACCGGCGAGCCCGACAGTTTCCGCCCCGTCGATGCGGATCGAGCCGCCATCAGGCACAAGCAGCCCGAGGATACACTTGATCAGAACCGATTTTCCGGTGCCCGAACCGCCAATGATGACGAGGCTTTCGCCGGTCGCGACTGAAACGTCGACGCCGGCCAGAACGAGGTTCGTGCCGAAAGATTTCTGCAATCCACGGACGGCGATTTTGGGGATTTGCGGCCCGCTGCTTGTCACGTAAAAAATGCCTGAGTCAGGAAATAATCGGAAATCAGAATGAGGATCGACGCCGAGACGACGGCGTAGGTCGTCGCCTGGCCCACCCCTTCGGCGCCGCCCCGCGAATGGTATCCCTGATAGCAGCCCATCAGCGCGACAATAAAGCCGAAGACGGCGGCCTTGACGAGGCCGGAGACGACGTCGTTCGTCTTCAGGTATTGCTGGGTCTGGGTCAGGTAGCTGACGGCATTGAAATCGAGCTTGTAGATCGCAACGAGATAGCCGCCGAACACACCGATGATATCGGCGATGATGACCAGCAGCGGCAGGGTCAGCAATCCCGCCACGAGGCGTGGCAACACGAGATAGCGCAGCGGGTCGGTCGACAAAGTGGTCAGCGCGTCGATCTGTTCGGTGACCCGCATCGTGCCGATTTCGGCCGCCATTGCCGCGCCGACCCGGCCCGCCACCATCAATCCCGCGATGACCGGCCCCAATTCGCGCGTGATGGACAACACGACGATCGTTGCGACGGTGCTTTCGGCATTGAACCGGGAACTGGCGGTGTAGGATTGCAGCGCCAAGACCATGCCGGTAAACAGCGCGGTCATGCCGACGACCGGCAGCGAATAATATCCCATATAGACGAATTGCCGCACGATCAGACGCGGATAATAAGGCGGCGCGAGGCCGGCGGCGAGAGCGCGCGCGGCAAACAGGGCAAGCCGTCCGGTTCCGGCGAGAAAGGTCAGAGCCAACGCCCCGACTGACGCAAGAAAGCCCATCATTGCGGCGGATCGGGCGGGCGGTAGACACGGTGGTAGCGCGCACCGAGCGCGGTCAGGATCTCGTAGCCGATCGTGCCGGCATCGGCGGCTGCATCATCGACGCCGTATCCGGTACCCAACAGTTCGATCATCACACCGGGGCGCGCCAATTCCTCCGGGATGGCCGAAACATCGAACGTGACGAGATCCATCGAAACCCGGCCTATCAGAGGAACCCGCGTGCCGGCAATCGTGCCGCCGCCGCGCCGGCTCAGCGACCGCAGCCAGCCATCGGCGTAGCCGACCGCAGCCGTCGCCACGCGGCCGGGCGCCGCCATGACGTGCGCGGCACCGTAGCCAACCGTCTCGCCCCTGTCAATTTGCCGGACCTGCAGGATTCTTGCCGACAGACGCACGACTTGACGCATCGGGTTGGGGCATCCGGGCTGCGGGTTGACGCCGTAGAGCGCGGCGCCCGGCCGCACGAGGTCGAGATGGTAGCTTGGGCCGAGAAAGATCCCGGAAGAAGCCGCAAGGCTCGCCGCGATCTCGGGCAAGCGCGCCGCCGCAGCAGCAAAACGGGCGCGCTGCGCGGCGTTCAGCACCGCGGCGGGCTGATCGGCGCAGGCGAGGTGGCTCATCACGAGACGCCAGCGGATGCGCGGCGGCGCTTCGACAAGGGCGGCGAATTCGCGCGCGCTCAAGCCGAGCCGCGCCATGCCGGTATCGACGTGCAGCATCGCCGGATGCGGGCCGGCCGCCTCTGCCCATTTCGCGATCTGGCCCGGATCGTTCAGCACCGGGACGAGCGCATGCGCGGCGAATTCCGCCGCGGTGCCGGGCAGCGGGCCGTTGAACACGGCGATTTCCGCCGCCGCGCCGAGTGCCCGGCGCAATGCGATCCCTTCGTCGAGCGTCGCAACGAAGAACAGGCGGCAGCCGGCCGCCGCCAGCGCCGTCGCCACCGGCGCGACACCGAGACCATAGGCGTTCGCCTTGACCACTGCGGCGCATTCGGCCGGCGCCGCGATCTGCACTAGCAGCCGCCAATTCGCGACGATCGCGCCGAGATCGATCTCGAGAACGGCGCCGGCACGCGAAACGGGGGACATCGCTTCTGGTCAATACTCCGCCGGTAAGCGTTCCGGGCCGATGAAGTTGTCAAATTTTGTCGTTTCCGCCTCGAAATGCAGCTTTACCGTGCCGATCGGGCCGTGGCGCTGCTTGGCGATGATGATATCGGCCATGCCAAAGGCGGCTTCGCAGCGCTCTCGCCAGCGGTCGTAGCGATCGTTGAATCTGTCGTCGCCTTCGTCGGGGCGGCGGGTCGGCTCGCCGCGCGACAGGTAATATTCCTCGCGGAAGATGAACATGACAACGTCGGCATCCTGTTCGATCGAGCCCGATTCGCGCAAATCGGCGAGCATCGGCCGCTTGTCTTCGCGCTGCTCGACGGCGCGCGAGAGTTGTGCGCAAGCCAGCACCGGTACGTCCAGTTCCTTGGCGATCGCCTTCAGCCCACGGGTGATGTCGGAGACCTCCTGAACCCGGTTTTCGAGCACGCGGTTGACGATCGACGGGCGCATCAATTGCAGGTAATCGACGACGACGAGCCCGAGGCCGTGCTGCCGCTTGAGGCGGCGGGCGCGGGTGCGCAATGCGGCGATCGACAGAGCCGGGGTGTCGTCGATGTAGAGCGGCACCGCCGCGAGGCGCTGCGAAGCCATGACGAATTTGTCAAAATCCTCGCGCCGCACCTCGCCACGGCGGATGCGATCGGACGAGGTTCCCGATTCCTCGGCGAGAATCCGGGTCGCCAGCTGCTCGGCCGACATTTCGAGCGAAAAGAACGCGGCTACCGCGCCGTCCTCGCCTGCTGTCCGGCCCCACTCTGTCGCGGCATGGAACGCGATGTTGGTGGCGAGCGCCGATTTCCCCATCGACGGGCGGCCGGCCAGGATGACGAGGTCGGAAGGGTGCAGACCGCCGAGCTTTTTGTCGAGATCGACAAACCCCGTCGCCACCCCGACCGTCTTGCCGTCGCGTTTGTAGGCCGCTTGTGCCATCGTGATCGCGGTCGTCAGCGCCGTGCCAAACGGCTTGAGGCCGCCTTCGGCCTGCCCGGTCGTCGCCAGATCGAACAGCTTCTGCTCGGCCCGCTCGATCTGTTCGGGCGCGGGGTCGTCGAGGTCGTGGCGAAGCGCGTCGGCTGCAACATCCTGGCCGATAGTCATCAGCTCGCGCCGCAAATAGAGGTCGTGGATCGTGCGGCCGTAATGCTCGGCATTGATGATCGTAACTGCCGATTGCGCCAGTAGTGCGAGATACTGCGCACCGCCGATTTCGAGGAGCGCACCGTCCTGGTCGAACAGATTTTTCAGCGTGACCGGGTTGGCGATCTGGCCACGCTCGATTAGTTTGCCGATCGCCGCAAAGATGCGGCCATGCACCGCATTGGCGAAATGTTCGGGCAGCAGGAACTCCGACACCCGATGCCAGGCAGCGTTGTTGACCAGCATTGCGCCAAGCAGCGCCTGCTCGGCCTCGGTGTTGGCCGGCGGCTGCGGCGCCTGCTCCAGATCCGGCTCGCGTAGCGGCGTGACGCGCGGCGACGTGCTCTCCATGCGCCGAGAATAGCATCGCCAGCGTCGGTGATGTTGCCCGCCGCGCTGGACCGGATTCGCGCGAATCCTCGGGCCGCGAAAGCCGTCCCCGGGTTCCTCCTAATTCAACGGCTGTGGATGAAAAGGCGCGAGCCCGAGTCGCGGGGTCGAATTATTTCGCGGCGATCGCCGCGGTGCCGCCGGGATGCCGGGCTTCCCAATCGGCGATGTAGTCGCGGGTGAGCGGTACGGTGTCGACGGACTTCGCCATCTGGACCTGCATGACGAGATGGCCACCGCGGCGGAACGCGATCTCCGAGCCGACTAGGTACATCTCCCACATGCGGCAGAAGCGCTCGTCATAGAGCTGGCGGATATGCTCGCGGTTTTCGGCGAAGCGGCGGCGCCAGGCGCGCAATGTCTCGGCATAGTGAAGGCGCAGGATCTCGATGTCGGTGATCCACAGGCGGGCCCGCTCGGCATGTGGCACGACCTCAGACAGCGCCGGCGAATAGCCGCCTGGAAAGATGTACTTGCGCAACCACGGGTTGGTCGTGCCGGGCCCGTCCATACGGCCGATCGCATGCAGGAGCGCGATGCCGTCGGGGGCCAATAGCTGGCGCAGCGCGCGGAAGAAGGCAGCGTATTGGTTGACCCCGACATGTTCGAACATGCCGACCGACACGATGCGGTCGTATTGCCCCTCCTCCTCGCGGTAATCGCGCAGATGAAAGCGCACCCGGTCGGCAAGGCCGGCTTCGGCGGCGCGCCGGTTTGCGAGGACGTGCTGCTCTGCCGACAGCGTCAGCCCGGTGACGTCGACGCCGCATTCCCGCGCGAGATAGAGCGCAAGCCCACCCCAGCCGGAGCCGATGTCGAGCACCCGCTGCCCCGGACGGAGCATGAGCTTTGCCCCAATATGCCGCTTCTTGTCGAATTGCGCGGTGTCAAGGTCAGCGCCCGGCGTGCGGAAATAGGCGCAGGAATATTGCCGGTCGCGATCGAGGAAACAGGCGTAGAGCTCGTCCGAGAGGTCATAGTGATGTGCGGCATTGCGCCGCGCCCGCCCGATGGGATTGTACTGATGCAGCCGGCGCGCGAGGCGTCCGGCGGCGTGCGCGAGCCGCAGCGCCGGCCCGTCGGGCAGGGCGGCGTCGTTGGCCTCCAGCACGTCGATGAGATCGTAAAGGCTGCCCTCTTCAATCGTCAGGGTGCCGGCCATGTAGGCCTCGGGCACGAACAGCCGCGGCCGCACGAGAAGTTTCCAGTGCAGTGCGGGATCGCGCAGCCTGACGCTGGCGGCGGGGCCGGGGGCGCCCTCAAAGACATGGCGCCGTCCGACAGCGTCGACGACGGTGAGGCGGCCGATGCGGACGACCCGCGCGAGCACAGACGCAAGCAACATGGCATGATACTATCGGTTCATTCAGGGGATCGAAACAAGTCCCGGGTTAAGTCGGCAGGCCGCAGATTTCGATCGGGAGAGGGTTGCGATGTCGAACGACGGCGACAGCGCCATCATTGAGGCCGCCTATGCCGACAAGGTCAAGGAAGCCTTCAAGCTGTTTGCCGACAACCTGGCGATGGGCGAGAACGAGCGCAGTTCGCGGGAGCGCTTCATGCGCTCCGTCGAGCAGGCCCGCAAGGCGCGCGACATCGCGCTGGCGGCGGTAGCCGGCACGCTCGCACCAGGCGAGACCGAAGCCGCAGGTGCGCCCGCCGCGTTGGGCGGCGACGGACTGTCCGATGAGGAACGAGCGCTGATCGAACAGGCGCTCGCCGGCACAACCGGGCAGCGGGCCGCAATGCCGCTGCCCGGCGCGGCGGCGCGCTCGCCTTTTCTGCGCCGCTGACCGCGGCAGCAGAGACAGGCTGCGGCGCGACCTGCCCGGCGACAGGCGCACCGAGTAGGCGCACCGAGCTTCAAGGCCCGGTGAGCGCGCCGGGCTCGTTTCGGACCAAATCGACCAATCCATGGATTTCCGCTTTCGGCGATGGCGAAGTCCACCCCGACGGCCGCATACGGCTGCGATCGTTCGGCAGTTCGTGCGACGAGGATTTTTTGTGGCGCCACGCGTTGCGTTAAAGCCGCGAATAGGGTCGGCGGAGCGACCGGATGACCGTCATCTCCTACGGGAAGGCACGGCGGATCCTGCCCCAATCCTCGATCGCATGCTCCTGCCCCGGCGCAATGCGCAGCGCGATCTCGTCATAGCCGGCGGCCGCCAGTGCGGCGATGCGCTCGATGATCTCGCGCTCGGTCGCGGCGAGCGAGGTGCGGCGGATCAATTCGGCGGTAATAAAGCGGCGCTCCTCCTCCTTCACGAACATCAGGTGGCCGCGATGGTTTTCGAGATATGGTGCGCCCTGCGGCCGGAAGCTGCGCGCTAGCTCGATATAGCCTCTGACGGGCGCTTCGAGTTCCGGCGCGATGCCGGCCATCGCCGGCCACCCCATCAGCGCCGCGTCGGCGGCGCGGTGCAACAGCATCGCCGCGCCCGGCCCCGCCTGCGCAATGGCGCGCGGCGAGTCGGCGGGTTCCCCTTCGGCCAACACGACGCCGCCCGCGAGGACGATCGCCTCGCGCGCCGTCCCGTCATGGCCCGCCGCCGTCCAGGCGGCCCGCATCTCTTGCACCAGCGCGGCGCCGGCGGCGGCGTCGGCCGCCGTCGCAATCCAGCCGGCCCCGAGCCGCGCCGCGAGCTGCCGCGCTTTGGGGCCCGAGGCGGCGACATAGAGGCCGACGGGATCGCGCGTGTTGATGAGACCGAGTTCCGGGTTGAGGAGACGAATCAGGCGCCTTTTGCCTTCGATCTCGGCCTCGATCGTTTCGCCGGCGAGTAGCGCCGTGACGGTCGTGATGTATGTCTCCATATCGGCGAGCTTGATCGCCCCCAACCCCATCGCGCGCCGCCCGGTGAAGCCGGTGCCGACCCCGAAATCGATGCGTCCCGGCGCCAGCTTGTTCAAGGAAGCGAAGCCGTTGGCGGCGACCGGCGCGATGCGGTTCGACGGGATCAGAACGCCGGTGCCGAGGCGGATCGTCGTTGTCTTCATTGCCGCCGCGGCCATCGCGACAAACGGATCGGCGCTCAGCATCTGCGTATCGAAAAACCAGGCGCGATGAAACCCGAGCTCCTCGGCGCGCCGCACGAGACGCCACGAAGCGGCATCGGTCGGGATCGCGATCGCAAAGCGCATCCTCCCCTCCTCTCTCGGCAAAGCGTTCGGTGTGCAACGGCGGGCCGAGCGGGGCACGGGTCGCGCCGTGCGCCGGTCGCCGTCAAAGGATCACAGGAAATTGCGCAACAAATCGAGGAATTCGTCGAGCTTGTCGTGGTGCACCCAGTGGCCGGCGCCCGCAACTGACACGACACGGGCATTGCGGAAGTGTTGCAAGCGGCCGTCCAGTTCGGGATTGGCCGCCCAGCTCTCCTTGCCGTAGAGGAGGAGGGTCGGACAGTCGATGCGCGCCCACAACTCCTCGATCTCGTTCTGGGTCATGCCGTAGGCGGAATCGGCGCGCACGTAATTGTCGAATTTCCAGCTGTAGGTGCCGTCCTCGTTCTGGTTGACACCGTGCTGCGTCAGGTGGCGCGCCTGCTCGGGCGAGAGATGCGCGTTGGCCTGCTGCATGCGTCGGAAGGCGTCCTCGATCGTCGCGTAGCGGCGCGGCAGGCGGCCGGCCAACGCCCGCTGCTCGGCGATCCATTTCTGCATGCGTTCAGCGATCGGGATCGCCGAACGCGCCGCCATCCGGCGCGGCGTCGGCCCCAAACCTTCGATCGCGACCAGCCGGCGCACCGTCTCGGGAAAGACGCCGGCATAGCGGATCGCGATGTTGCCGCCCAGTGAATGGGCGACGATCGTGACCGGCGCCAGCTCCTGCTGATGGATCAGCTGCGCCAGATCATAGACATAGGCGGCGGTCGAATAATTGCCGTCGGGCGACCACTGGCTGTCGCCGTGGCCGCGCAGATCGGGCGCCAGCACATGCCAATCGCGGCGCAGCGCGGTCGCTACCCAGTCCCAATTGCGGCAGTGGTCGCGACCGCCGTGGATCAGCAGCAGCGGCGGTGCTGTCGGGTTGCCCCAATCGACGTAGTGCAACCGCAATCGCTGCGAGAAATAGATGCGGGAGGTCGGGCCGGAGCTGTCGAGATCGATCGCCATTGAGTGCCTGCCGCGCTGGCCAACAGCAGAGACCCCCGCGCGCCGCGGCGTCAAGCCTGGGGCGTCATGCGGGGGTCGTGTCGCGAAGCCATACTTCGCTCCGGGCCAC
>JASIAN010000251.1 GCA_030042035.1 Alphaproteobacteria bacterium | reverse complement strand
AGCGGTGGTCGCCGCGTCAGCCGCGCCAGCGCCTCCGCGCCGGCCGCGACCGGCAGAGCCGCGGTGTGCGGCAGCCGCAGCGGCGGCGGGCGGCGGCCGGTGATCCGCGCCACCTCGACGAGAATGTCGGCGAGGCTCATATTGTCGCCGCCGAGAATGTAGCGCCGGCCGATCTGCCCGGCCCGCGCCGCCAGCAGATGCCCGACCGCGACATCGTCGACATGCGCGACGTTGAGGCCGGTATCGACGAAGGCCGGGATACGGCCGCGCGCCGCCTCGACGATGATCCGCCCGGTCGGGGTCGGCTTCACGTCGCCGGGGCCGATCGGCGTCGATGGGTTGACAATGACAGCCGGCAGGCCCTGCTCCTCGATCAGTTCGCGCACCGCCAGTTCGGCCCGGAATTTCGACAGCTTGTAGGGGCCGATCATGTCTTCGGCGCGGCTTGCGGTCTCCTCGTCGGCAATGCCGCCCTTGACGATGCCCAGGACCGCGACGCTGCTGGTGTAGACGATGCGCTCGACGCCTTCCGCCAGCGCCGCCAGCATCAGCTGCCGCGTCCCATCGACATTGACCCGGAACATCGGCTCGGGATCCGGCACCCACAGCCGGTAATCGGCTGCGACATGAAACAGGTAGCGGCAGTCCTTGAGGGCGGTGGCGAGCGTCTCCGGCGCGTCGAGCGCGCCCTCGGCGATCTCGACCGGCAGCCCCTCAAGGTTGCGGCGGTCGCTCTGCGGCCGCGCCAAGACGCGCACAGGCTGGCCGCTGTTGACGAGCGCACGCGCCACCGCGGCGCCGACAAATCCGGTCGCGCCCGTCACCAGGCACAAGCCCGACGGCAGCGCTCCGCCCCTTGCCTCGTCCACCTCGGCCATCGGACTATTGTGACAAAACCTTGCGCCGCGCGCATCCCCGGCGATGAAGACGCGGCGCGGTCGGCCGCTATTTCGCCGCGGCGGCGCGGGCGGCGAGCGGCTCGACGCGGGCGGCGCAGAACTTGTATTCCGGGATCTTGCCGAAGGGGTCGAGCTGCGGGTTGGTCAGGATGTTGGCGGCGGCCTCGGCGTAGCAGAATGGGATGAACACCATGCCGGGCGCGACGGCGCTGTCGGCGCGCGCCTTCAGCTCGATTGTGCCGCGCCGCGTCGCGACCCGCACAATGTCGCCGGGCCTGAGCCCGAGCCGGCGCAGCTCAGACGGCGCGAGGCTTGCCGACGCCTCCGGCTCGATCTCGTCGAGCACGGTCGCCCGCCGCGTCATCGCGCCGGTATGCCAATGTTCGAGCTGGCGGCCGGTTGTCAGCACCATCGGGTACTCGGCGTCCGGCTCCTCGGCCGGCGGGATGATCGCCGCGGGCACAAAGCGGCCGCGCCCCGAAGCGGTCGGGAAGCCGTCACCGAACACGATGTCGTGCCCCGGCTGGTCCTCGGCGTCGCACGGGTAGGTTACGAAATCTTCGCGTTCGAGCCGCTGCCAGGTGATGCCGTTGAGCGACGGCATCGCCTCTTTCATCTCGGCAAACACGTCGCGCGGATGCGTGAAGCGCCAATCGAGGCCGATGCGCCGCGCGATCTCCTGGATGATCCACCAATCCTGCCGCGCGTTGCCGGGCAGCGGCAGCGCCTGCCGGCCCATCTGCACCTGGCGGTTGGTATTCGTGACCGTGCCGTCCTTTTCCGGCCAGGCCGAGGCCGGCAGCACGACATCGGCGTATTTCGCGGTCTCGGTCAGGAACAAATCCTGCACCACGAGATGTTCGAGATGCGCCAGCGCTGCACGCGCGTGCTGCAGGTCCGGGTCGGACATCGCCGGGTTTTCGCCCATGATGTACATGCCCCGGATGTCACCGCGGTGGATCGCGTCCATGATCTCGACAACGGTCAGGCCGGCCTTGTCGTCGAGCTCGGTGCGCCACAGCTTCTCGAACGCTTCGCGCACCTGCGGGCTGACGACCGATTGGTAGTCGGGGTAGACCATCGGGATGAGGCCGGCATCCGAGGCGCCCTGCACGTTGTTTTGGCCGCGCAGCGGGTGCAGCCCGGTGCCGGGCCGGCCGATCTGGCCGGTCACCAAGGCCAGCGCGATCAGGCAGCGGGCATTGTCGGTGCCGTGAATGTGCTGCGAGATGCCCATGCCCCAGAAGATGATCGCGGCGCGCGCACGGGCATAGGCGCGCGCGACTTCGCGCAGCGTCGCGGCATCGATGCCGCAAAGTTCCGCCATCTTCTCTGGCGAATAATCGCGGATGTGCTCGCGCAACTTGAGGAAATCGTCGGTATGCGCTTGCACATATTGCCGATCGTATAGTCCTTCTTCGATGATCGTGTGCAACAGCGCATTAAGCATCGCGACGTCGCGGCCCGGCTTGAATCGGAGCATTTTTGTCGCATAGCGCGCCAGCGCCTGGCCGCGCGGGTCCATGACAAAGAGTTTGGCGCCGCGCTTCGCGGCCTGCTTGAAGAACGTGGCGGCAACCGGATGATTTTCGGTTGGCCGCGCGCCGATGACAATGATGACTTCGGCCTCGGCGGCGGCCGTGAACGGCGCGGTGACCGCACCCGAGCCGATCCCCTCCATCAGCGCCGCGACCGAGGAGGCGTGGCACAGCCGGGTGCAGTGATCGACATTGTTGCTGCCGAAGCCGGTGCGCACGAGCTTCTGGAACAGATAGGCCTCTTCGTTCGACCCCTTGGCCGAGCCGAACCCGGCAAGCGCCCGCTTGCCGTCGCGGTCGCGGATGCGCTTCAGGCCCTGGGCGGCGCGGTCGAGCGCTTCCTCCCAGCTCGCGACGCGGAAATGGGTGAACGGCTTGGCCGGGTCGATTGCGATATCGCGCTTCGGCACGCCGTCTTTGCGGATCAAGGGCTCCGTCAGCCGGTCGGGATGGCGCACATAGTCGAAGCCGAAGCGGCCCTTGACGCACAGCCGGTTATGGTTGGCCGGCCCGTCCTTGCCGTCGACCGCAACGATATGGTCGTCCTTGATCCGGTAGACGATCTCGCAGCCGACGCCGCAATAAGGGCAGACGCTTTCCACCTCGCGATCGGGCGTGTTCGCGCAGACGCCGTTGCCGTCGACGAGGCTCGCTTCCGACAGCGCCCCGGTCGGACAGGCCTGCACGCATTCGCCACAGCCGACGCAGGTCGAATGCCCCATCGGGTCATCGAAATCGAACACGATCTTTTCGTGCCAGCCGCGGCCGGCCATGCCGATCACGTCGTTGACCTGCACCTCGCGGCAGGCCCGCACGCAAAGGTTGCAGTGGATGCAGGCGTCGAGCTGCACCGCCATTGCCGGGTGGCTGCGGTCGGGCGCCGGCGGCGTGCGCCGTGGAAAGCGGCTGTCGGCGATTTCGAGCGCGTCGGCCCATTGCCAGAGACGCGACGCGGGGTCGTGCGCGACGTGGCGCTCGGGCTGGTCACCGATCAGCAGCTCGAAGACGAGGCTGCGCGAGGCCTTGGCGCGCTCGCTGGCCGAATGCACCTTCATGCCGGGGGTCGGCTTCCTGATGCATGAGGCGGCCAGCACCCGCTCGCCCTCCACTTCGACCATGCAAGCACGGCAATTGCCGTCGGCGCGATAGCCGGGCTTGGGCAGCCAGCACAGATGCGGGATTTCGATCCCCTGGCGGTTGGCAACTTGCCAGATCGTCTCGCCGAGCTCGGCCTCGACCTCGACGCCATCCAAACTGAAGCGGATCGGATCGGTCATTTTATTCTCCGAATTCCACCCACATCGTCCTGCCCGGACTTGATCCGGGCATCCACGTCTCTCCGGTCCGTAGGCGGCGCCTGGATGGCCGGGTCAAGCCCGGCCATGACGGATAGGGGTGGCCTAGTTGCCTGCATCACGAGGCCAAATCCTCGCGGAAATGCTTCAGGACCATGCGCACCGGGTTCATCGCCGCTTGGCCCAGGCCGCAGATCGACGCATCGCTCATCACCCGGGTCAGCTCGTTCAGCAGGTCTTCGCGCCAATGCGGCTCGCTCATGATCCGCACCGCCTTTTCGCTGCCGACGCGGCACGGCGTGCATTGGCCGCAGCTCTCGTCCTCGAAGAATTTGAGCAGGTTGAGCGCGACGGCCTTCATGTCATCCTGATCCGAGAGGACGACAACCGCGGCCGAGCCGATAAAGCAGCCCTCCTGTTCGAGCGTGCCGAAATCCAAGGGAATATCGGCGAGCGAAGCTGGCAGGATGCCGCCCGACGCGCCGCCCGGCAGATAGCCCTTGAACTGGTGGCCGTCGGCCATGCCGCCGCAATATTCGTCGATCAATTGGCGCGCCGTGATGCCGGCCGGCGCCAGCTTGACCCCCGGTTCCTTGACGCGGCCTGACACCGAGAACGTCCGCAGCCCGTGGCGGCCGTTCCTGCCCTGGCCGGTGAACCACTCCGGCCCCTTGTCGACGATGTCGCGCACCCAGTAGAGCGTCTCGACATTGTTGATGAGGGTTGGGCGGCCGAACAGCCCGACCTGCGCCGGAAACGGCGGCTTGTGGCGCGGCAGGCCGCGCTTGCCTTCGATCGATTCCAGCATCGCCGACTCTTCGCCGCAGATATAGGCGCCGGCGCCGCGCCGCAGATGAATCCGCGTGTGCGGCGCGAGGCCAGCTACTTGCGCCGCCGCGATCTCGCGCAACAGGATTTCGCGGCATTGCGGATATTCGTCGCGCAGATATATGTAGGTATCGGCCGCTTCGATCGCCCAGGCCGCAATCAGCATGCCTTCGAGAAACCGGTGTGGATCGGTTTCGAGAAACCAGCGGTCCTTGAATGTGCCGGGTTCGCCCTCGTCGGCATTGACGGCGAGCAGGCGCGGCTTTGGCTCCTGCAACACAAAGCGCCACTTGCGCCCGGTCGGAAACCCGGCGCCGCCAAGCCCGCGCAAGCCCGAATGCTCCAATGCAACGACGATTTCTTCCACCGTGCGCGCGCCGGCGAGGCAGGATTGCAGCAGTTGGTAGCCGCCAGCGTTACGATACGCGTCGAGGCCGGGATAAGCGGGAACATGCGGATGCGTGTCGCCGGCGACCGCGGCAGCCGCGACGGTCTCGGCGGTCGCATGCTCATGCAGCGCATGGCCGAGCGCCACCGCCGGCGCCTTGTCGCAGCCGCCCATGCACGGCGCTCGCACGACGCGCACGCCGTCGCCGAGCCGCTCGCGCAGATC
>JASIAN010000250.1 GCA_030042035.1 Alphaproteobacteria bacterium | reverse complement strand
GACCCGGAGATCGCCGGCGCCGCGCTGAAGCTCGGCGGCATCAGCGCGGTCGGCCTCGCCAACAACGTCAATTATGGCTCGGCCGCGATCCTCGGCTCGATCGCGCGGCTCGACCGGCTCGGCATCGCGCATGCCGGCGCCGGGGCGAACCTCGCCGCGGCGCGGGCGCCGGCGATCGTGCCCGCCGCCGGCTTGCGGGTCGGCGTTGTGCAGCGCAGCTCGGTCTATTGGCCGACCAATCACGAGGCGAGCGCGCGCGGCGCCGGCATTGCCGTCATTCGCGGCCATACCGCCTATCAGGTGCCGGCGCACAAAACGCGGCCGGACATCCCGCCGATGAACCGGCCAGGCGTGCCGCCGATTGTCGTGACCTGGGCCGACCCTGCCTATCTCGCATCGTTCGTCGAAGACGTCGCGGCGCTGCGCAACGCGGCCGACATCGTCGTCGCGTCGTGCCATTGGGGCCTCGGCGAGGAGGTGCTCGAGTACATGCGCGAAATCGCACGCGCCGCGATCGACGCCGGCGCCGATATCGTCATCGGCCACGGACCGCATTATTCGCTGCCGGTCGAGAGTTACCGCGGAAAGCCGATCTTCTACGGGCTTGGCAGCTTCTCGTTTCACACCGGGCACGGCGGCCGCCGCCACGGCGACTGGATCGGCATGATGGCCAAGGTCGAGGCCGGGGGCTTGGGCGATGTGCGCTTTCGTTTCGTGCGCCACAACAAGGCAAACGAGACGGTGCCGTGCGCGCTCGCAGCCGAAGGCGCGATGTTTGACCGCCTCGCCGCCAAAAGCGCCGCCCGCCTCATTCCCGACGGCGATTGGGTATGGGTCAACCCGCTATAGCGCCAAGAGGCGGTCGCGCAAGGCGGGGTTGTCGCGCAGTTCGGCGGCGGGGCCGCTGTGGCGGATCGTTCCCTTTTCGAGCACATAGACGCGGTCGGCGAGCGCGAGGGAGAAATCGACGCCCTGTTCGGCCAACAGGATCGTCACGCCCTCGTCCTTCAGCGCGCGGATGTTGACGAGTAATGCCTCGACGACGAGCGGCGCCAGACCCTCCGACGGCTCGTCGAGCAGCAGCAGCTCCGGGTTGCCCATCAACGTGCGCGCGATCGTCAGCATCTGCTGCTCGCCACCTGACAGAAAGCCGCCCTGCCGGCTGCGCAGCTCGTGCAGCGTCGGGAACAGTTCGTAGACCGCCTCGACCGTCCAGCGGCCACGGCGCCGCGCCGCGCGCGCCGCGACGTCAAGGTTCTCCCACACCGTCAGTTCGGCGAAGACGCGGCGGTCCTCCGGCACGAAGCCGATGCCGGCGCGCGCCACGCGGTGCGGCGGCCAGCCGGCGATGTCGGCGCCCTTCCAGCGGATATGGCCGGCGGTCGGCGCCAAGAGGCCCATCACCGCGCGCATCGTCGTCGTCTTGCCGACGCCATTGCGGCCGAGGAGACACACGCATTCGCCGGCGGCGACGTCGAAGGAGATGCCAAAAAGCACGCGCGACAGGCCGTAGGCGGCGTGTAAATCCTCGATCGCCAGCAGCGCATCCGTCATTGCGGGGAGCCAAAGGCGACGAAGCAATCCCGTTCAATTCGCATTACGGCGCGGGATTGCTTCGCTGCGCTCGCAATGACAACGACGGTGGTCATGCGTGAGTGAGCCCGTGGCCGAGATAGACCCGCCGCACCTCGGGGTCGTTGCGCACCTCCGCGGGTGTGCCTTCGGCGATGATGTGGCCCTGGTGCAGCACGGCGATCTTCTGCGCGATCGAAAACACGACCTCCATGTCATGCTCGGTGAAGAGCAAGGTCAGTGCGCGCTCGGCCGCGATGCGCTCCAAAAGCCGGATCGTCTCGTGCGTCTCCGTCGCCGACATCCCGGCGGTCGGCTCGTCGAGCAGCAGCACCGCCGGGTCGCTCGCCAGCGCGAGGCCGAGCTCCAGCTGCTTCTGGTTGCCGTAGCTGAGCGTGCCGGCGACGGTCGCCTCCTCGCCGGCGAGGCCGATCGAGGCGAGCAGCGCGGCCGTGTCGTCACGGTAGAGCTCTTCGGAGCGCAGCCAGAAATTGCGGCCGCGGCGATGATGCACGAGAAACGCCGCCTGCAGGTTCTCGAACACCGTCAGCTGCGGGAAGATATTGGTCCGCTGGAACGAGCGGCCAATGCCCATGCGGCAGATGCGGTGAGGCGGCGCGCCGGTAATGTCCCGCCCGTCGAGCCGCACACTGCCGCTGTCGGGTCGCAGATGGCCGGTGATCAGGTTAAAGAGGGTCGATTTGCCGGCGCCGTTCGGGCCGATCACCGCGGCAATCTGTCTGGTCTCGACGGTGATGCTCACGCCGGAGACGGCGCGAAACCCGCCGAACGACTTCGAGAGACCGGACACCTCAAGCACGGCGAAACCGCTTCACCCGCTGCCACAGCAGGTCGATCCCGCCGACAATGCCGCCCGGGAAGCCGAACAGCAGCACGAGTAGGATGGCGCCGAGCACGAACGACCAGTATTGCGTGTAGTCGGTGATCGCCTGATTGAGCCAGACCAGCGCCGCGGCGCCGACCGACGGTCCCCAGAAATAGCCGACGCCGCCCAGGATCGCCATGATGATGACCTCTGCCGATTTCGACCAGAATACGTAGTCGGCGAAAACGCCGCGGCTGAACAACCCGTAGAGCGCGCCGGCCAGCCCGGCAAAACCGCCGGCGACGACAAACGAAGCGAGCTGGTACAGCCGCACGTTGACGCCCAGAAACGCGGCGCGTTCGGGGTTGTCGCGGATCGTCGTCAGCACCCGGCCGAACGGCGAGCGGATGATGCGGTGGATGACCGCCAGCGAGATCGCGACCAGCACCAGCGACAGCAGATAAAAGCGGGCACCGATCGACAGGTCGGCGCAGCCCGGGATGCTCAGCATCCAATCGAGATGCGGATAGGGGATCTCGGGCAGGCCTTGATCCCCGCCGGTGACGGCGTTCCACTTATAGGCTATGGCCCAGGCGATCTGCGAAAAGGCCAGCGTCAGCATCGCAAAATAGAGCTTGATCAGGCGCACGCAGAAATAGCCGGAGATCAGCGCGAACAGCGCCGCGCCCAGCCCCGCCGCCGGAAAGGCGAGAATGAACGGCACGCCGTATGTCTTCATCAGGATGCCGCAGACATAGGCGCCGACACCGAAATAGGCGACGTGTCCGAAAGAGATGAGCCCCGTCGTGCCGAGCAGCAGGTTGAGGCTCACGGCGAACAGCGCGTCGATCGTGATTTGCGCGGCAAGGAACGTGTCGTAGCGCGAGCCGAGCCAGGGCACCGTTGCCATGACGAGAAAGACGATGAGCGTCCATGGGATGCGGCGATAGCCGGCGCGGCGCGGCAGCGCGGCGGCGGTGGTGCCGGCCGTCTCGGCCGTCACAGCGGCCTCCCGAACAGGCCCCACGGGCGAACAATCAGGATCACCCCCATCAGCGCGTATACCGAGAACAGCGAGAAGCTCGGGAAAATCAGGATCCCGAACGACAGCACCTCGCCGTAGATGACCGAGCCCCAGAACGTCCCCCACAGCGACCCCATCCCGCCGATGACGACGACGATGAAGGCCTGCACGATGATCAGCACGTCCATGCCCGGCACGATGCTCTCGATCGGCGTCACCAAGGTGCCAGAGAGGCCGGCGAGAAACGAGCTGACCACGAACATCCCGGTGTAGACCCACCCGACAT
>JASIAN010000033.1 GCA_030042035.1 Alphaproteobacteria bacterium | reverse complement strand
GGCCAGCCGCCGTTGAACGTCGGTGCCCTCCCGCCGACGAGGCCACGGCGCATCGGCCCAGATGCAGCCTTGGCGGCTCGGCCAGGTCTGAGCTAGGGTGCAGATGAGCGGTCGCGCCATTGGCCCGATAAGGGTCGGCGGACCGGAGAACGGGGGGAGCGCGATGTATCCCGGCGAGCACGCGAGACTGCGGCCGGATCATTCCGCCATCATCATGGCCGGCAGCGGCGAGACTTTGACCTACGGCGAGCTGGAGCGGCGCAGCAACAGGCTCGCCCATCTTCTGCGGGCAAACGGCCTGCGCCGGCTCGATCACTATGCCGTCTTCATGGAAAACAACATTCGCTATGCTGAATGCTGCGCGGCGGGCGAGCGCGCCGGCCTTTACTACACCTGCATCAATTCCTATCTGACGCCGGACGAAGTCGCCTACATCGTCAATAACAGCGAGTCGAAGGTCCTCATCACGTCCGAGGCGAAGCGCGGCGTGGCGCTGGCTGCGCTGGCGCAATGCCCGAACGTCAGCCTGTGCCTCGTCGTCGACGGCGCGGGCGATGGCGGGACTGTGCGCAATCTCGACGATGCGACGGCGGCGTTTCCTGAGACCCCGCTCGCCGACGAGGCGCTCGGCGCCGCGATGCTTTATTCCTCGGGCACGACCGGTCGGCCGAAGGGCATCCTGCGGCCGCTGCCCGACCAGCCGCCGGCGCAAAAACTGCCACTTTACGACTTTCTGATGAAACTCTGGCGGTTCCGCGACGGCATGATTTATCTGTCGCCCGCGCCGCTCTATCACTCGGCGCCGCACGCCGGGGTCGCCTCCACGATCTACAGGGGCGGCGCCGCAATCGTCATGGAGCATTTCGCCGCGGAGCAATTCCTAGCGATCGTCGAGCGCTATCGCGTCACTCACACGCAGCTCGTGCCGACGATGTTCTCGCGCTTGCTGAAGCTCCCGGCGGACGTGCGCGAGCGGTACGACCTGTCATCGCTGGAAATCGCGATCCACGCAGCGGCGCCGTGCCCGGTCCAGGTGAAGGAGCAGATGATCGATTGGTGGGGGCCGATCGTCTTCGAATATTACGGCATGACCGAAGCGATCGGGTTCACCGCCTGCGACAGCGCCGAATGGCTGGCGCATAAGGGCACTGTCGGACGGGTGTTGTTCGGTGACCTGCATATTCTCGACGAGGCGATGAACCCGGTGCCGCCGGGCACCGTCGGCAGGGTCTGGTTCCGGCTGGGATCGTCGTTCGAATATTTCAACGATGTCGCGCGCACCGCCGAAGCGCTCTCCCCCGACGGCACGATGGGGACGGTCGGAGATGTCGGCTATGTCGATACCGACGGCTATCTCTACCTGACCGACCGCGCCACGTTCATGATCATCTCGGGCGGTGTCAACATCTACCCGCAGGAATGCGAAGATCTGCTGATCACCCATCCGAAGGTCGCCGATGCGGCGGTGTTCGGCGTGCCGAATTCCGACCTCGGCGAGGAGGTGAAGGCGGTCGTGCAGCCGGTCTCTGGGGTCCGTCCGAGCGCCGACCTTGCCGAAGAGCTGATCCTGTTCTGCCGCGAGCACCTGGCGCACATGAAATGCCCGCGCACGATTGATTTCGTAGCGGAACTGCCGCGGCTGCCGACCGGCAAGCTCTACAAGCGGCAGTTACGCGACCGGTATTGGGGCGGGCGCGCGAGCCGCATCGTATAGCGCCACACGGTCGCGCACGTCGAGAGCCGATGCCGCTGCCCGCTCCCGCAACCAGCGCCACCTTGCCCGCGACCCGCCCCATGTCGCCCTCCGTTATGCCGTCCCCGAGCCTACCGCGGTTGCGATACCCGCACGGAGGTTTTGTTGCGTGATCGGCAGCGAAGTACGATGTTTCCCGCTTGCGCGGTGATGCAGGACCGAGACGAAGGGAGCCGGTCTGATGGCAGCGGACTACAGCATATGTCTCGGAACGGTCGGCTGGGGCACCTGGCACAGTCCGGATGCCGGTAAGTCGTGGATACGGCATCGCGCGCCGTTTCCGCTCAACAGCCGCATCCAGGCGCTGGCCGTCCATCCTCAAGAGCCGCGAACCGTTTTCGCTGGCGGCGATACCGGCCTGTTTGTGAGCTGCGATGGCGGGGCGCGGTGGGAACGCCGTGGCGCCGAGGGAGCTTTGCCGACGATCTGGTCGCTGACCATCGACCCTGTCGATCCCGAGACCCTCTTCGCCGGCACGCGCCCGGCCGCGGTCTATCGCTCGCGCGACGGCGGACGGAAGTGGGAGAAACTAGCCGTCGACATCGCCCGCGAGTGCTCGATCGGCACGCCCTTCGTAACGAGCCTCGTCGTCGACCCGGACGATCATCGAACGGTGTGGGCCGGAGTGGAGATCGACGGCGTCTACCGCAGCCAGGATGGCGGCGACACGTGGACGCACCTCCAGACAGGTTTGTACGACCCAGACATTCATGCTGTCGCGCTCGCGGCGACGCAGCCCAAGCGCCTTTATGCCAGTACAGCGCGCGAAATGTTCATCAGCGACGATCTCGGCGACACCTGGGAGGCCCTGGGCATCAGGGAAAGGTGGCCGCTGCCCTATGCCCGCGGTCTGGCAGTCAAGGCCGACGATCCCGGAATCTTGTTCGCCGGGTGCGGCGAGACAACGACGGGCGAAACCGGGTTCGTGCTGCGCACCAAAAATTGCGGCGAGAGCTGGGACATGTTGAAGCTCCCGACCCAGGCCAATGGCACGGTGTGGGGCTTGGCGACGCATCCCGCTGACGCCGACCGCATCGTCGCGTTCAGCCTGTTCGGCGAGGTGTATGTCAGCGAGGATGCCGGAGCGTCCTGGCGCAAGATCGCCCGCGAATTCGGCGAGATCAGAGCCGCAGTCTGGGTGCCGAACTGATTTTTCATGGCCGCAAACGAGGCGCGCTCCGCGGGTCATTCTAACGCGATCGCAAGGCAAGCTGGCGCTAGTAGGGTGCTGAAAAGGTTGCGGAGTTTGCGCGTCGCTGATTCCTGAGCGCGGAGATCGGGCGAGCGGCGAATGCGCGGTGACGATAGGAACAAGGGCAGTCTGTTCAGCTATATCGATCGGGAGAAGCGGCGTCAGAATGCCTCTACATCAAAAACTTGCGGCTAGACGATGCGGCCGACGGCATGAGCCGATCGGGCGACGGGCACGGAAGAGGCAGGAGTCGAACCTACCGGGGACGCCTGCGCGCCCCCCAACGGGTTTGAAGCCCGCGCGCCCCACCGGGAGCGGTACTCTTCCACCACCGAGAATGGCGCGGTTGGGGGCGAGATAAAAGCCCGAAGAGCGAGCGCTCGTCGAGCAGGAGTTCTCGCCCGGCGACGATGCGGCGATCGCGCGGCTGAACGTCGCCTCATGATACCGGTTCGGTAGAAAGCGCTTCGCCTTCATGCCCGCGAGGCCGCATAATCGGGGCGTTTTCATGAGGAGAAGCCGATGGCCGAGCCGGTCCGTCTGGAGATTTTCACCGATTACGTCTGACCCTGGTGTTACCTCAGCACCGTGCGTGTTGAAAAACTCAAGGCAACATATGACGTAGAAACGGTAATGGTGCATTTCCCGCTGCATCCGGAGACGCCGCCCGAGGGGCGTGAGATGGCGCCGTTTTACCGCCAGCGCGGCATCGATCCGGAGGCCGCCTGGGCGCGCATGAAGAAGCTGATGGATGCCGAAGGCCTGCCCTACGGCCGGCGCACCCACAGCTACAATAGCCGCTTGGCGCAGGAGCTCGGCAAATGGGCCGAGACGCAGCCCGGCGGCGACAAACTGCATGATGCGCTCTACCGCGCCTATTTTGTCGATGGCCGCAACATCGGCGACCCCGAGGTGCTGGTCGATATCGCCGCATCGGTCGGACTGCCGGCGGATGAGGCGCGCGCGGCCATCGCCGACCGGCGGTATTCCGACGCCGTCGATGCCGACTGGCAGAAATCGCACCAATACGGCGTCACTGGTGTGCCGACCTTTGTCGCCGACAAGTATGGCGTCGTCGGGGCACAGCCCTACGAAGTCCTGGAGCAGCTCGTGCAAAAAGCCGGCGCGCGCCGCCGCTGATGCCGGGGCCGCGCGTGCTCGGTCGGTGACGCTCGCCGGCTGAGCGTGAGGCCGCAGCCGCCGCTTCGCTCGTCTGGCTTGCCGACCCGCCCGGCCGCTATAATCGCTGAACGCGCCAATCGCAGCGAGAGAGACCGCCCGTGTTTCCGGCCCTGAGCGACGAGCAGCGGCAATTCGTCCGCACGATCCGCGACCTCGCGCAGGGCGAGTTCCGCCAGCGCGCCGGGCGCTGGATGGACGGCACGTTCCCGTGGGACAACATGAAGCCGTTGGCCGAATTGGGCGTCCTCGGCATGGCGGTGCCGGAGGAATATGGCGGCCTCGGCCTGCCGGTGTTTGATACGGCGCTTGTCCTCGAAGAGATCGCCAAAGCCTGTTACGTGACGGCGATGGCGGTGTTGGGCGAAGTCGGCGTGCAGACCCGCATCATTTCCCACTATGCGCCGGAGGCAATCAAGAAGCGCATCTTGCCGGCGGTGGTCAGCGGCGAGTGCCTCCTGGCGATCTGCATGACCGAGCCGGACGCCGGCACCGACGTTGCCAATTACCGGACGAATGTCGATCGGGTCGGCAACCGGCTCCGCCTCAACGGCGTCAAGACGCTGATCAGCCGCGCTGAGGAAGCCGGCATGTTTGTCGTCTTCACGCGCGTCGATAAGAAACCGGGTCGTGAGGGAATTGGCTGCGTGCTCGTTGAAAAAGGCACGCCGGGGTTTTCGGTGACCGGCAGCTATCACACGATGGGCGGCGAGAACCTGCACGAAATCCGCTTCGAGGATGTCGAACTGCCGCCGGAAAACCTCGTGTTGGAAGACGGCTTCCGCAAACTTTTGGACGCGTTCAACACGCAGCGCTGCCTCAATCCGGCGATCTCTTTGGGCCTTGCCGAGGGCGCGCTGGAGGAAGCGGTCAAATACGCGAAGGAACGGCGCGCCTTCGGCCGCGCGATCGGTGATTTCCAGGGGATGCGCTGGAAGATCGCCGAGCTGTACCGCGACATCGAAGCGGCGCGCAGCGTCCTCTACCGCGCCTGCGCCTCGGCCGACCCGTTCCCCGACCCGCTCCTCGCCGCGGTCGCCAAGGTGACATGCAACGAGATGGCGCTGCGCGTCACGAGCGAGGCGATCCAGGTGCATGGCGGTTACGGCTTTACCGACGAATTTCCGGTGTCGCGCTTCTATCGCGGCGCGCGCTACGGCACATTGGGCGGCGGCACGTCGGAAACCTTGCGCGAACTGATCGGCAAACGCGTCATCGCCGGCCTCGACCCCGCGGATGGAATATTGGGGTTGGGAGCCTTCTAAGTGGCGGTATCCCTGACCGGCATCCCCGGCTTTCGCCGGGACAGCGGCAACGGAAATTGGGAGGCGGAAGATGAAAGTCACCGGGACGTGCCATTGCGGCAAGATCGGCTTTGAGGCGGAAATCGATCCGGCGCAGGTGCGCATCTGCCATTGCACGGATTGCCAGACGCTGTCCGGCGCGGCCTATCGCATCAATGTCGCGAGCCTGCCCGGCACGTTCCGGCTCACGAAGGGCACGCCAAAGACCTACATCAAGACGACCGCCGACAGCGGCAACCCGCGGGC
>JASIAN010000249.1 GCA_030042035.1 Alphaproteobacteria bacterium | reverse complement strand
TGGCGGCGCATCTGCCGCCCCCGGTCGCCGGCCGCACGATCGTCGTCGGCGCCGGCAAGGCAGCGGCGGCGATGGCGCGGGCGTTCGAGGCGCGGTGGCCGGGCCCGCTCGCCGGCCTCGTCGTAACGCGGCACGGCCACGCCGTCCCATGCGACCGCATTGCCGTCGTCGAGGCGAGCCATCCCGTCCCGGACGCGGCCGGCGAGGCGGCGGCGCGGCAGATTCTGGCGCTGGCGCAAGATCTCGGCCCCGAGGACCAACTGGTCTGCCTGATGTCGGGCGGCGCCTCGGCGCTGCTGGCGCTGCCGGCGCCGGGGCTGACATTGGCCGACAAACAGGGCGTGACACGGGCCCTGTTGCGTTCGGGCGCGACAATCGGCGAGATCAACTGCGTGCGCAAACACCTGTCGGCGATCAAGGGCGGCCGGCTTGCCGCCGCGGCGGCGCCGGCACAGGTCGTGACGCTGGCGATTTCGGACGTGCCCGGCGACGATCCGGCGGTGATCGGCTCGGGACCAACCGTCCCCGACCCGACCTCGTTTGCCGACGCCCGCGCCGTGCTTGCCCGCTACGGCATCGGTGAACCCGCGGCCGTCGTCGCGCATCTCGCCGCTGCCGAGGACGAGACGCCAAAGCCGGGCGATGCGGTGTTCGGCCGCGCCCGATTCGCATTGATCGCCAGCCCGCAGCAGGCATTGGCTGCGGCTGCCGACGCCGCGCTCGACCGCGGCATTACGCCGATCGTGCTGAGCGACCGCATCGAGGGCGAAGCGCGCGACGTGGCAGCGGTGCATGCGGCGATCGCGTTGCAGCTCGCCGCCGGGCAGTTCCGCGTCGGACGCGACATTGTGCCGCCGCCGGCCGTGCTGCTGTCGGGCGGCGAGACCAGCGTTACCGTGCGCGGGGAGGGTCGCGGCGGCCGCAATTGCGAGTTTCTGTTGGGGCTTGCGGCGGCGCTGCGGGGTGCGCCGGGCATTGCGGCGCTGGCCTGCGACACCGACGGCATCGACGGAACCGAAGACAATGCCGGCGCGATCGTCTATCCCGACACGATCGCTCGCGCCGCCGCCTGCGGCGTGGCGATCAACGGCGCGCTGGCGCAGAATGACGGGTACGGCTTTTTCGCGGCTCTCGGCGACCTTGTCGTAACCGGACCGACCTTGACCAATGTCAACGATTTCCGAGCGATCCTCATCGACCCGCACGCCTGACCCGAGCGAGCGGGCGCGCGGCCGCAACCGGCCGCATCCGCCGGTCGGGCGGCGGCGGCGTAGCGCCAAGATCGTCGCGACGCTGGGTCCCGCGTCGTCCAGCCCCGAGCGGCTGCGCGCGCTGTTTGAAGCCGGCGTCGATGTGTTCCGCCTCAATTTCAGCCACGGCACGCACGACCAGCATCGCCAGCTGTTTCACGAGATCCGGCGGATCGAGGCCGATACCGGCCGGCCGATCGGCATCCTCGCCGATCTGCAGGGCCCGAAGCTGCGGCTCGGCAATTTCGCCGACGGCCGGGTCGAGATCACCGCCGGCGCCGCGTTTCGCGTCGACCTCGACCCGACCGAGGGCGACGCCGGGCGGGCGCCGCTGCCGCATCCCGAGATCTTCGCCGCGTTGTCGCCGGGCATCGATCTCTTGCTCGATGACGGCAAGGTGCGGCTGCGGGTGATCGAATGCGGCACCGATTTCGCCGACACCGAGGTCGTCGTCGGCGGCGTGCTGTCCAACCACAAAGGCGTCAACGTGCCGCAGGTCGTGCTGCCGATCTCAGCCGTCACCGAAAAGGACCGCGCCGATCTGTCGTTTGCGCTGAACGAGGGCGCCGATTGGATCGCGCTGTCGTTCGTGCAGCGGCCGGACGATGTCGCCGAAGGCCGCAAGCTGATCGGCAACCGCGCCGGGCTCCTGGTCAAGCTGGAAAAGCCGGCGGCGATCGGCCGGCTCGACGAAATCATCGAACTCGCCGACGCGCTGATGGTGGCGCGCGGCGATCTTGGCGTCGAGATGCCGCCGGAAGACGTGCCGAGCGTGCAGAAGCAGATCATCCACGCCTGCCGGCTTGCCGGCAAACCGGTCATCGTTGCGACCCAGATGCTCGAATCGATGATCGCGGCGCCAACCCCGACCCGCGCCGAAGCCTCCGATGTCGCGACCGCGGTCTACGAAGGCGCCGACGGCGTCATGCTGTCGGCCGAGACGGCGGTTGGGCAATACCCGGTCGAGGCGGTCGCGATGATGGACCGCATCGCCCGCCGCGTGCAGCAGGACCCGCTCTATTTCGCAACGCTCGACGCCGGCCGCATGCCGCCCGAGCACACCAATCCCGACGCGATCAGCGCCGCCGCTTGCCAGGTCGCGGCGACGATCGGCGCCGCCGCGATCGTGTCGTTCACGAGTTCCGGCGCGACCGCGCTGCGCGCCGCGCGCGAGCGGCCGGCGGCGCCGATCCTCGCGTTGACGCCGAACTTGTCGACGGCGCGCCGCCTGGCGCTGCTCTGGGGCGCGCACTGCGTCCACCAGGCCGACATCCACAATTTCAACGACATGGTGCAGAAGGCGGTGCGCGCCGCCTATCGCGAGGAGATCGCCGGCTCGGGACAGCGCGTCGTCATCACCGCCGGCGTGCCGTTCGGCACACCCGGCTCGACCAATGTCCTGCGCATCGCCTGGATCGACCGCTAGTGCACCGACTCAGTCCGATGGTACATGCACTCCATTGTTCGTCATGCCCGGACTTGATCCGGGCATCCACGGAAACTGGCACGCCTGCGCGGCCGGGCGTCGATGGCCGGGACAAGCCCGGCCATGACGATCAATCTTGGGTCTGTGTCTGAGCACTAGCAGCCGCGTCGCGTCTTGTAACATCTTGCCGATCTTTTTCGTCCTTCGCCGTCATCGAGCGGGCGCGCGATGCGGGCGCAACATTTTCCGTAAAAATGTTCCAATTTACCCGTGGGTTCGGGGTGCTGCCTCGGCATGCATTAAGAGACCGTTTACTGCGGCTGCGCTAAACGTATTCACCAGCCTTAAAGGCGGTCAGAGAGTGCACTCGCATGCGCCAAAGAATTTTGCGCGACACGCGCGGGACGATCCTGGTCTT
>JASIAN010000248.1 GCA_030042035.1 Alphaproteobacteria bacterium | reverse complement strand
CACTGACCTGTTCACCCGCCGGCGGTGGGCGTGGGGCGAGGTGCACCTGATGGCAGAGGAGCACGGGCCGTCACATCTCGAGATCGATCTTGATCTGGCGCGGGCCTATCAGGCTGCCGGTCACCCCGCGACCGACATCGAAGCGATCGTGCGCGATACGTTCGCGCTGTTTGCCCGCGCCGCCGACGAGGTCGTTGCGACGCTGCTGCCCGAGTTAGCCGCCTAGCGCGAATGCTGCGCCGGCTCTGTCGGGCAGGCGCGCCGCGACAGCGATGAGCCGTTCGCGCGGTAGCACGATAACGACCTGTGTGCCTTCGCCCAGCCGGCTTGTCAGCGTGCAGCTGCCGCCGTGCAGCTCGGCGAGCGCCTTGACAAGCGGCAGGCCGAGGCCGGTCCCGTCATGGCGCCGAGTAAAGGTGTTCTGGACCTGGCTGAACGGCTCCAGCACCATCGCCAAATGGTCGGGCGCGATACCGATGCCGGTGTCGCGCACGACGATCTCCAGCATGCCGTCGCTGTCGCGTACGCCGGCGCTGATCGAAATCGTACCGCCCGCTGGCGTGAATTTGATCGCGTTCGACAGCAGATTGAGAATGATCTGCTTTAGCCGGCGTTGGTCGGCGCGGATCGGCGGCAGGCGGTCGGCGATACGGGTTTCCAGCCGCAACGCCGCGGCGTCGGCCTTCTGCCGCAGCAGCAGAACGCTCGATGCGAGAAGCGTTGCGAGATCGACGACCTCCTCGTGGAGCTCCATCCGCTCCGCTTCAATTTTTGCCAGATCAAGGATGTCGTCAATCAACGATAGCAGAAGCGCGCCAGAATTGAAAATATCTCGCGCATAGTCGAAATATTTATCCGACCGATCTCCGAATAATCGGTCTTTAGTTATTTCAGAAAATCCCATAATGGCATTGAGAGGTGTGCGCAACTCATGGCTCATGTTGGCGAGAAATTCCGATTTCGCGCGATTGGCGGAGTCGGCCAGCTCTTTTGCTTCGCGCAGCGCGTGCTCGGCGCGAATTTCGGCAGTGACATTGCTGCCGGTGCCGCGATAGCCGAGAAACGCGCCGTCGCCGTCGAACACCGGCGAGCCGCCGATCTTCCAATACTGCTCGTCGCCCGGCGCACGGACGTAGCGATAGATGCAGCCGCGGAACGCGCGGCGCTCGGCAAGCATCAACTCGTGCGGGGCTTCGGCCGAATTGGCCAAAACCGGCGCACCGACCGCCGCCGCCGGCCGGCCGAGCAGATCTTGCGGCGACACCCCGGTCGCCTCGAAAAAGCGTTCAGAAAGATGGGCGATATTGAGAGCGGGGTCTGTCTCCCAAAACCAATCTGACGCCGTCTCGGCAAAGTTGCGGAAACGCTCTTCGCTCTCCCACAGCTGCATCTCCGCCCCGATGCCCTTGCGATAGGCGCGCCAGGCTAGGCCGACGCCGAACGACCACAGCAGCACGCTGGCGACCAGGAATATGCGGGTCACCAAGCGCGTTGCAATCCGTGCCGTACTCGCGATGTGGTCAGAGAAGCTGTTCTCGAGCGCCGTCAGTTTGCGATCGAGCCGGTCGATGCCGGCGATCGTCTGTCTGCGCGCCGCCGCCCTTAGCGGGCTGCGATGCCAGCGCGCGTGCAGATCGGCCGCGACCGCGATCAGACCATCGATCGTCTGATCGCCCTGCCGCCAGTCCTCGACCGCCGCCGCGAACGGCCCCCACTCGTGAAACAGGCGGAACACCAGGATGGCATCGGGAATATCAGCGTCGTCGTTGCGCCCGCGCCGGAAGCCCGCAATCGCCGCCGCAATGTCGGGACGGCGCCGGGTCAAAGCCTCGCGCGCCGCGCGGTCGCCGAACGTGACGCCAAGGGCGGAATAAAACGCCCGCCAATCGGCTTCGTTGCCGCTCTGGGCATATTTGTACAGGCTCAGAACGGCAGAATTGGCGGCTTTGGAATAGTATGATTCGCCCGTCGCATAGGCGCGCGTTGTATTGACGATCTGCAGCGACGCCCAGCCCAACGCGAGCGCAGCAACCTGAATGCTCGTAAAGATGACGCTGATCAGCACAAAGCGCGCGACGTGAACGCGCGTTATACCGCTCCTGCCCGCTGCTCGCGTCATCGGCCGCGCGCGCACCGCCAAGCGGCGAGCATGTCCGTTCGCCACGTCGCCGAGGCCCGGCCTCGGGGCCCGTCAGGTGTAAATTCGCTACGCCCGTCCATGATCGATGATGAGGATCGCTGCGGCCACCTCCGTCACGGCGACGTCTGATTAGAACCAGGAATGGTAAATTTTTCATTGTTCCGCGATACCGGCAGACATAGTGTTTTGCCCAAGAGAGTTGGCGGAGATTTCTCGCTCGACCGATTGCGCCAGGCATTGTTCGGTCGCTGCGGTGGTGCGAGAAATCCGGTTAACAGCGCGTGTTCAGTCGCGGCATCGTCCAACGTGCGATGATTTATACGCTGCGGTCGGAGGAGGAAATGGCGGCGCCGGGCCGCACGGCTCCCCGCCGTCTATATCGCAGCCTTTACACGTATCTCGCGGATGCCGCTTATGAACTCGTGCGCGAATTTCCAGTGCGCCTCGACTGGACATCGAGGATGCGGTCGCCCGCGTGTTGCGCGCTGCCGAGGGGCAGGGGTGTTTGGCCTGCCGAACTTCATACTCGACGGCGAATTATTTTGGGGCCGTGAACGCCTGCCCGATAGCCGCAATCTGCTCTCCGCCGCGTGCGCCTCCTCAGCGCTGCGGCTCGACGACCACCGTGCCGATCTTGCCGCCGGCTTCGACGGCGCGATGCGCCGCGGCTGTTTCGTACAGCGCGAACCGGCGGGCGACCGACAAGAGGCGCCCTGGTGTTGCGACCCAATGGGCGATGTCGCGCTGCGCCCGCCGCCGCGCTTCATGCGGCGCGCCCGGCAGCGACATGGCGTGCATGCTGATGTTGCGCCCCATCAGCTCGCGCACCGGCAGGCGCGGCGTGCGATCGCCGTTTGTCGCATAGACTGCAATGCTGCCGTTCGGCCGCAGCGACGCGAGCGTCGCTGCCAGATTGCCGCCGAAATCGACCTCGACCACATGATCGACGCCGTCGCCCTGGGTCACATCGCGGATGCGGGCCGCGACATCCTCGTTGCGGTAGTTGATCACATGGTCAGCGCCACCGGCCCGCGCCCGCGCCGCCTTGGCGTCGGAGCTGACCGTCGCGATGACCGTCGCGCCGGCCCATTTGGCGAGCTGTACGGCATAATGGCCAACCGCGCCAGCGCCGCCCGTTACCAGCACGGTGCGGCCATGGACAGGGCCGGCCAGGAAGACGCAGCGATGCGCCGTCATGCACGGCACGCCCAATGTCGCTCCTTCGGCAAACGAGACATGCTCCGGTAGCGGGGTAACGAGACCGACATCGAGCGCGATATATTCCGCCGCGGTGCCCATCCAGCGGCCGTTGCGCTGCCCGTTGTAAAGCCACACGCGCTTGCCCAGCCAGCGGGCCGGCACGCCCGGGCCGGTCTGATCGACAACGCCGGCGCCGTCGCTGTTTGGCACGACGCGGGGGTATTCCATGCGCGGCTCGGGGCCGCGCCGGCGATAGGTGTCGCTCGGATTGACGCCCGACGCTTCAAGCCGCACGCGCACCTCGCCCGGCCCCGCTTCGGGCGTCGGCAGCTCGCCGCAGACCAGAACCTCGTCGGCTGCTCCCTGTCGGTCGTACCACACCGCGCGCATCGCTTGCCTCCGGTTGCGGACAACGGTGATCTTAGCGCACCGACCGGCGGCGGGCCATCCCGCGAGAGTAGGCCACCCGGACGAGAATGCGCCGAGGCAAACGCGGCAGCGCTGAATTTGCCGCGTGCCTTCTGGGGATGGAAGCCTGTTGCCATATGATGTAACCTCGTTCACTAGCAGTTTCGTCGTGAATGCGTTTGCATCTTCGAATTGAGGTTTGTGCACCGGTGTTTGATACCGATACAGCATCGCTGTTCGTAGATACTGCGGCTCGTCTCTGCGCCAGCCGGGCAGGCAAACGGCGGCTGCTGTTTGCCCTCCGAGTTCAGGCTGTTTGTGCCAAGGCGGCCGCATGAAGCAGCCGAACGTTGTCCCGACGCTCATCTGCACCGATGCTGCCTATGTGCAGCATTCGGCGGTTTGCCTGGCATCGCTGCTCGCGAACAATCCCGAGCTTTTTTTTGCCATTGTTGTCGTCGGCCGCATCACCGAGCGCCTCGACGAAGATAGGCTGCGCCGGTCGCTGGCGCACTTCCCCAATCATTCTTTGGAGTTCCGGCAGTTCAGTCCACCGGCGGATCAGCTGTTTCCGCTCAACCCGCAAGCCCATTATACAATAGATACTTATTCGCGACTTTGGATTGGGGAGTTTTTTTCGGATGATGTTGAGCGGGTGCTGTATCTCGACGGCGACATCGTGGTGGTCGGCGGCATCGCCGAACTATGGAACTATGACCTTGAAGGCAATTTGCTCGGGACCGTCGATATCCCCGGCTCCGACCGCGGCGTCGAGCGGCTCGGCATGCGCCGGGAAGACGGTTACTTCAACGCCGGCATGCTGGTGGTCGATCTCGCGCGATGGCGCGAGACCGGCGCCAAGCAGCGCGTCCTCGATTACATAAATGCGAACCCGGACCGGGTCCTCTATGATCAAGATGCGCTGAATGCTTGCTTTCATGACTGCCGCAAACGGCTCGATTACAAATGGAACGTAATCTCGCCATTCTATGATCGTCCGATGCCACTGCCGCTTGTTGACACCGAAATCGAAAGAGTGCGGCACGAGGCGCGGATAATACACTATAATGGCGCATCCAAGCCGTGGGATTACCTGTGCAATCACCCACGGCGGGGGGAGTACGCCAAATACCTCAAAATGACCGAATGGCGCGATTTTGTGCCGGCCGATCGCACGCTGGCGAACCGATTGCGCAAGGTCATAGCGCCGATCCTGCCGAAGAGGGTCAAGAGTGCGCTCAAGGCGATCCTCTTCGGGTCGGTCGATACAAATCTTGCTCCCCGGGCGGGCGGGCGCAGCTGAGCTGCCTGACGCAAACTCTTCCACGACGCTGATCGACACACGATTCGTTCAGTGCTCGGAAAGGCTGACGTCGACCCTATCGACGACGAGCGGATTGCGCGGCCGGTCGAGCATCTGCCGAATCGCCGCCACGACATCGGCAACCGCGATTTCGTTCATGCAACGGCGATCGAAGTCGCAACCGCTTGTTCGCCAGCACGGAGCACACGGCACTTCAGAATATAAATTTATATTGCACGTATAGCCGAGTTGCCACGGCGCGACCCTGCCGCCAAAAACGATGACGGCGGGGCACTCGACCGCCCGCGCCAAATGCATCAAGAATCCTTCGAGGCCGACAAACAGGCGCGCATGATATAGAATCGCGGCGGCGTCCCGGATTCTGGTTCCACCTCGCAGATCTCGTGCTTGCCGGAGCAAAGGGTCGGTAGAGGAGCCAAGCTGAACAAATTCGAATTCGCCAGATAGCGCATCGATGACAGCCTGAAATCTTGCGGGGAACCATTCCTTGTTTTTAGCGGGGTGGCGCGCCGCCAGGCCGCTGCTTTGAATGACAAGCCGCTCGCGTGCCCAGGCACCTGCCGACTTCTCGGCCTCGGTCAAGGCAAGATATGGCATGATCGCCACCGATCCGCCGATGCCCGCAGCGGCGCACATTTCGGCGATGACATGGCGCGCCGGGACTTTCCGCCGGTCGATCCCGGTCGGCGGCGCATATTCTGGTTGCCTGAACTCGGCGCCCCAGAGGCGGGCGTAGCGGCGGCAAATCGCCACCGTTGAATTATAGGAAGAATGGCGATGCCAGAGCGGTCGAACATCGGCATCCGGATTGCCGGCAAACAGTTCGGGATGATCCGAGATCATCAGCAGACGATTGCGGCCGCGCTGGCGCAACTCGCGCAACACTGCGGTGCACAGCAGGTCATCGCCGAGCGCGAATCCGAAATAAATCAGTAGCGCGGGCCGGGGATTGCGCGTCACCGCGAATTCGAGCCCGAAGACGATCGTGTCGATCCAGTCCCTCAGCTCCTCCCAGCCGCGGCGTGCAGCTTGCCGCACCGGCGCCGGCAATACCCATTTGACGAATCCTTTTGTTGCGCTAAGCATCTCTCAAAGACGGTATGCCGCCGCTTCTCCGCGAATCCGACGCGGCTATTATACAGGATTGGTAGGAGGAGCGTCCTGTTCGCGATCAAGAGGCACGCCGGTTCGAGTCGGGCCCACCATGATTATTGACGCGCGCTCCATTCCCCGAGGAACGATCGTCGAGACCGACCTGTGCATCATCGGCGCCGGTGCGGCCGGGATCACGCTGGCTCGCGAATTCCGCGATTCGCCGTTTCGCGTCGCGCTGCTCGAAAGCGGCGGCATGCACTTCGACCTGGAAACCCAGGAACTCTATAAAGGTCGCAGCGTCGGTGACCCGTTTTCCGATCTCATGGCGGATCGCCTGCGATATTTCGGCGGCACGACAAACCACTGGGGCGGCTGGTGTCTGCCGCTCGATGCGATCGATTTCGAGGCGCGCGGCGACGCATTTCCCTATCACGGCTGGCCGTTTACCAAGGCGCAGCTCGATCCGTGGTACGCCCGCGCGCAGGAAGTTTGCCAGCTTGGGCCCTACGATTACCGGCCGTCGCGCTGGGGCGTGTCGCGCGACAAGGTGCCGCAACCCTTTGGTGGGCCCGACTTCGAAGCGAAGATTCTTCAGGAAAGTCCTCCTACCCGCTTCGGCCCGGTCTACGCGCCGGAGCTGCGCGGTGCGCCGCGCGTGACGGTCTACCTTCACGCGAATGCATTTTACCTGGACGCTGGCGAGACCGCGGCCGAGGTCAAAACGCTTGCGGTCAAGACGCTCTCCAGCGACCAGTTTACGGTACGCGCTCGCCTCTATGTCCTCGCGACCGGCGGCATCGAGAATGCCCGGCTGCTGCTGGCCTCGGGCCCGGAGGGCGGCAAGGGTCTCGGCAACGCGCACGATCTGGTCGGCCGCTTCTTCATGACGCATCTCGCTGCTTCCGGGGGCACGATCGTACCCGCCGACTCGTATAGGGACTTCGCGTTTGCGACCAATGATCCCTATATCCCCGGCAAATATCGGGTTGACCGTATTCTCGGCCTGTCGCCGCAGAGCATGCGGCGGCGCCATTTGCCGAACATGATCCTCGGATGGACTTACAAATTCGCGCCGGTGCGCGAGGCCGTTGATGCGCTCAAGCGGATGACGCACGGTGAGGGCCCGGGTGGAAGCCGGCTGTCCGACCTGTCGGAGGTAATCGCCAATTTCGAGGGTGTGACCGACTTCCTTGCGCGCAAGGTGCTGTTCGGCGAGGGAATCCCGATCGAGGGGCTCAGCCTGTGGTACTCCTTCGAACAACGCCCCAATCGCGAGAGCCGCGTGTCGCTCGGGGCGCAGCGCGACCGTCTCGGCATGCCGGAAGTCGTCGTCGACTGGCGGGTGTTGCCCGAGGACCGGCGCAACGCGGTCGATACGCTTCGGCTGCTGGGGATGGAAATCGGACGCACCGGATTCGGACGCTTTCGTCCGGCGTGGGCCGATGCCGACAAGTGGCCGCCGGACCTTTCCGGCAACGAGCACCACATGGGAACGACGCGCATGCACCGCGACCCAAAGCTCGGGGTGGTCGATGCCGATTGTCGGGTACATGATGTCGCGAATCTCTTTGTCGCCGGCAGCTCGGTGTTCCCGACCGGGGGCGCCGCCAACCCGACGTTGACGATCGTCGCGCTGGCCCTTCGCTTGGCCGACCACGTCAAAAGGCTCCTCGCCTGATGTTCCGGTCGATGCCGTCCCGACGCGCCCTCATCGCCGCCGTGACGGGCGCGGCGCTGTGTCCCGGAAGCCATGCCGGCTCCGCCGCTGCGGCAACAGAATCCGGCCACGCGGCGCTCGCCGTGGTGTGCGCGCACCTGCCGCGGGCCGCGACGATTGGCCGGACCTGCCGGCGCGCGCTGCCGCCGGCCGTCGCCACACCAGAACGTCTGGCGGGGCTGATCCTGGCGAGCCTGCCCGCGGCGTCGGACCGCTCGTCGGCGCGGGCGCTCTCTCGGGTTCTCCGCGCGCGCAGCCGCGCCGATTTCTGCGAAGGCCGTATCGTCAGTGTCGATGGCTGGCTGCTGTCTCTGACCGAGGTGCGGCTTTACGCGTTGGCGACGCTGTTGTCGCAACCGTCGCTCGGCGCCGTCCATCTGTCGTAAGAAGGCTTCAGCGGCGCGGCGGCGCCAGCAGGATGTCGGCGCTGACCGTAACGGTGACGGTTGCCTCGCCCGGCGCGCCGACCGGCGGCGGCATCACCGCCGTGGCCTGGGCGGCAAACAGCGGCCGCGGCTCGCCGCCCGATTGCGCGTTGCCGACGGTCAGGTCGCGATAGCCGACCACGTCCAAATGCAGCTGCCGGGCGATCGCCAAGGCCCGCCGTTGCAGCGCCCCCAGCGCCTCGGTCGTCAACGCGTCCTCGGAGCTTAGCACCGCCTTCGGCGAGATTTCGTAAGCGAGGTTCGACATGACCAACCCCTCGGCCTGCAACCGGCCGGCCAGCTTGAGCAGGAGGGCGGCGTCGGCACCGGTCAAACTCAAGGATTGCCGGCCGGTCCAGCGCGGCGGCGCATTTGCCGGCGTGACCCGAAACACCGTGTATGAGCCGGTTTCGACCGCGACCCCGGCCGCGCCGCGCGCTACGGACAGCGCCTTCGCCATCAGCGCATTGACCGCGGCTTCGACGGCTTCGGGCGTGGCGGCCGTCTTCTCCGCCCGCATCGCGACATGCAGACGGTCGTGCGCCAGCCGCCGCATCGCCGATTGACTCAGATGCAGCACAGTCGGCGCGGCGGTGGGGTGCGGCGCGGCGGCCAGGGCCGGACGAGGCAGCGGCGGGAGCAATGCGGCGGCTGCCGACGCCAGCGCGGCCGCGCGCAAAACATCGCGTCTCACGAGGGTGCCCATGGCGAAACCTGTCCTGCTCGGCGTCGCGTTGTCGCCGCTTCAGGCTGGATCATAATTCGGGCGGTTTTGCAGCAACGGCCTTATTGTCTGTCGGCATCGACCGGTTCACGTCCGCCTCGAATCGAAAGGAGTGCCGATGCCCGACGAACTGCCGACTGCCGCCCGCATCGCCGATCCCGGCATCCGCAATCTCTACAGCCGCGACCGGCGCTGGCAGGCGTGGCTCGATGTCGAGGCGGCGTTGGCGCGCGCGCAGGCCGAGCTCGGTGTCATTCCGGCCGCGGCAGGCGAGGCGATCGCCGCAAAGGCGCGCCTTGAGCTGCTCGATCGCGGCAATATCGAAGAGGGCCTCGCGCGCACCGGCCACACGATCGTGCCGCTCGTCTGGGAACTTTCACGCATCGTCGGCGAGCCCCATGGCGGCTGGGTGCACTGGGGAGCGACGACGCAGAACATCACGCAGACCGGCGATCTCTTGATCCTGCGCGAGGCGCACCGCATCTTCCTCACGCTGATCGGCGACATCCTGGTCGCCGCCGCCGACCTCGCCGACAAGGGCGCCGACATGCCGATCGCCGGCCGCACGCACGGCCAGCACGCGGTGCCGGCGACGTTCGGCTACAAGGCCGCGGTGTGGATCGATGAGCTCTTGCGTCATGTCGAACGCTTCGAGCAGGCGGCGCCGCGCCTGTTTGTCGCGATGCTGGGCGGCGGCGCCGGCACGTTTGCCTCGCTCGGCCGCATGGGGCCGCCGACGCAGGCGGCGATCGGGCGGCTCTTGGGCTTCGGCTCGATGACGGTGCCGGCCCGCACGATCGGTGACCATCTCGCCGAGAATGTCTGCCTGCTTGGCCTGCTCGCCGCGACCTGTGCCAAGATCGCGCGCGAACTCTACACATTGATGAAAACGGAGTTCGGTGAGGTCGAAGAGCCGGTGCCGCCCGGCACGGTGGGCAGCTCGACGATGCCGCAGAAGCGCAACCCGAAACTGTGCCAGGACGTCATTGCCGCGGCGGCAGAGGTCAGGAGCGTCGTGCCGCTGGCGCTGGAGGCGATGCAGGTCGAGCATGAAGCCGACCGCACCTGCGAGATGATGACGCATTCCGCCGACATGCGCGCCGCGGTCGCGACCGGCGACATGCTGGCGCGCCTGCGCGAGGTGTTGCGCGGGCTTGAGCTGCATCCCGAGCGGATGCGCGCCAATCTCGATCTCGGCGGCGGCCTCATCATGGCCGAGGCGGTCATGCTCGACCTCGGCAAGGTCATCGGCCGTCAGCATGCCCACGATGTCGTCTACGATGCGGCGCAGGCCGCCGTCATCGAAGGGAAGCCGTTTGCCGAACTGCTTGCCGCCGACCGCCGCGTCGCCGAACACCTCGGCGGCGCCGACCTTGCCAGGTTGCTCGACCCCGTCGCCTACACTGGCCTCTGCGCCGACATGGCGCGCGACGGCGCCCGGCGTGCCCGCGCCGCCGCAGCCGAACTCGGCCGAGTATCAGACGATTAGAAGACTCGTCATAGCCGCGCTTGACCCGGTGATCCACGGGATGAGCGACCGGGTCAAGCCGGCGATGACGGGGAAGGAAGGGAGGAAGGCGATGGACTTTGGGGCGCAGATTTTTTTCACCGAGTCTTCGATCGCACCGGCAGAATTGGGCGTGGCGCTCGAACAGCGCGGCTTCGATTCGCTGTGGGTCGCCGAGCATTCGCACATCCCGGAGAAACGGCGCTTCACGCTGCCGGGAAACATGCAGCTGACGCGCGAGTATTACGACGTGATGGACCCGTTCGTGACGCTGACCGCGGCGGCGGTCGCGACGAGGAGCCTCAAGCTCGCCACTGCGATCTGCCTTGTGATCCAGCGCGACACGATCCAGACGGCGAAATCCGTCGCTTCGCTCGACCAAATCTCCGGCGGGCGGCTTCTGTTCGGCATCGGTATCGGGTGGAATGCCGAGGAGATGGAGGACCACGGCACCGTCTATGCGACGCGGGCGCAAAAGATGCGCGAGCAGATCGAGGCGATGAAGCTGATCTGGACCAAGGACGTTGCCGAATATCATGGCGACATCGTCGGTTTTCCGCCGATGATCGCGCGTCCGAAGCCGGTGCAGCGGCCGCACCCGCCGGTCATCATCGGCGGCGCCTTTCGCCACGCCGCACGGCGCGCGATCCGTTACGGCGATGGACTGTTGCCGCAAGGGCCGGCGCAAGGCTCGGGCAGTCCGGCGGATTACATGCCGCAGCTTCGCCGCATGGCTGCAGCGGCCGGGCGCGATCCGGCGAGCCTGCCGGTGACGTTCGGCAACGCCCCGGCCGATGCGGATTTGCTGAAGCAATACCGCGACCTCGGCATCGCCCGCGTCACGGTTCGCCTGCCGGCGGCCGGCCGCGATGAGGTGCTGCCGATCCTCGACCGCTACGCGGCGCTGATGCGCGAGGTGCGCGCCGGCTAGCGCCTCTATTGCGACAGCGCGGCCGGGGTGTCGGATAGCGCCGCCGGCGCGGCGACCGCGGGCTGCGGCGGCAGGCGCGGCGTCCACGTGAAGATCGACGACATCGCGTAGTTCCACACCACCGACACTGCAGCGCCGGCGAGCCCCGCGAGCCACCACGCCTGATGGTCGCCGTTCAAATACGAGGCGACGCCGACATTGGCGGCGGCGCCGGCGCCGCACACCGCATAAAACGAGATAAGCCCGGTCAGCACCCGCCAGCCGCGCAGGCGCCGGTCGCGATAGGTGAACAGGTTGTTCAACAGAAAATTGCCGGTCATCGCGACCCAGGTCGCGGCCGCCTGCCCCAGCGCAAAGGCGGCGAGCAGCACGCGCGTTGCAAACCACAGCGTCAGCATATGGGTGCCGACGCCGAGCGCGCCGATCATCGCAAACAGCAGAAAGCGCACCGGTACCGCCGGCCCCACCAGCTTCTGCAGCAGCAGCATCAGATATTCCCAGGCGGCCATTGCATCGAGCTTGCTTTCGCCGTGCAGGCGTTGGCGGAACTGGAGGGGTACCTCGGCAAACGCGAACGGACGCGGCGCCGACGCGAACAGATCGAGCAGGATCTTGAACCCCTGACCCGACAGCGACCGCATCGCAAGCGCGAAGGCTTCGCGCCGGATCATGAAAAACCCGCTCATCGGGTCGCTGAGATCGGCCTTGACGACGAGCCGCCCGAGCCGGGTCGCGATATCGCTGATCATGATGCGCGAGCGCTGCCAGTCGCCGACGCCGCCGTCCTCGATGTGCCGGCTGGCAACTACGATGTCGAGACCCTCGGTCTTGAGCTTGCTGAGCATCGCTGGCAGCAGGCTCTCGTCGTGCTGCAGGTCGCCGTCCATGACCGCGGCATAGGGCGCGACGCTGGCGAGGACGCCCTCGATGCAGGCCGAAGCGAGGCCGCGCCGGCCGAGCCGCTGCAGGCAGCGGATATTGCCCTGCCGGCGCGCCGCTGCGCGCACGACGTCGGCGGTGCCGTCGGGCGAATCGTCATCGACGAAAATCGCCTCCCACGCGATGCCGGCGAGGGCGCGGTTCAGCCGCTCGACGACCAGCGGCACGTTATCGCGCTCGTTGAGGGTCGGGATGATGACGGCCAGTTCGGGGGCGCCGCCGGCGAAGTCGGCCGGGCGCACTGACCAGGAGGTCGGGTGCAGTGACAGCGGCGCGGCACTCGTCATGTCATGCGTCCGCTCCCGGCGCGCTTGCCGGGCTGCTGTTGCATCCTGGCGGGATGCTAGCCAGAAAAGCTTTCCAAGTCCTTGCCGGCGGGTATTCCGGGCCGCCCGGTCGGCGCACCGCGCAACAGATCAGCGATCGACAGCGGTCGCAGGTAGCCCTGTTCAAAATCGGCAACGGCTGACAGTTCGCGGAGGTCGTCGATGATGAGCATCTGGTTTTTCACCCGCACCAGGCCCTCGTCGCGCAGATCGCGCAGGATGCGGTTGAGGTAGGGGATGCTGAGGCCAAGCGTGTCGGCGACCATCTCCTGCGTCAGCGGCAGGCGGTAGGAGCGCTCGTCAGCCAGCCCGACCATTTGCAGGCGGACGAGTAATTCCATCAAGAAATGCGCCACCCGCTCGCGCGCCGGCCGGCGTCCGACCGCAATAAGCCGCTCGGCCAACATCGTCAGCTCGCACGCCGAGCGCCAGAACAATTGCGCCGCGAGGCGCGGATGGCTGTCGAGCAGCCCGACCAGCCGCGGCAGCGGGATCGTTGCGACAGACGCCAGCGTCAGCGTCTTTATCGAATAGGGCGCGTTCTCGAAGCGGCAGCTGACCACCCCGGCAAAATCGCCGGGTAGCAGAATATTGAGGATCTGCCGCTGCCCGTCGCGCAGGATGCGGTAGCGAAGCGCCGCGCCTTCGATGATCAGCGACACCGTCGCGCAGCGCCGCCCTTCGCTGACGAGCTCGTGACCGGGCCGCAGCGTGCGGGTGACCGCCGTCAGATCGAGCAGGCGGGCCGCTTCGGTGACGACGGCCGGCAATTGCGGCGGAGACCGCGGGGTCAGATGCGGCGGCGGTCGCTGCGCTGCCGCCTTCAATGCGGTTGCCCCCTTCATGTGCCCCCTCGCCTGTTCCGACGTTCTTCGCGTTTTTGCCGACTGTACCGTTATGGCATCAGCCGCGTTGCATTTTTACCACTATCTCGACGATTACGACCGAAGCCGCGGCCAACGTCAACCCGCCAGTGAACCCCTATCGAGAAATTTCTCGTTCGCGGACAACCCAATACCGCGAAATCGCGAACATCACATTCATCTAACTGAATCTTATAGCGCAAGGACAGGTCTGCTCGATCGAAACAGTGTCCCCCGTCGGTCCAACCAGCAGGTTCGCCGAGCGTCCCGTTTGCGGCGTCGGTCCGAACCGGAGCAGGGCTAAGGGGGAAGCATGAAACAACCGTTCAACCTATTGATCGGCGCCGGCGCTGCCTTTGCATTGGTGGCGACAGTGGCGATCGGGTCGCTGGCCGCACAGGCGGGCGATCTGTCGGCGGCGCCGCCGGCATCGTCCGACACAACAGCGACGACGACGCAAAACGAATTGGACCAGCTGCGCGCCAACCAGCAGCTGCTGCAACAGCGCCTCGACCAGCTCGAGCAGATCGCCCAGGTCGGTACGGCCAAGCCGGTGCTGCCGCCGGGCACCGCCTCACTGGCCGGCAGCTTCCCGCGGTCGTTCCTGATCCCGGGCACCGACACGTCGATCTCGATCGGCGGCCGCGTCATCTTTGATGCGACCGAATGGTTCCACGGCGGCAACCCTAATATCGCCAACAGCAGCGTGTCGAGCGGCTACGGCAACGCGACGATCAGCGGCCTGCCGATCAACGGCACCGCCGCGTCGAAGCGCAGCGAAGACGTGTTCTACGAGGACGTGCAGAACTCGCGTTTTGACATCGAGACGCGCACGCCGACTGCGTTTGGCGAGGCGAGAACCTACATCGAACTCGACTTTGCCGACTGCACCGCCGGCGGCGGCG
>JASIAN010000247.1 GCA_030042035.1 Alphaproteobacteria bacterium | reverse complement strand
CCGGCGGAGCGCCGCGGTTATAGTCCGCCGCCGGAATTCCCGGCCAGATTGAGGGCAAGGATGCCACGCTCGCTCGCCGCGCTCGTCATCGTCGCGCTGCTGCTGGCCGCCGCGGGCCCGCCGGTTCCCGCGGCGCGCAGCAATCCGCGCGTTCCCCAGGCCGGGGCGTCGGCGGGCAGCGCCGGGCGCTCGTTCATCGATTCGGCCGGGCGGCGCGTGATCTTGCCCGAGGTCATCCGCCGCGTCATGCCGGCCGAGCGCAATGCGCTAGTGCTGCTCGACGCGCTGGCGCCCGACAAATTGCCGCCGGCATTGCGGCGTCGCCCCGGCCGCGCGATGCTCGAACGGCCACGGACGCCCGCCAGCATGGCGGCGGCGGCGCAGCAATCCGCGGCCGATCTGATTATCGACGCCGGCCCGGTATCGCCGCAGCGCGCCGCCTTTGCGACTGAGGTGCAGCGACTCGCCGGCATTCCCTACATCCTCGTCGATGACAGCTTTGCGCGCATGCCGCAGATGCTGCGGGCGATCGGCGCGATCCTCGGCGTCGAGGACCGGGCACAGGATCTGGGCCTTTATGCCGACCATGCGATATCGGGGTTGCGCGGTTTGCTGCTCATCACGCCCGCCGACAACCGGCCGCGCGTCTATTTCGCGCTGGGGCCCGATGGGTTGACGACGGCGCTGCCCGGATCGCCAGCCGACGCGGCCCTGGAAGAGGCCGGCGTCATCAACGCCGCAACATCGCTCGGGCGCGATGTCGAGGCGACGGTCAGCACCGGCCAGATCATCGCCTGGGACCCCCAGATCATCATCGCCGCGCAGCGCAGCGCCTATGACCGGCTGCGGCGCGACCCTGCCCTGCGCAGCGTCGCGGCGGTGCGCGACAAGCGCGTCTATATCGAGCCGACCTATCCCTTCGGCTGGATTTCCGATCCGGCGGGGATCAACCGCCTGATCGGCCTGCATTGGCTGTCAACGCTGTTCTACCCGGCGGCGACACAGGAGGACATCCGCAGCAATGTCTGCAATTTCTATGACCGCTTCTACGGCATCAAGCTGACCAACGCGCAGGTTGAAGCGCTGCTGCGGCCGGCGGGCATTCCGCCGGCCGAGGGCGGGCGCAACCTGCCGGAGCCGCTGGTCGGCCTCGGCGCCGCGCCACCCTCTGCGCTGGGCCCGATCACGCCGCTGCCCGGCATGCCGGGGCCGACGACAACGCCGAGGCGCGGCGCGACGTCGCCGAGCGCGTTGACCGGGATACCCGGCCTGCCCAACACGGCGCCCAACGCCGTGTGCTCGATCCCGACCGCGCCGACGCCGGTGACGCTGCCCGGCCTCGCGCCGGTGCCGGGCGTGCCGACGCCGCCGGCGGCGGTGCCCGGGACCAACCCGTGAGACGCCGGGTTGCCGCCGCGCGCGACTGGTCCCGCTACTCGATCGCTTCGTGCCATACGGCCGCGGCGGACGCCAGCACAGCTGT
This sequence comes from Alphaproteobacteria bacterium, assembly GCA_030042035.1. GTDB lineage: Bacteria > Pseudomonadota > Alphaproteobacteria > ATCC43930 > CGMCC-115725 > DATARH01. The sequence continues at coordinate 3,475 of JASIAN010000247.1, read as the reverse complement.
TCGCCAGCCCATGTAGGCCTCCCTGTGACCCCTCTACCGTTGTCCCGCCGCTTGGGTCTTGACCAGTTCCGGCGTTGGCGGCGGCATCGGGAGGACGGCGTTGCCGGCGCTGGCGAGTTTGACAAGGGTTTGCAAGAGGGCGGCGACGCCTTTGAGGCGCACCCCTTCGTCTTCCCAGTTGCGCAGATAGACGAGCTTCTGGTCGGGGCGCAGTCGCAGCGTGCCCGAATGCTTCTGGATCAACTCGACAAGGCCGGCGGGGTTTGCGAAGCGGTTGCCGCGCAGCGCGACGACCGCACCCCGGGGGCCCGCTTCGACGCGCTCGACGCCCGCCTCGCGGCAATCCCGTTTGATCGCGATGATCTGCAACAGGTTCTCGACCTCGCGCGGCAGCGGGCCGAAGCGGTCGATCAGTTCGGCGCCAAACGCGTCGCGCTCGCGCCGGCTTTCGAGCTGCGCGATGCGGCGGTAGAGGCCGAGGCGCACGCCGAGATCGGCGACATAGGTCTCCGGGATCAAGACGGGTGTGCCGATCGTGATCTGCGGCGACCATTCTTCCTCGGCCGCCTCCCCTGTGACGCCGGCGCCGGTCTTTGCCGCGGCCACGGCGTCCTCCAGCATGCTCTGGTAGAGTTCGATGCCGACCTCGCGGATATGACCCGACTGCTCGTCGCCGAGCAAATTGCCGGCGCCGCGGATATCGAGGTCGTGGCTCGCCAGTTGGAAGCCGGCGCCGAGCGTGTCCAAGGTCTGCATGACATCGAGCCGGCGCAGCGCGGTGGGGGCGAGTTTTTTCCGTTCGGGCAGGGTCAGATAACAATAGGCACGCAGTTTGCTGCGACCGATGCGGCCGCGTAATTGGTAGAGCTGCGCCAGCCCGAACATGTCGGCGCGGTGCACGATCAGCGTGTTGGCGGTCGGAATGTCGAGGCCCGATTCGATGATGTTGGTTGAGAGCAAGAGATCGTATTCGCGCTCGTCGAACGCGGTCATGACGGTCTCAAGCTCGCTCGCGGCCATGCGGCCATGCGCGACTGCGACACGGATTTCCGGCACGACCTTGCGCAATTCCTCGCGCACCTCGTCGAGATCGGCGATGCGCGGCGCGACATAGAAAATCTGCCCGCCGCGGTCGCGCTCCCTCAAAACCGCTTCGCGCACGACAACGGGGTCATACGGCGTCACGAACGTGCGCACGGCGAGCCGGTCGATCGGCGGCGTCGCGATGATGCTCATCTCGCGCACCCCCGACAGCGCCAATTGCAACGTGCGCGGGATCGGCGTCGCGGTCAGCGTCAACACATGCACGTCGGCTTTGAGCTGCTTCAGTTTTTCCTTCTGCGCGACGCCGAAATGCTGCTCCTCGTCGACGACGACGAGGCCAAGATGCTGGAAATGCACGTCTTTCGCCAAGAGCGCGTGGGTGCCGATCGCGATGTCGATGCGGCCGGCGGCAAGATCGGCCTTGATCTCCTTCGCATCTTTTGCGCTCACGAGCCGCGACAACTGCGCGATCCTGACCGGCAGCCCGGCAAAGCGCTCGGCAAACGTGCGGTAATGCTGACGCGCGAGCAGCGTCGTCGGCACGACGACGGCGACCTGCGCGCCGCCGAAGGCCGCGATAAACGCGGCGCGCAGCGCCACCTCGGTCTTGCCGAAGCCGACATCGCCGCAGATCAGCCGGTCCATCGGTTTCCCCGCGGCCATATCGGCCAGCGTGTCCTCGATCGCCTTCAGCTGGTCCTCGGTTTCGGGATAGGGGAAGCGGGCGGCGAATTCCTCGTAGAGGCCGTCGGGCGGCGCCAGTGTCTCGCCCGGCCGCAATTGCCGCTCGGCGGCGATGCGGATAAGTTCGCCGGCGATCTCGCGAATGCGCGCCTTGACGCGCGCCTTGCGCGATTGCCACGCGACGCCGCCGAGGCGGTCGAGCTGTGCCGCGGCATCCTCCGAGCCGTAACGCGACAGCACCTCGATATTCTCGACCGGCACAAACAGCCGGTCGTCGCCGGCGTAGATGACCTTCAGGCAATCGTGCGGCGCGCCGGCGACATCGATTGTTTCGAGGCCGTCGTAGCGGCCGATGCCGTGCTCGGCATGAACAACGAGATCGCCGGCCGCAAGCGATGTCGCCTCGGTGATGAAATCGTCGAGATTGCGGCGCCGGCGCGGTGCGCGCGCCAGCCGGTCGCCGAGAATGTCCTGCTCGCCGATGAAGGCCAGTGTCGCGGATACGAAGCCCTGTTCGAGCGGCAGCAGCGCGAGCCCGACCGCCGATTTCGGCAAACGCGCGAGGGCGCGGGCGTCGGCGGCGCGGCGCAGATCGCTGAGGCCGCGCTCGCGCAATACCGTCGCGAGCCGATCGGCCGAGCCTTCGCTGAACGCGGCGATCGTGGCGCGCCTCCCGGCCGCCTGCTCGGCCGCGAGCCAGTCGCGCACCGCATCGAACAGGTTGACCTTCGGGTCGGCCCGCTCGGCGGCGAAATTCTTGGCCGGCCGCGCCCCGGCATCGCAGGCGTCGGCGGACTCTTCCGGCGCGGCAAACGGCGAGAGCTGCACGACGGCGCGGCCGCCGAGCAATCGGGTCCATTCCGCGTCGCCGAGAAACATCTGCTCGGGCGGCACCGGGCGATAGAGCGGCGCGATGCCGCGCGCCGCCCCGCCGATGCTTTTGCGCGCCGCATAGAAATCGGCGATCGCTTCGAGGCGGTGGGCACGCGCGTCTGCGGCCTGATGGTCGAACGACACCGCGGCGCCCGGCAGGTAATCGAACAGGGTTTCTAGGCTCTCGTAGAAAAATGGCAGCCAATGCTCGATGCCCGCCTGCCGCCGCCCGGCGCTGACGCTCTCGTAGAGCGGATCGTCGGCGCCGACCGCGCCGAACGCCTCGCGGTAACGCGCGCGAAAGCGGTGGATCGCCCCCTCGTCAAGCAGGATTTCGCTGACCGGGCGCAGCTGGAGGCCGTCGAGCGCGCCCGTCGAACGCTGCGACAACGCGTCGAAGGTGCGCAGGCTTTCCAGCGTGTCGCCAAAAAAATCGAGGCGGACCGGCTGCGCCGCACCCGCCGGCCACAGATCGACAATGCCGCCGCGCACCGCGTATTCGCCGGGCTCGCGCACGGTTTCGGTGCGGATATAGCCGTTGTTGCGCAGAAAGCTTTGCAGCCGATCGAGCGGGATGCGGCCGCCGTCCCCGAGCGCCAGCACGCGGCCGTCGAACAATTTCCGTGGCGGCACCCGCTGCACCGCCGCGTTGACCGTCGTCAGCACGACAAACGGCGGGCGCGCGCCGGCCGCGAGGCGGGTCAGCGTATCGATGCGGCGGCTGGTGATCTCGCCGTTCGGTGATACCCGGTCGTAGGGCAGGCAATCCCAGGCCGGAAACATCAGCACGTCGAGACCGGGGTGGAAAAACGCGAGGGCGGCGGCAAACCGTGCCATGCGGCCGTCGTCGCGGCAGACATGCAGCCAACGGCCG
>JASIAN010000246.1 GCA_030042035.1 Alphaproteobacteria bacterium | reverse complement strand
GCGCCGCGGCAATGCGGTCTGCGCGCCGATGATGCGCAACCCCTCGCCCTGCCAACCGGCACGGTCGCCGACCAGCGGTCGCGCGTCGAACGCGAACGGCACTGCCAAACCGCGCCAACCGACGGCGCACAACGCATGCCAGCTCATCGCTTCGTGCACCGGCCGCTGCGTCTGCCAGCCGCAGACATAGAGCCGGTCTTCGGCGCGGGTCAGCGCAACGTAAAGGAGCCGGCGGTATTCCTGCAATTGGCGGCGGCGCAATGCCTCACGCTCCGCGACATAGGCCGGCGCTGCAAGGTTGCCGCGCGGCCGCCACAGCGGCAACCCGTCCGCCGCGCCCCAGATCAGCGCCGGGCCGCGGTCGGGGAGCTGCATCGTGTCCGGCAGGAAGACGACCGGCGCCTCCAACCCCTTGGCGCCGTGCACGGTCATGATGCGGACTTCGTCGCGCAGCCGTTCGCCGAAATCGCGTTTCACCTCGATCTCGCCGGCGACGAGCCAGCGCAGAAACCCCTGCAGCGAGGGGACATGCTCGCGCTCGTAGAGGAGCGCCTGGGCGAGGAATTCGTCGATCGGGTCGGCCGCCTCGGGCCCCAGTCGCTCAAGCATCGCGCGTCGCCCGCCGCCGGCGCCGAGGATTTCGGCATAGAGTTCGAAGGGCGGCGCAAAATCGGCGCGCGCCAGCAGCGCGGCGAGGCGCCCGGCGGCCTCGCGCATGATCAGGTCGTCGGCCGCCAGCGTGCGCAGCCGCTGCCACAGGCTCGTCTTGCCGCGGCCGTAAGCGAGGCGGAACAGCGCGTCCTCGGAGAAGCCAAACAGCGGGCCCTTCAACACCGTCGCCAGCGTCAGGTCATCCTCCGGCAGCAGCAGGAAGCGGCCGAGCGCGACGAGATCGCGCACCGCCAACTCGCCGGCGAGCGCCAGCCGGTCGGCGCCGGCGACCGGCACGCCCCGCTCTTTCAACGCGCGCAGGAGATCGGCAACAAAGGCGTTGCGGCGCCGGACGAGCACCAGGACATCGCCCGGCCGCAACGTCCGGCCGCGCGCGTCAAGCCGCTCGCCGCGCGCCAGCCAGCCGGCGATTGTCGCGGCGATCGCGGTGGCGAGCCGAGTGCGCGGCTCGGGGAGACGGCGGGTCGCATCGTCTGCGTCCGGCTCGGCCGGCACCGGCGGCCACAATTCGACGAACCCCGCCGCTCCGGTTCGCGCCGCGACGTGGCGGATCGCGCCGCCGTCGGGCGCGACGCCGTCGGCCGCCTCCGCGTGGGCGAAGACGGCATCGACTGCCGCGAGCAGCGGTTCGGCGGCGCGGAACGAGATGTCGAGCGGCACCACCGTCCATTCCTGGCGCGCCGCCGCGACACGCTGCTCGAAGTGCCGCCGCATCCGTACGAATTCTTGCGGATCGGCCCGCTGGAAGCTGTAGATCGACTGTTTCGCGTCGCCGACCGCGAAGATCGTGCGCGGCCGCTGGGCGGCGCCCTCGCCGGCGAAGAATTCCTCGGCCAGCGCGGCGACGAGCTCCCACTGCTCGGGGTTGGTGTCCTGCGCCTCGTCGATCAATATGTGGTCAAGGCCGCCGTCGAGCTTGAACAGCACCCATGCGGCGACGCCGGGCCGCCGCAACAGTGCCAATGCCTTCGTCACAAGATCGTCGTAGTCGAGGAGGCCCTTCAGCCGCTTCATCCGCTCGTAGGCGTCGAGCAGCGCAGCGCCGAGGCGGACGAGTGCAAAGGTCGCCTCGACGACCACGAGCGCGGCCCGTTCGCCGACAAAGCGCCGCACCCGCTCGGCCTCGGCCTGCAGCACGGCGCCGGCATCACAGCTGCGGGCCCTTGCCGTCGCGCTCTTCGTGATGAGGCTTTGGCGGATGTCGCCTTTGTCGGTCAGGAACACCCTGACATATTGCGCAAGCAGCGCCGGCCGCTGCGCCGCAATGACGGCGCACCAGCGGCCGAGAATGGCGGCGCGCTCGCGCTCGCGGTCGGACCCTGCCGCCAGCGCCGCGGCGGCGGCGCGCAACCCCACTTCATCGCCCGCGCCGTGGGCGCAGAATGCCGCGATGAGCGCGTCGGTTGTCGTGTCCCTCGGCGCAGACAGCCTGGCGCACAGCCGGTGCCGCAGCGCCGCAGCGCCGCCCGCGAGCGCCCGGCGCAGCTTTTCGTGCTCGCCCGAAATCTGGCTCATCAGCTCGGCAAAGCGCTCCTCCGGCGCATGGCCGGCGACAATCCGCAACGCATCGGCCAGCGAGCCGGGCGTGTCGGCGTCGGCGCGGGCGGCGTTGATGACCGCGGCGGCTGCTTCGGCGAGCGCCTCCTTGGCGCTGCGCTCGTCGATGACGGCGAATTCCGGCGCGACGCCGGCTTCGAGCGGGAAGCGGCGCAGCAGCGACTGGCAGAAGGCGTGGATCGTCGCGATCTTGGCGCCGCCCGGCACGTCGAGCACGTGCGCAAACAGCCGGCGGGCGCGGGCGATGTCGTGCTGTTGCGGAAACCGGCCGATAAGCGGCACCAGCTCCTCGTGCAGCGCGCCGGGCGGCATCGTCGTCCAGGCCGACAGCCGCTGGTTGACCCGGTTCGCCATCTCGGCCGCCGCGGCGCGCGTGAAGGTCAGGCACAACAGGCGCGCCGGATCGGCGCCACTCAGCATCAGCGCCAAGAGGCGGTCAATCAGCACCCTCGTCTTGCCGGTGCCGGCCGACGCCGCGACCCACACCGATTCGGCCGGCCTGAGCGCGCGACGCTGCTCCGGCGTGGCAGCGTCGCCGATCATCGCGCCTCCTCGCCGTCGTCGGGCGTATCGCTTTCCGGCTCGGCCTCGTCGAGCCGTTCGAGATGGTCGTAATCGGAAAAACGCGGCCGCCAGCGGATGACCGGTACCGCTTCGTAAGGCGTTGCGGGATCGTCGAAGCGGGCGATCAGCGCCGTGACCGAGGCCAGCACCCGGTCGATCAGCGCCGCCGCATCATCACCGGCGATCGGACAGCGCTGGCCGGCCGGATCGCCGCCCGGCAGCCGCCAGTATTCGAGCGCCGCGATGGGGCCGGAGAACCCGTCAAAGCTGCCGTCGCGGGCGATCGCGCCTTCCAGCGGCAGTTGCACCGCGATTGCGCCTTCGATCTCGCGCTTCGACGGCAGGGCGCCGGTCTTGTAATCGATCAGCGCGAGGCCGCCGCCCGCCAAGCGGTCGATGCGGTCGGCGATCGCCGTGATCGTGAAGGGGCCGGCCGGGCCTGCGACGACGAGCCGGCCCGCGCGCTCGGCGCGGCTGTCGACAAGCCCGTGGCGCCGCTCGCGCTCCTCGGCGACGAACCAGTTCGCGACCCGCACAAAACGCGGCCACCAGAAGGCCCAGGCTCCCGGCCGCGACAGAAACGGCGCGAAGCATTCGCGGCCGATCGCGATGAGTTCGTCCTCGGCAAACAGCGGCAGATCGCGCGGGTGGCGCTCGATAAATCGGGCGAGCGCATGGTGCACGGTGGTGCCGAGCTCGGCGCGGCCGGGATCGGCGTCGAGGTCGTCAAGCGCCTTGAGGCCGAGGATGTGGCGGGCATAGATCGCGTAGGGATCGCGGAGCCACATCTCGATCTGCGTCACGGGCAACTGGCGCGGCCGCGCCACGACCGGCGGCCGCGGCTGGGACGGATC
>JASIAN010000245.1 GCA_030042035.1 Alphaproteobacteria bacterium | reverse complement strand
CCCTCCGCCAGTTTCGCGGTCAACTCCGCGACGATGCGGGTGACGATGTCGCCGCCCTGCTCGCGCAGAAAGCCGAGACGCGCGATGATGCTGGCGCGCCCGTCGGGATGCAGTTCGGCGAAGGCGAGGTCTTCGAGCTGGTCCTTCATGCGGTGCATGCCGATGCGCTCGGCGAGGGGCACGTAGATGTCCATCGTCTCGCGGGCGATGCGGCGGCGGCGCTCGTCCTCCTTGATGAACTGCAGCGTTTGCATGTTGTGCAGCCGGTCGGCGAGTTTGACGAGGAGGACGCGGATGTCCTCCGACATCGCCAGCACCAGCTTGCGGAAATTCTCGGCCTGTTTCGTCTTGTCGGACTGCAGTTCGATGCGCGACAACTTCGTGACGCCATCGACGAGGCGTGCGATCTCCGGGCCGAACAGCCGCTCGATGTCATCCAATGTCGCGACCGTGTCCTCGACCGTATCGTGCAGCAGGCCGGTCACGATCGAGGCGGTGTCGAGCTTCATCTGGGCGAGCAGCCCCGCCACCTGCACCGGATGCGAGAAATACGGGTCGCCCGAGGCCCGCAGTTGCGCGCCGTGCGCTTTCATCGAATAGACATAAGCGCGGTTGAGCGCGTCCTCGTCGGCCTTCGGATCGTAGGACTTGACGAGCTCGACCAGTTCGAACTGCCGCATCATCGCGCGGGCCGTCCCCTTGTCATCGTTCTGCCGGCGTCTGCCCGATCGGCCGGCTCAGGGTGCCTCCTCTTCCTCACCTGCCGCCTCGCCGATCTCCTCCTCCTCGACGGGCAGCGCGAGGTCCTCTTCGTCTTCGGCCTCGAGCAGGTCTTCTTCGAGCTCGTCCTCGACCGCCTCCTCGTCCACCTCCTCCTCGCTGATGACGGGGCCCGTCGCATCGGCGATGCCGAACAGCGTCTGATCGATTTCCGGCGTCTCCTCGGGTTCGTCGAGCTCGATATGCTTCTGCAGCCCGCGCACGAGCGTATCCCTGAGGTGATCGAGCCTGACGGTTTCGTCGGCGATCTCGCGCAGCGCGACAACCGGGTTTTTGTCGTCGTCGCGATCGAGCGACAGCGGCGCGCCGGCGGCGATCTCGCGCGCCCGCTGCGCGGCAAGCAAAACCAGATCGAACCGGTTGGGAACCTTGATCACACAATCTTCGACCGTGACGCGCGCCATGCCCGAATTCCTCACTTGCTCACGGAAACCACTGAATATATGGGCCGCAGCGCCGAGCGACAACAGCGGCCCGGCGGTAAACCAGCCGGATTATTGAGGTTTCGGCGCGCGCCTGCTATGCGGCGAAGAGTTCGCCGAGGGTGCGGGCGACGACCGTGTTCGACAGCATGACCGGCAGATCAAGCGAGGCGAGCGCGACGCGGTGGTGCTCGGTGAAGCCGATGCAGTCGAGCACGATCGCCTCGGCGCCGCGCTCTTTGAGGTCGGCGCCGGCGGCAGCAAGCGCCGCGGGTGCGTCGGCGTAGGGGCTGGCGACGGCGAAAAGCGGCGGCCGGGCAAGCAGCTGCCACTTGCCGCTCTCCGATGCGATCTGGCCGGCGATCGGCACGACGACGCCGAGCCGGCGATGCGCGAGGAGGCCGGCAACGAGCGGCGGGATCACATGGTCCGGCTCGATAAGCCAGGCGCGGCGACAACGAAGACCGGCGAACGTGCCGGTGCACAGCAAAAGGATCGCGGCGCAGCCGAGGTCGTCCAGCGCGGAGAGGGCGTGCTGCACGCCGTCCCGCATTTCCCGGCGGGACAGCGTGACGACGCTGCCGTCAAGGAGCCGCGTGACGAGCGCCGCTTCGCCCGGCTGGGCGCCGTAGCGGCGGTCGATCTCGCCGCGGGCGAGACCATCGAGCACACCCCGGTGGATGCACCGCACCGCCGGCGGGACATGCGCGTCGATGATCGGCACGATGTCCGCCCGCGGCGCCTGGCCGATCGTCAATGTGCCAAGAATGCGTTCGCGCATCACGATCTCTCCCCGCCGCCGCGCTTCAATCGGGCCGGCGTTCGCCCATGCTGTCAAGGGCGTCATCGGCGCGCCGATCGGCGCAGCACCCGCGAAGGCGCAGCGTGACCAACCGCATAGCGTCATATCGGGTGTTCCGGAAAACCCGCGTTGCGACCCGCGGGCGTTAGCGCGGCGGCGGAGCGAGGACCTCGCGCCGGCCGACGTGATTGGCCTGGCCGACAACGCCCTCCAGCTCCATGCGCTCGATGAGCCGGGCAGCGCGGTTGTAGCCGATCTGCAGATGGCGCTGCACAAAGCTCGTCGAGGCCTTGCGCTCGCGGGTGACGAGCGCGACCGCCTGGTCGTAGAGCTCGTTGCCGGAGCCGCTGTCCTCGTCGCCGCCGAACAGGTCCGCGCCCGCTGTGGCGGCGCCGTCGTCTTCGGTGATGTCGTCGATATAAGCGGGCGCGCCGTGCGATTTCAGGAACGACACGACGCGCTCGACCTCCTCGTCCGACACAAAGGGGCCGTGCACGCGCGTGACGCGGCCGCCACCCGCCATGTAGAGCATGTCGCCGCGCCCCAACAGCTGCTCCGCGCCGCCTTCGCCCAAAATCGTGCGGCTGTCGATCTTCGAGGTGACCTGGAACGAGATGCGGGTCGGGAAATTGGCCTTGATCGTGCCGGTGATGACATCGACCGACGGGCGCTGCGTCGCGGTGATGAGGTGAATGCCGGCGGCGCGCGCCATCTGCGCCAGGCGCTGGACGGCCGCCTCGATATCCTTGCCGGCGACCAGCATCAGATCGGCCATCTCGTCGACGACGACGATGATCAGCGGCAGTTCGCTGGC
>JASIAN010000244.1 GCA_030042035.1 Alphaproteobacteria bacterium | reverse complement strand
GGTGATCTCCATGCCGTGCTTGTCGCGGTAGTCCTGCGCCTGCCACTCGTTGAAGATTTTGTGCATCGCGTACTGCACATGGCCGTGACGGAAATCGTCCTCGGTGACGAGCCGGTCGCCATAGAATTTCTGCTCGCCCGACACGGCGAGGGAACTCGCATAGGCGACGCGGTTGACGCCCGCCAGCCGGCACGCCTCGAAGCAATTGTCCATGCCGAGGATGTTGAGCTTGAACGCGACGCGCGGCGGATAGTCGCTGCCGAGGAAATAGGCGAGGTTGATGCAGCGCGACGGCTTTGCGCTGTAGAGCGCGTTCATGGCGTCGTCAAATTGGCTGATATCGCCGCGCATGACGCGCACCTGCCTGCCGAATTCGCTGTAGTCGGCGGTCTCCGGCTTGATGTCCATGCAGACGATCTCTTCGCCGCGCTTCGCCAACAGCGGTATCAGGCGCCGCCCGATAAACCCGGTGCCGCCAAAAATCAGGATCGACATGAGCGTTTCCCCCTAAAGCGGGTATCTGGAGCCGGGAAGCCTAAACGCGAACCGTAAGCCCCGCAACGCAGGCGCGCGGCGTCAAACCGGGTCTGATCAATCGAGCAGCAGATAGGTGCTGACCCCGGCGAGACCGAGCAGCAGCACCGCTGCAAACGCCAGTTCGATCCGCACGCTGTCGGCGGAGTGGGTTTCGGGGTCGTCGAGAAGGCGCTCGGTGCGCACAAAGCGCCAGGTCGCAAGCGCGATCAAGAGCGCGCCGCCGGCGATCAGCGCCAAGCCCTCGTCCTGCCCGAGCGGCCCGGAAATTCGCTCGAGCGGCACATGCAACGCGACATTGCCGATAGCCGCGCTCGCCAAGGAGCGCATGAACAGGTTGAATTTCTCGACGACAAAGCCAAACGCAATGATCGCGATGCCGGTGCGTACCCAGGCGAGATACGTCCGTTCGTTGGCCGCATGATCGCTGTAGCCGCGGATCAACGCCTGCCTCGCTCGCCCGCCAGCGTCCGCCGCCCTCACGGCGGGGTCGTCGCCTTCGCCGCCAGCACGGCGACCAGCGCCGTGATCGCAGCGGTGGTGTGCGCGACCGCGGCGCCAAGACCATGCCGCTCTGCCAGCCATTGCGGATCATTGTAGGACAGCCACACCTTGCCGGCCGCGTCTTCGAATACCAGCGCCTTCATCGGCAGATCGATGCCGATCGTCTGGCCGGCCTGCATCAGCGGCGTCCCACCCCGGGGGTTGCCGAAAATCAGCACCTCCGTAGGCCGCAGCGTCATCCCAACCGTGGCGGCGCCCGCCGCATGGTCGATGCGGGCAAAGACGCGCAGGCCGCGCGTCGTGATCTCGGCTGCCAGCCGATCGGCCGTTTCTTTCGCGCCAAAGCCGCTCGGGAGCGTGATGAGCCCGTCGGTCGCCATGGCCGCACCTCCGGTTGGGGCGCCGAACGGAGGTTAGCCTCCGCTCTGCCGTCCCGCAACCCGCGGCACCGAAGCGCCGGGAAGGGTTTCGCTATTCGCCTTTCATGTGGCGCCGGTTTGATCGTAATTTATCGGCAGTCAATCGGGAGACCTGTATCGATGGATACGATCGAGACACACCTCGCGGCGCGGCCGGCGCATGTCAGCCGGGAGGAATGGAAGGTCAGGGTCGATCTCGCCGCCTGCTATCGCCTCATTGCGCATTTCGGCTGGGACGATCTGATCCTGACGCACAATTCGGCGCGCGTGCCGGGCACGACCGACCAGATCCTGATCAACCCGATGGGGCTGATGTTCAACGAGATCACCGCCTCGAACCTCTTGAAATGCGATCTCGACGGCAAGGTGCTCGAGCCCTCGGAATACGAGCCGATCTATGCCGGCATCGTCATTCACGGCGCGATCTATCAGTCGCGGCCCGATGTGCAATGCGTCATCCACACCCATACCGAAGCCGACATCGCGGTCGGCGCGCTGGAAGACGGCCTCTTGCCGCTGTCGCAATGGGCGATGCGCTTCTACAACCGGCTCGGCTATCACCCGTACGAGGGCGTCTCCTTAGACATGGACGAGCGCGAGCGGCTGCAGCGCTCGATCGGCAACCACCCCGTGCTGGTATTGCGCAATCACGGCCTGTTGGCGACCGGCCGCAACGTCGCCGAGGCGTTTTCGCTGACCTATCATTTCGAGCGCTCGGCCGAGGCGCAGCTGAAAATCCAGGCCGCCGCAGCGGCGTCCGGGCAGAAGATCGTCATGCCCGACCCCGATACGAGCGAGAAGCAGGCGGCGCAGTTCGAGGGCGCGATCGACAACCCGCGATTGGGCGGCCAGCGCGAATGGCCGGCGCTGCTCAGGCTGTGCGACCGCCTCGACCCGAGCTATCGGAGCTGAAGCGCGGAGCCGCTTGCTCGAAGGGGCGAAGAGTCGCAGGCTGCGGCCGACCATCCGTGGGGAGGAGCGCGATGCAGACGAGCCAGGACCGCATTCTGACGACGCACACGGGCAGCCTGCCGCGGCCGCCGGCGCTGCGCGAGCTGTTGGTCAAAAAGGACCGGGACCAGCCCTACGACACGGCGGAGCTGACGCGGCTGACGCGCGAGGCGGTCTTCGCGATCGTGCGGCGTCAGGCCGAGGTCGGCGTCGATATCATCAACGACGGCGAGATGTCGAAGCCGGGCTATTCGACCTATGTTGCCGATCGGCTCTCGGGCTTCGCCGGTCACGAGCCGGCCAAGCCGCGGCTCGATACCGGGCCGCATCCCAATTTCGTCGCCGCCTACGAGCGCATGACCGGCCCGGTCAACGCGCGCCGCGCCGTGTGTGTCGGCGATGTGGCGGTCAAGGATGCAGAGCCGGTCAGGGAGGACATTGCCAACCTCAAGGCGGCGCTGGCGCAGGTGAAAGCGGTCGAAGGGTTTATGACGGCGGCCTCGCCCGGCCTCGTGCCGGTGTTCCAGATCAACCGGCATTATCCGAGCCACGAAGCCTATGTCGAAGCCATCGCCGCGGCGATGCAGCCGGAATACGAAGCGATCGTAGAGGCCGGGTTTGTCCTGCAGCTCGACTGCCCAGACCTCGCGATGGCGCATCACACGTCGTTTCAGGATTTGAGCGAAGCCGACTTCCTGAAGCGTGCGGCGTTTCATATCGAGGTGCTGAACCACGCGCTGCGCAACGTGCCGGCCGATCGCTGCCGCATTCACATCTGCTGGGGCAATTACGAAGGTCCGCACGACCACGACATCGAATTCGCCAAGGTCGCGCCGATCCTCGTCAAATCAAAGTGCCAGGCGCTGGTCGTCGAGGCCGCCAACCCGCGTCACGAGCACGAATGGGCGATCTGGCGGCAGATCAGGCTGCCCGATGACAAGATCCTGATCCCCGGCGTCATCGACACCTGCACGAATTATGTCGAGCATCCCGAGCTGGTGGCCGAGCGGCTCATCCGCTTCGCCGATCTCGTCGGGCGCGAGCGGGTCATCGCCGGCACCGATTGCGGTTTCGGCACGTTCGCCGGCTACGGCAAGATCGATCCCGACATCGCCTTCAAGAAACTGCGCACGATGGCCGAGGGCGCGGCGATCGCGACGAAGCGCCTGTGGAGCCGGGGTTGATCGTCGCCGGGTAATGTCATTCGCCGTGAGCCGGGCATCCTCGGGGAGCTATTCGCCCCCCGGCTCTTCGAGGCCTACCGGCTGCGGCACCGGGCTCAGCGTTTGCGCCAGCCGCGGCTGCCGGTTGGAGCGCCCGAGCCAGGCGGCAAAGCGGTCGAGATAGAGGTAGACGACCGGCGTCGTGTAGAGCGTCAGCCATTGCGAGACCAACAGGCCGCCGATAAAGGCGATGCCCATCGGCTGGCGCAGCTCGGAGCCGGCGCCCTGGCCCAGCGCGATCGGCAGGCTGCCGAACAGTGCCGAGAACGTCGTCATCATGATCGGCCGGAAGCGCAAGAGGCACGCTTCGCGGATCGCCTCGCGCGGGCTCTTGCCCTCGCTGCGCTGCGCCGACAGCGCGAAATCGATCATCATGATCGCGTTCTTTTTGACGATGCCGATCAACAGCACGATGCCGATGATCGCGATGACCGACAGGTCGTAGTGGCACCCCCACAGCATGATCAGCGCGCCGACCCCGGCCGCCGGCAGCGCCGACAGGATCGTGATCGGGTGGATGTAGCTCTCGTAGAGCACGCCCAACACGATGTAGACGACGAGGATCGCCGCCGCGAGCAACAGCGGCATTGTTTTCAGCGAGGTCTGGAAGGCCTGCGCCGTGCCTTCGAACGAGCCGTGCAGCGTCGGCGGCGCGCGCAGGCGCGCGGCCATCTGCTCGACCGCATTGACCGCCTGGCCGAGCGCGACCCCGGGAGTGAGGTTGAACGACAGCGTGACGGACGGAAACACGCCCTGGTGGCTGATCGTCAGCGGTTCCAGGCGCTTCACATAATGCGCCACCGTCGACAGCGGCACCTGGGTTCCGTTCGGCGCGGCGACAAACAGCCGCTGCAGTATGTTCGGGTCGCGGGCGAATGGCGGCGCCACTTCCATGACGACCTTGTTCTGGTCGGTGGCGCCGTAGATCGTCGTAACCTGCCGCTGGCCAAACGCGTCATACAAGGTCTGGTCGATCAGCGCCGTCGACAGGCCCAACCGCTCGGCCTCCTGGCGATCGACGACGATGTCGATGTACGGCGCCGCGATCTGCTCGTCGGAGGCGACCTCCTGCAGTTGCGGCAGCTTTTTCATCGCCGCTTCCAGCAGCGGCGCCCAATGGTTCAGCTCGTCGAAATTTGTGTCGGTCAGCGTGTATTGGTATTGGGTGCGCGCCAATCGCCCGCCGACCTGGATTGTCTGCGGGATCTGCATAAAGAACTTGGCGCCGACGACTGATTCCACCTTCTTTGCGAGGCGCTGCATGATCGTTTCGGCGCCGTCGCGGTCGCCGTAGGGCTTCAGCTGACCGAAAATATGCCCGGTATTGCCGCCGGGATTATAGGAATAGGCGCCGGCGTGCAGGAAGATACCCTGCACGCCGGGGTCATGATCGACAATGTTGAGAACCTGGCGCGCCACCTGGGCGGTATGGTGAAACGACGAATCCTGGCGGGTTTCGACGAGGCCGAAAAAGAACCCGGTGTCCTGTTGCGGCACAAAGCCCTTCGGGATCGCGACGTAGAGATAGACGGTCGCACACGCGAGCAGCAGCGTCGCGACGAGCGTTGCCCGCTGATGGCGAAACACGAAGCCGAGACCGCGGTCATAGGCCCGCAGAATCGCATCAAAGCCGCGCTCGGCGGCGAGGTTGAGGCGATTTTTGTGCTGCTCGTGCGCCGATTTCAGAAATAGCGAGCACAACATCGGGGTCAGGGTCAGCGAGAAGAACGCCGAGGCCAAGACCGCGATGGCAACCGTTGCGGCAAATTCATGGAACAGCCGGCCGACGACGCCGCCCATGAAGAAAATCGGAATGAAAACCGCGATCAGCGAAAAGGTGATCGACACGATCGTGAAGCCGATCTGCCCGGCGCCCTGCAACGCCGCCGGCAGCGGCCGTTGGCCCGCCTCGATGTGGCGCACAATGTTTTCGATCATGACAATCGCATCGTCGATCAGGAAGCCGACCGCGATCGTCAGTCCCATCAGCGAGATGTTGTCGAGCGTGAAGCCGGCGACGTACATCGCCGCAAAGGTCGCGAGCAGCGACAGCGGCACGACAAGGCTCGGGATCAGCGTCGCCCACAGGCTGCGCAGAAATACGAAAATGACGAGGACGACGAGGCCGATCGTCAACAGCATCGTGTACTGCACGTCGGTGATCGCCGCCCGCGTCAACTCCGAGCGATCGGACACCAATTCGACCCTGACGGACGGCGGCAATGACTGCTGCAGCTGCGGCATCATCGCCTTGACGCGACGGATGACGGCGAGAGCGTTCGCGCCGTCCGCCCGCTCGATCGCCACGCCCTCGGCCGGGACCCCGTTGTACCAGGCGCCGACCTGGGTGTTTTCGGATGAATTGATGATCTGGGCGATATCGCCGAGATGCACCGGCGCGCCGTCGCGATAGGCGATGACGATGTTGCGAAAGGGCGCAGCGTCCATCAGCTGGTCGTTGCTGTCGAGGCTGACTGCGCGGTTGGGCCCGACGATTTCGCCCTTCGGCAGATCGATGGTGGCGTTGGCGAGCGCGGTGCGGACCTCTTCGAGGCCGAGATGGCGGGAAGCCAGCGCCATCGGATTCACCTCGACCCGCACCGCATATTTCTTCTGGCCGAAGATGAAGACGCCGCCCACCCCTTTAACCATCGACAACGGCTGGGCCAACACGTCCGACACGTAATGGTCGACGACGTACATCGGCAACCCGTCTGAGTGCACCGAATAAATCAGGATCGGGAAATTGTTCGGGTTGACCTTGCGGTAAGTCGGCGGGCTCGGCAGGTCCTTGGGCAACAGGCCGCTGGCGGCGTTGATTGCGGTTTCCACATCCTCCGCCGCGGCGTTGATATTGGTCGACAGGTCGAATTGCAGCGTGATCGTTGTCGTGCCGACGCCGGACAGCGAGGTCATCTCGCCGAGGCCCTGAACCGAACTGAACTGTTGTTCGAGCGGCGTCGCGACGGCCGAAGCCATCGTCTCGGGACTGGCGCCCGGCAGGTTGGCGCTGACCGTGATCGTCGGAAATTGGACATTCGGCAGCGAGGCGACGGGCAACAGGCGATAGGCCGCGATGCCGAACACCAAGACGCCGAGCATCAACAGCGAGGTCGCGATCGGCCGTCGGATGAACGGTTCCGAGATGTTCATCGACGTGGCTCGCGCGCGCCGCCGCCCCGCCGGCGGTCATCAACCCCGTTCAATCCGCTCGCCATCCGACGTTTCCCGCGGTCCCAGCCGATTGGGTCGCATTGTCGGGCTTCTGGTGCGCCGCGGCAACGGCCTGAGCCCTTTATGCTTTGCGGGAAATTGCCGCGGCAGGCGGGTTCGCCGCCATCGCCGCCGCCAAAGCGGCCGACACCCGCTCGCACATCGCCGCATAGGCCGGGCTGGCGCGCACCGCGCGGTCGCGCGGCCGCGGCAGATCGACCGGCAGATCGGCGACGACCCGCCCCGGGCGCGGCGTCATGACCGCGATGCGGCTCGACAGATAAGCCGATTCGTAGACGCTGTGGGTGACGAACAGGATGGTCGGCCGGTGCTCCTCCCACAGCCGCAACAGATCGTCATTGAGCTGCAGCCGGGTGATCTCGTCGAGCGCGGCGAATGGCTCGTCGAGCAGCAGGAGGTCCGGTTCGGTGACGAGCGCGCGGGCGATCGACACGCGCATTCGCATGCCGCCCGACAGCTGGTGCGGATAGGCGCGCTCAAAGCCGGCGAGGCCGACCGCGCGCAGCGCGGCCGCGGCGCGGTCGCGCTCGGCGGCGCGCACCCGGCCCTTGATGCGGAACGGCAATTCGACATTGCGCAGCACCGTCGCCCACGGCATCAGCGTGGGGTCCTGAAAGACAAAGCCGATGCGGCCGGCCGGGGCCGACCCGCCCGCGGCGCCGGCAAGCCGCAACCGGCATTCGCCGCTCGACGGCTCGACGAGACCGGCGACGATGCGAAGCAGCGTGCTCTTGCCGCAGCCGGAGGGGCCGAGAATGCTCACGAACTCGCCCGCCGCGACGCCGAGATCGACGCCGGCCAGCGCCTCCAGCCCTGAAACGAAGCGCTTCGTGACCCCGCGCAACTCGACGGTCGCCGGCAGGGAGCGGTCAGCGTCGGGCATCGCCGGTTTCGGTCCAGCGCACAAGCGCCGCCAGCGCCCGCGTCTTGGCGGCGCCGCGATAGGCCGCCACGTGGCCGGCGCCGCGCACGACAATCATCGCTTTCGGCGGGTGGGCAGCCGTGTACAGGCGCAACGCCTCGGGCAATGGCACGATCGTGTCGGCGCTGCCTTCGAGGATCAATAGCGGGGCGTCGATGCGGCCGATCAATGACGCCGAATCAAACGGAGCGGCCGCCATCCAATGCTCGGTCGGCCGGCCGCGAATCATCCATAAACGCCGCAGCGACGCGAACGGCGCGTTCAGCAGCACGCCGGCGACCGGCCGCTCGGCGGCGAGCGCGACCGCCGGGTAGGTGCCGAAACTCTCGCCGAACACCGCGATCTTCGACCGCGGAGCGGCACGCCGCAGCCAATCGAACGCGGCGCGCGCGTCGATTCGCACGCCGCCTTCGCTCGGTTGACCGGCCGAACGACCGAAGCCGCGGTAGTCGATCGCCATCGCACCGAGGCCGATGCCCCGAACATCGGCAAGATGCGGCGCGGTGCCGCGTAGCGTCCCGGGATTGCCGTGCAGGAAGAGTACGACGCCAGCCGCCGGTACCGGCGGCGGCGCCCACCAGGCATCGAGACGCTGCCCGTCCGGCGTCGCGATCCTGACGTCGTGGAACCCGGTGAGGCCCGCCGCCTGCGGTGTTCCGGACCTGGCGTCCAGCCGTCGCAACTCGCGGTGCAGAGGGACGGCCACAAGCCAACAAGCCAGCGCCAACGCCGCTGCAATTGCGGCGATGCCGCAAAATCGGGCTCGCTGTCTGGCAAAGCGCCAAGCCGGCGCATCCGTCACCCAGAACCTCCCCGCCGAAACCGCGGCCGATCGTGCGACGATAATGGATTCGGCGCGGCGCCGGCCATAAGCGTTGCCGCGCTGTCGAGGCCCGCCGACCGTAGTGCGGCGAACTGCGGCAGTTATTGGTCGCCGGCCCCGGCGGGCAGGGATCAGCGCGGTTCCGTCCAGCTTTCGGAAAAGGCCAGCGCGCAGGTACTGAACGGCCGGCCTTCGCGCTGGGTCGGCCACGGTTTGCCGGCGGCCGCGACGCCGTTCTTGGTTACGCGCGCGCCGAGCGCCGGGATCAACAGCGTGCAGACGCCGTATTTGCGGCCGCCCTCGCCGGGCTCGGTGTGGATCAACAAGGGATCGCCGATGTCGTACCAGGTGAGGCTCAATTCCTCGCGGTGCGCGATCAGGCTTTCGCTCCAGAAATAGCGCGGGTCGCCGGATTTCGCGAAATCCGCCTCGACGACCGGGATGTCCTTGTCGGCGGTCTCCGGGTTCAGCATGCCCTGCACCGTATCCTGCAGCCAGCGCGCCAGCGCGATGTTGTCGGAATAGATGCGCCAGGCGTGCTCGGTCAGTTCGCTTTTCAGATAGAGCACATGGCCCGGTCCCGCCGGGCAGGTCACAATGCGCCAATAGCTGGCGTTGGTCGTAATCGTCCCGCCGTCGCTCGCGGACAGGCGGATGAACGGGTTTTCGCCGGTCAGGATGACGCGGTTGGGGTCGGCAGCCATGCGTGCCTCCTTGGTCGGGATCGCGACTGGCGCAATGCTAGGCGATGACGTGCGCGAGTGCCACACCGCTCAGATGCCGCTTGCCGCAGCGGGGCGACACGGCAATGCTGCGGCCTCCTCGCACCAGAGCCGCAGGAGACGCCGCCGATGACGATCGAACTATGGACCTGGAACACCCCCAACGGTCGCAAGATCACCGTCGCGCTCGAAGAGATGGGGCTGCCCTACACGATCAAACCGGTGCATATCGGCCGCGGCGAGCAGTTCAAGCCGGAATTCCTGAAGATCAGCCCGAACAACCGCATCCCGGCCATTATCGACGAGGAAGGTCCCGCGCCGGGCGGCCCGATCAGCGTCTTCGAATCGGGCGCGATCCTGATTTATCTCGGCGAGAAGACCGGCAAGTTCTGGCCGAAGGGCGATCTCAGACGCCAGGTGCCGGTGCTCGAATGGCTGATGTGGCAGATGGGCGGGTTTGGCCCGATGCCGGGGCAGGTGCACCATTTCCTGCAGGTCGAGAAGGAGGAGGACCGCCGCTACGGCCTCGAACGCTACATGAAGGAGACGCACCGGCTCTACGGCGTCTTCAACAAGCGGCTCGGCGATGTGCCGTACGCGGCCGGGAGCGATGTTTCGATCGCCGACTTCGCGATCCTCGGCTGGGCCTGGCGTCACGAGCGCCACCAGGTCGATCTCGCGCAATACCCCAACGTCAAGCGCTGGTACGAGATGATGATGGCGCGCCCCGGCACCAAGCGCGGCTTCGACGTCCCGATCGGGTGAGCCGCTCCAGTCATTGCGAGCTCGCCGAAGCAATCCCGCTGACCGTGGCTCGCGCGGACTGCATCCTCGCTCCGCTCCTCGCAACGACGACGACTGGGGTTGCTGCCTTTTCGATCATATCAGCCAGAAAATTGCGCGGCGGCCGGCTCCGTTGACACCCTGAGGAGCGTGGCATAAGTCAACCCCGTCGTCCGTCGCACGCTTTCCGCGAGGTGCCGATGGCATCGGAAACGCGGCCCCTGTCGCCGCATCTGCAGGTCTACCGCTGGCAATTGACGTCGGTGCTGTCGATCCTGCACCGCGCCGCCGGTTTGGCGCTCGCCGCCGGTACGATCCTGTTGATTTGGTGGCTCGTCGCCGCGGCGATCGGGCCCGGCGCCTATGCCGGCATCCGCGATTTTCTCGGCTCATGGATCGGGCTGTTGCTGCTGTTCGGCTGGAGCCTCACGCTCTATTACCATCTGTGCAACGGCATCCGGCACCTCTTCTGGGACACGGCGCACGGCCTCGAATTGCCGCAGGTCTATGCCGGCGGCTGGACGGTGCTGGCGGCCACGGCGGCACTGACCGCGATGAGCTGGATCATCGGCCTCATTCACTGGAGCGCCTGACATGCCGGAAACCCGCATGCGCACGCCGCTCGGCCGCGCCATCGGCCTCGGCTCGGCGAAAGAGGGAGTGCAGCACTGGTGGATGCAGCGGGTGACCGCGGTGGCGCTGGTGCCGCTCGTGGTGTGGTTCGTGATCTGGGTGATCATCCTCACCGGCTCAGGCGCCGACCGCGCCGCTTTCATCGCCTGGCTGCGCGATCCGGTGTCGGCCGCCGTCTGGGTCCTCTTACTGATCGCGGCGTTCTACCACGGCGCGCTCGGCCTGCAGGTCGTCATCGAGGACTATGTCGGCAACGAGGGAGCGCGTCTCGGGCTGATTGTCGTGATGCGGCTCATGGCGCTGCTGGGCTGCATCCTGGGCATCGTCGCGGTTGCCAAACTCTCGCTCGGCGCCTGAGCGCGGGAACAAGGACATAAAGCATGCCTGCCGCCTATCCGATCACCGATCACGAATATGATGTCGTCGTCGTCGGCGCCGGCGGCGCCGGCTTGCGCGCGACCCTCGGCACGACGCTCGAAGGGCTGAAGACCGCGTGCATCTCGAAAGTGTTCCCGACAAGGAGTCACACCGTCTCAGCGCAGGGCGGCATCGCCGCCGCGCTCGGCAATATGAGCGACGACGACTGGCGCTGGCACATGTACGACACGGTCAAAGGCTCCGACTGGCTCGGCGACCAGGACGCGATCGAATACATGTGCCGCCAGGCGATCCCCGCGGTCATCGAGCTTGAGCATTTCGGCGTGCCGTTTTCGCGCACCGAACTCGGCCAGATCTATCAGCGGCCGTTCGGCGGCCACATGCAGGAATATGGCGACGGCGCGCCGGCCAATCGCGCCTGCGCCGCCGCCGACCGCACCGGCCACGCGATCATCCACACGCTCTACCAGCAATCACTCAGGCACAACGCCGAATTCTTTGTCGAATATTTCGCGCTCGACCTGATCATGGATGCCGACGGCGCCTGCCGCGGCGTCATGGCGTGGAACCTCGAAGACGGCTCGATCCACCGTTTCCGCGCCCACATCGTGATCCTCGCGACCGGCGGCTACGGCCGCACCTATCTCACCTGTACCTCGGCGCATACCTGCACCGGCGACGGCAACGCAATGGTATTGCGCGCCGGCCTGCCGCTGCAGGACATGGAGTTCATTCAGTTTCACCCGACCGGCATCTACGGCGCCGGATGTCTCATCACCGAAGGGGCGCGTGGCGAGGGCGGCTATCTGACCAACCGCGAGGGCGAGCGGTTTATGGAGCGCTATGCGCCGCACGCCAAGGATTTGGCGTCGCGCGACGTCGTCAGCCGCGCGATGACGATCGAGATCGTCGAGGGCCGCGGCTGCGGCCCGAAGAATGACCACATCCTGTTGCACCTCGAGCATCTCGACCCGCAGATCCTGCACCAGCGCCTCCCCGGCATCTCGGAGACCGCGAAAATCTTTTCCGGCGTCGATGTGACGCGCGAGCCGATCCCGGTCCTGCCGACTGTGCATTACGACATGGGCGGCATCCCGACCAATTATCGCGGCGAAGTGCTTCGCCCGACCGCGAGCGATCCCGAGGCGACCGTGCCCGGCCTGATGGCAGTCGGCGAGGCGGCCTGCGTCTCGGTGCACGGCGCCAACCGCTTGGGCTGCAATTCGCTGTTGGACATTGTCGTGTTCGGCCGCGCGGCGGCGCATCGCGCCGTCGAGCTGGTGCAGGCGGGTGCGCCGCACGCGCCGCTGACGAATGGGTCGGGCGACGCGGCGGTGGCGAAGCTCGACGCGGTGCGCCATTCAAAGGGGCCGCGCAAGACCGCCGAAATCCGCGTCGATATGCAGCGCACGATGCAGAATAATGCCGCCGTGTTCCGCACCGCCGAGGTGTTGCGCGATGGGGTCGATAAGATCGACCGGGTGGCGCGGAGCTTTGCCGATCTTGGCATCAGCGACCGCTCGCTGATCTGGAACAGCGATCTGATGGAAGCGCTGGAACTGCAGAATTTGCTCAACCAGGCTGTCGTCGCGCTGCATTCCGCCGAGAACCGCACCGAGAGCCGCGGCGCCCACGCGCGCGACGACTATCCCGAGCGCGACGACGAGAACTGGCTGAAGCACACCGTCGCCTGGCTCGACGGCGATTGCAACGTGCGCATCGGCTATCGCCCGGTGCATCTCTATACATTGTCGAACGAAGTGCAGGCCTTCCCGCCCAAGGCGCGGGTGTATTGAACCTGAAACGAATGTCCTTGCGAGCGACGCGAAGCAATCCCGCCGTTGCACACGGCATCCTTACCGGAATTGCTTCGTCGCGGCGCCCCTCGCAATGACAGGATAGGGACCAATGGCTGAATTCACATTACCGGCGAATTCGAAGATCGGGACCGGTAAGACCTGGCCGGCGCCGCCCGCCGCGCAGCGGCCGCGCCGCTTCCGCGTCTATCGCTGGAATCCCGAAGACGGCAAGAACCCGGTCATGGACACCTACACGGTCGATCTCGCCGATTGCGCACCGATGGTGTTGGACGCGCTCCTCAAGATCAAGAACGAGATCGATACGACGCTGACCTTCCGCCGCTCGTGCCGCGAGGGCGTGTGCGGCTCCTGCGCAATGAACATCGACGGGGTCAATACTCTCGCCTGCATTACCGCGATCGGGGACATCAAGGGCGATGTGCGCATCTATCCGCTGCCGCACATGCCGGTCGTCAAGGACCTGGTGCCCGATCTGACGCACATCTACGCACAGTACCAGTCGATCCAGCCGTGGCTGCAATCCGACAGCCCGCCGCCGCCCGACCGCGAGCGGCCGCAATCGATCGACGAGCGGGCCAAGCTTGACGGGCTGTGGGAATGCATCCTGTGCTTCTGCTGCACCGGCGCCTGCCCCTCTTGGTGGTGGAGCGGCGAGCGCTATTTGGGGCCGGCGGTTTTGCTGCAGGCTTACCGCTGGCTCGCCGACAGCCGCGACGAGAAGACCGGCGAACGGCTCGACCTGTTGGAAGACCCGTTCCGCCTCTACCGCTGCCACACGATTATGAACTGCACCCGCACCTGCCCGAAGGGCCTCAACCCGGGCAAGGCGATCGCTGAGATCAAGAAGCTCATCGTCTTGCGCCGCTGAGATCGGCCGGCGCGATGAGCTTCCGAGCCCCGTTCGAGCGCTACCGCGGCACGGTTCTGCCGGAGTGGATCGACTATAACGGCCACATGAACCTGGCCTATTACACCGTACTGTTTGACGGCGCGACCGACGCCTTGTTCGACGAGTTGGGCCTCGGCCTCGATTACCGGCAAAACCGCAGGCTCGGCACGTTCGTCGCCGAAACCCATAATCTCTACGAACGCGAACTGCTGGTCGGCGCCGAGGTGCGCATCGCGACGCAGATCCTCGGCGTCGATGAGAAGCGGCTGCATATCGGGCACGAAATGTTTGCCCTCGACGGCGGCGCGCGCACGGCGACGCAGGAATTGATGTTCCTGCATGTCGATCTCGCGCTGCGCCGGGTGAGCCCGTTTCCGCCCGATATGTACGCCCGCGTCGCCGAAGCCGCCGCCGCGCACGCCCATCTTCCGCGCCCCTCCTGGATCGGCCGCCATATCGCGATGCCGCAGCGCTGAGGACCCTTCCGCCATGCCGCATATGATCCTCGTCGGCGATGTGAACCTGATGAACGTCGCCGACCCGGCCGTGCCGTTCGCCCGCATTGGCGGCGAGTTGCGCGCGGCCGATCTCGTCTTCGCCAATCTCGAATGCTGCCTCTATGCGCCGCCGCACGACCACACGGTCGAGCACGAAGGCTTCTACGCCGACCCGGAGATCGCCGGCGCCGCGCTGAAGCTCGCCGGCATCAGCGCGGTCGGCCTCGCCAACAACGTCAATTATGGCTCGGCCGCGATCCTCGGCTCGATCGCGCGGCTCGACCGGCTCGGCATCGCGCATGCCGGCGCCGGGGCGAACCTCGCCGCGGCGCGGGCGCCCGCCATCGTCACGGCCGGCGGGGTGCGCGTCGGCGTTGTGCAGCGCAGCTCGGTCTATTGGCCGACCAATCACGAGGCGAGCGCGCGCGGCGCCGGCATTGCCGTCATTCGCGGCCATACCGCCTATCAGGTGCCGGCGCACAAAACGCGGCCGGACATCCCGCCGATGAACCGGCCAGGCGTGCCGCCGATTGTCGTGACCTGGGCCGACCCTGCCTA
>JASIAN010000243.1 GCA_030042035.1 Alphaproteobacteria bacterium | reverse complement strand
GCCGGCGGTGGCGAGCGCCGCCAGCGCCTCGCCCGGATCGCGCCGCATTACCGCCGGGCTGCGCGCCGCCTCGCGCAACGCTAGGTACTGCGCGATGAATTCGACATCGACAAGGCCGCCCTTGCGGTAGCGCAGGTCCCACGCAGGCGGGCGGGGGTGGCTGGCAGCGATGCGGCGACGCATGTCGGCGACATCGGCGAGCAGCCGATGCCTGTCGCGCGGCGCCGTCAGCGCCGCGGCGATCGCGGCGGCGAGGCGCTGCTGCAGGAGCGCGTCGCCGGCGATCGGCCGCGCCCGGGTCAGCGCCATGTGTTCCCAGGTCCACGCCTCCTCGCGCTGGTATTGCGCAAAGGCCGCGAGGCTCGACGCGATCGGTCCCGACTCGCCAGACGGGCGCAGCCGCATATCGACCTCATAAAGGCGGCCTTCGGCGGTCGGCGCGGTGATCGCCGAAATCAGCCGCTGGCTCAGCCGCGCGTAATAGGCCGGTACCATTAGCGGCCGCGGCCCCGCCGAACCGGGACTGTCCGCCGGGGCGTCATATATCAGGATCAGGTCGAGATCGGAGGCGAAGCTCATCTCGCGGCTGCCAAGCCGTCCCATCGCGACGATCGCGAAGGCGCCGTCCGGCACTGTGCCGTGGGCGCGCGCGAATTCCGCCGTGACGGCCGGCAGCAGGGCCGCCAGCACCACCTCGGCGATGTCGGACAGCGCGCGGCCAGCGCCGTTACCGTCGATTCCGCCGCGCAGGAGCTGCACGCCAACCTGAAACCGCCGCTCATTGGCCCAACGCCGCAGCACATCGAGCCTGTCCTCGATATCGCGGGCGGGGCCAAGGAGAACGCCAATGTCGGCGGCGAGGCCGGCGCGGTCAGGCAGCGGTGCCGAAAACCCTTCGCTCAGCACAGAGTCGAGGAGCGCCGGCCGTTGCGCCAGGTTTTCGGCGAGCGGAGGGGCCTCGGCCATGATGTCGGCAACCAGCGAGAGCAGCCCCGGGTTCGCCGCAAGCAGCGAGAACAGCTGCACCCCGGCCGGCAGCCGCGCCAGAAACTGGTCGAAGCGGTTGAGCGCCGTGTCCGGGTGCGCCGTGGCGCCGAAGACGCGCAGCAATTCCGGCACGAGTTCGGTCAGAATTTCGCGCGCCCGCTGGCTGCGCGTGGCGCGCAGGCGGCCGTGGTGCCAGCTGCGCACCAAGGCGGCCACGCGCGCCGGTTCGGCAAAGCCGAACCGCGCCAATGTCGCCAGCGTATCGGGATCGTCGTCGGCGCCGGTGAACACGAGGTTGCCCGGCCCCGCGAGGCTCGGCGCTTCCTCGAACAGCTCGGCATAGGCCCGTTCGACCGAACCGAGATGCAAGCGCAATGCGGCGACGAAACCGCCGGGTTCGCGGTGGCCGAGAAACGTCGCGAACCGGGCGACGCCATCATCGTCCGCTGGCAGGCGGTGGGTCTGCGCATCGTCGATCATCTGCAGCCGGTGTTCGACCCGCCGCAGGAAGCGGTAATCTGCGATCAACGCATCGGCCGTGCGCCTGTCGATCCGCCCGAATTCGGCGAGCCGCCGCAGCGCTGCACAGGTTGAGCCAACGCGCAGCTGCGGCATCCGGCCGCCCCAGATCAGCTGCTGGGTCTGAGCGAAAAACTCGACTTCGCGGATGCCGCCGCGCCCGAGCTTGACGTCGTGCCCCGCGACCGCGATCCGGCTGCCGCCGCGATGCGCCTCGATCTGCCGCTTGATCGAGTGGATGTCGCGGATCGCCGCAAAGTCGAGATGCCGCCGCCAGATGAAGGGCTGCAATTCGGCGAGAAAGCGCCGCGCAGCAAGGCGGTCGCCGGCGATCGGGCGCGCCTTGATGAGCGCCGCGCGCTCCCAGTTCTGGCCGACGGTTTCGTAATAGCTCAGCGCCGTCGGCAGCGAAATCGCGAGCGGCGTCGACCGCGGGTCGGGACGCAGCCGCAGGTCGGTGCGAAAAACGTAGCCATCGCCGGTGCGCTCGTCGAGAATACGTACGAGGTCGCGGGCCAGGCGGCTGAACGACGACTGCACAGCGTCTTGTGCGACGCGCGGCAGGCTGGCCGGGTCGAAGAGAAGGATCAGGTCGATATCGCTCGAATAATTGAGTTCCTCGCCGCCGAGTTTGCCCATGCCGAGGACGATCAGGCCGCTGCCCCGCTCGGGATCGTCGCGATTGGCCATGGGCATTCCCCGGTTTGCCGCCGCCTCGCGGAGGAGGTGACGAACTGCCGCGCCGACCGCGGCGTCGGCAAACCGGCTCAGCGCCGCCATCTGCCGCTCCAAGGGCCACAGCCCGGCGATATCGGCCAGCGCGACCAGCAGCGCAACGCGGCGTCGCGCGAGGCGCAGCCGGCGCAGCAATGTCGCCTGATTTTCGCCGCGATCGTCGTGTCTTTCGACGTCCGCGGCAATTTCCGCGAACGGCCCATCGATGCCTGCCGCGACGAGACGGGTCAGGAAATCCCACTCGGCGACGGCGAGGCCGCTGAGGAATGGGCTATTACCGAACAACGCCGTGATGAGGCGCCGCCCCGGAGGCGTGGCGCTCCACTCCCGGGCGAGCGCTGCGCGGTCTTGATCCGAGGCCTCGGCGAGCGCCGCCTGCCAAGCCGAGCAGCCGAGTTCGCAGAGGCGCGGATCGGCGGGCTGCGGCAACCCGTCAGCGTTCGCGGAGAGATGCGATAACAGCGTCATCGGAAGATCTGGCCGAACGCGACAAGGCTCGGCCCTCTGCCAAGCCAGGTCAAGCGCCGCTCGAACCAGCGCCGGCCGCGCCGCGCCGCCGGCCGCTGCATCGCAGAGCGACGCGTCATGTCGGGCGCGGCGCTCGTCATGTGCTGCGCTGGCTCGGCGCCATCGCGGCGGTGCTGATCCTCGCCGCCGCGTTCGCCATCTGGCGCCTGATGCAGGGCCCGGTCGAGCTCAATTGGCTTGCTCCTTATGTCGAGGCAGGGCTGCAGCGCTCGGGGATCGGGTTCAACGTGGCGCTCTCCGGCGTGCGCATCGGGATCGATCGCAACACGCATCAGCTCGAACTGCGCGCCGAGAATGTCCGCCTGTCGCGACGCGACGGTGAGCCGTTGGCACAGTTTCCCGAAATGGCGGCCGGTTTTGCGCTCGGCGCGCTGCTGCAGGGCCGGCTGGCGCCGACCGCGCTTGTCATCGAAGATCCGGTGCTGCATCTAGTGCGCTATGCCGGCGGGGCGATCAGCGCGCAGATCGGCGGCGATCGGACGCCCGACCTCGGCCCACGCGTGCTCGAACGGCTGGCCGGCCCGCCCGAGCCGGGCGCGCCCTTGGCGCGGCTGCACCGCATCACCATTCGCGGCGCGACGGTGTTTGTCGACGACCGCGGCAGCGGCCGGACATGGCGGATCGATCGCGTTGACATCGCAGTCGACCGCAGCCGCAAGGGGGCACGCGGCGATGTTTCGTTTGCCGTGCCGCTTCGCGATACGACGCCGGAGCTGCATGCGAGCTACCGCTTTCTCGCGAGGCGCAAGCTGCTCGACCTCGATCTCGCAATCGACGGTGTGAAGCCGGACCGGCTGCCGCCGCTGATCCCCGAGTTGGTGCAGCTGCGGCACATTGCGGCCCCGGTTTCCGGCACACTGCAGACGCGGATCGATCTTGCGCGCGGCGAGGCGCAAGGCTCGCGCCTCGATCTCGCGCTCGGCCAGGGCCATATTTACAGCGACTGGCTCCCCGCCGGCGGAGTCAGGGTCGACGGAGGAGAACTGCGTGCGACCTATGCGCCGGAAAGAAACGAAGTGCGGGTTACCAGACTTGCGATCGATCTCGGCGGTGGCACTCGCCTCGCACTGCACGGGACGGTCGGCGGGGTCACCCCGGCGCTGGTCGCCCCCTCCGCCGCGGCGCACCTGTCGCGCCATCTGACCGGCCATTTCACGGCGGCGCTGACGCATGCGCCGCTGGCCCGCTTCGCCGCGCTGTGGCCGCCGGCATTCTTTCCCGGGGCGCGAAAATGGACGCTCGCTAACGTCCGCGACGGTGTGCTTGACGAAGGTGCGGTGCAGATCGCGCTCGATCTCGATCCGGACTTGCACACCGCAAACCTGGTGAGCGCCCAGGGGCGGCTGCGCTACCACGGCCTCACCGTCACGTATCTTGACGGACTGCCGCCGGTCAAAAAGGTCGACGGGACCGCCGCGTTTGCCGGCGACCGTCTCGTGGTTACGCCGACTGCGGGCGTGCTGCGGGGGCTCAGGGTTGTCGGCGGCTCGATGACCGTCAGCGGTCTGGCGGAACAAAACCAGTGGATGACGATCGATCTCGGCGTTGTCGGCTCGGTCAAGGATGCGCTTCAGGTTATCGATTCGCGGCCGTTGCGGTATGCTCACAAAATCGGTCTCGACCCGGCGCGCATCGGCGGCCGCGCCGATACACGCCTGCATTTCCGCTTTCCGCTGTTCGCCGATCTAAAGCTTGCCGCGATCGATTACGGCGCCAAGGCGACGATAACCGGTGCGAGCATCCCTGATCTCGCCTTCGGCTATGGCATCCGCGACGGCCGGTTCGCCCTCGACCTCGATCGCAACGGCGCTCGGCTGAAGGGGAACGGCTTGTTCGCCGAGATCCCGGCAAAATTGCGTGCAACGCTGCGCTTTCATGCGAAGAGCGGGCCGCATACCATGTTCCGGATCGGAATGACGCTCGACAGTGCGGCGCAGCGGCGCCTCGGCTTCGACGTCACGCCCGATCGCGTCCGGGGCCCGATCGGGATCGACGCGACATACGCCGCTTTTGCGGCCGAACGCGGCGAAGCGACCGCAACGCTCGATCTGCGCGACGCGACGCTCTCGATCCCCGAAGCAGGGTGGAAGAAGCCCCAGGGGCAGCCGGGCAGCGCTCGGGTCGTGCTCGACATGGCGAACCAGAAGATCGCGCGGATCCGGCAGATCACGGTGAGCGCCGCCGGGCTCGATGGCCGCATGACCGCCGTCCTTGCGCCTGACCGCAAATCGATCGCTGCCGTTGCCATCGGCCGGCTCCTGATCGGCAGCGACGAGCTCAGCGGCACTGTCTCCCGCCGCCCGGGCGGCGGCTGGCGCGCCGATATCCATGCCATGCGCGCCGATGCGCGGCATCTACTGCACGATGCCCTGACCGCCGCGCCATCGCCTGATACGCCGCCGCTTGCCGTCAATCTCCAGATCGACCGGCTGGTGCTCGGCAAATCCCGCGAGCTGCGCCGCGTCAGCGCTCATTTGTTCCGCATCGGCGGCATCTGGCGATCGGGCGAGATCGCCGGCCAGTTTCCCGACGGCCATGAGCTGTCACTGCAATTCGGCGCGCATAGCGGCCGCAGCCTGATGCTGCAATCGGACGATCTGGGCGATACGCTGAAGCTCCTCGGCATCGCCGACAATGTGGTCGGCGGCACGCTACAGCTCCACGGCGAGCTGTCAGAGGTCGATGGGCGTCGCGTGCTCCACGCCCATGTCGACGGCCGGAACTATGTCGTGACCCGCACCTCGATGCTGACGCGGCTTTTGGCGCTGCCGTCGCTGACCGGGCTGGCGAGCGCCTTGTCCGGCTCGGGCCTGCCGTTCCTCGACCTGCGCGGCGATATCGTGTTCAGCCCTGGCCGGCTCATGCTCGAGCGGCTGCTGGCGTATGGCGAATCGCTTGGCGTCACCGCCCGCGGCTGGGTCGATACCGCCCGTGACCGGCTGGGATTGGAGGGCACGGTGGCGCCGGCCTATGCGCTGAATTCGATTCTCGGTAATGTTCCGATCATCGGGCTGCTGTTCGGCGGCGGTTCGCAGGGGCTGTTCGCGGCCGACTATCGGCTCTCCGGATCGAGCGCCGACCCGCAGGTCTCGGTCAATCCGCTGAGTGCCCTGGCGCCCGGCTTTCTGCGGCAGCTGTTCGAGCCCTTTGTCGGCGTGCCGACACTGCCGTCGCCGCCCGCGACGGACTGACGATCAGGCGTCCTTTCCGTCGAACTCACCAGTATCGACGGCCATCATCAATCGTTTTTTTTGCTCAGCAGCGAGGCCACGTGGCCTCTACGCCGCTGGCAAGGGCGTCTGTCCGCGCGTTGGCCCGACCGCGCGAAGTCGTGGATTTATCGCCGCCGCGTCGGAAGAAGCAAACCGGCCTTGGGCTTGGCCCCTGGCCGGACGTCCGCGGCCCGGCGGATGACCTTCCGGCAGTGCGCTGAGGCCTATATCACCGCGCATAGGTCGCACATTGCACGCTGGCAGGGCTACATCAGCCATGACAACTGGCCTCCCCTGGGCTTTGCAATCATGCTATAATTTTATAAATGTGCTCCATTGACCTTCGCCTTGCGCTTCTCTGCGCGCTGATCGCCGCCGCAGCGGCACTATCGGCGTGTCAGACAACGACATATGTGCCGGTAATTTTCACTACCGGCCACGAAGGGACTTTTATTATAAAGGCAGGCCCGTCAAATTAAGGCATGCCGTCGATGAGCCCTCCTAGTCGTGTATAGGATTTGCGCCATAATACCGGCCGGTTGGCCAGCGGCGCGTAGAGTCACGGGCGTATCATCAGATCGCTCCAGCACAATGGAGTGTGTCCGCCATCAAAACAGACCGTAACTTCCGCCAACAGCGGCGAAGATCGCGATTAGAGATAGGGTCAGCAGCAGCCGATGCATCCAAATGATCCGCGCGAGTAAGCGGCGCGATGCCTCGTTAGGCTGCTGCTCGCGGATTGTGTTCCGGATAGTCAATGGTTCAACGATGAACAACAACACCGCAAAAATCAGCCATACAGCTACCATCAAGTGCATCCACCAGAAGCGGGCGTCGACGAAGCGGTTCCACAAACTGTAGGCGTAGAGCATGTAGAGACCACTAAGTAGCACGAGAAGCACTGCGACCTTTGCCTGTGGAGCGAAGCGGCGCTCAATTTCGTTAAAGTCACGTATCCAATCTTCTGGCGGCTTTTGCTTCAACGCGGGGAGCAACGCAGTCGTGACCAGCGAGACGCCGCCGATCCACACCACGACCGAGAGGACGTGGATTGCTCGCGCCAGACTGCCCCAATCGATCATGCGACTACGAGATCAGATTGCTGCCGAGGCTTCACGCGAGGTACGCGGCCGCATCCGGATTCTCCTGTAAAAGGCTGCAAAAAGACTGAAGCCGCCGGTCCAGCCACCAAGCGGCGGCAGCACGCGCAGCACCGCCGCCGATTGTCATCGTACTCCGCACTGGCTTTGTCGACGTTCCTGAAGGGCACGGCAGTCTCCACGACCTGCTCCACTCACGCCCCAATAAGATGCATTCAGTGTGCATCTTCTCAATCCGCGTCATCGCGGCGAGTCGATATGACCCAGAACATCGTGTAAGGCACCTCAATCGTGCTGATGGGGGCGCTGGCCACGGTAGCCGGCTATTCAATAGTCGGCGGGATTTGGTCGCTCGACCGTTGACGATGTGGCGCGCGCCAGCACACGCGGCGGCGGCCGATGCGCGATGGGTATCAGATCGTCGGTCAGCAGAAAGCGGCGGCA
>JASIAN010000032.1 GCA_030042035.1 Alphaproteobacteria bacterium | reverse complement strand
TCCTGAGTTACAGCGCGCTCCTGCGGCTGCCGCCGCCGCCGTCGATCGTGACGATCGTGCCGGTCGTGTAGCCCGAGCGGTCGGATGCGAGAAACGCCGCCATCCAGCCGATTTCCTCGGGTTTGGCGGCGCGGCCGAAGGCGTAGCCCTGCATCAGTTCCTGCCAGCGCTCGGGGTCGCCGAAGCGCGTTTCCGCGCGGGTGCGGGTCAGCGTGACGAGCCGCTCGGTCATGACGGGGCCGGGGTTGATGCCGACGACCCGCAGCCCGTCCTTCGGCGCGGTGCCGCCCATCGCGCGGGTGAACGCCATCAGCGAGGCGTTGCCCGAGGAGCCTGCGATATAGTCGAAATCCGGGTTCTCGCCGGCGGCGCCGAGGATATTGACGATGACGCCCTGCCGCCGCGCCGCCATCAGCGCATAAAAGCGGCGCGTCATGTTGATGTAGCCGAAGACTTTGAGGTCCCAGGCCGCGCGCCAGCGCACCTCGTCGATCTGCGCGATGTTGCCGCCGGGGATGGCACCGGCATTGTTGACGAGGATGTCGATATCCGCGCACTCGGCGGCCAGCGTATCGACATTTTTCGATTGGCTGAGGTCGAGCGGGTAACAGCGCACCGCGACGTTGTGGCGTTGGGCGATCTCGCCGCGCGCCTTCTCCAGATCGGCCGCGGTGCGCGCCACCAGCACGACATCGCAGCCTTCCTCGGCCAAGGCCTCGGCGCAGGCCCGCCCGATCCCCTTCGACGCGCCGGTGACCAGCGCCTTCCGCCCGCGCAATCCGAGATCCATCGCGCCATCCTCCCTGCGAGCCGGCCGCTCTTGAACCCGTTATCCGATGTCGAGCAACATCAAGTCGTCATTCCCGCGCAACCGGGAATCCAGGGCGAGTATGCGGTTGCCCTGGACGCCCGCTTTCGCGGGGGTGACGAGGCCCGCGCGTCACGCGAACAGGCGCTCACCCTTCAAGTTCTTGTACATATCGGCGACGTAATCGCCGTAGCCGTTCCAGATGAGCGTCGGCACCTGCATGTCGCTGCCGAGCACGCGTTCGGTGGCTTGGCTCCAGCGCGGGTGCGGCACCGCCGGGTTGACATCGGCCCAGAAGCCGTATTCGCTCGGCTGCAAGGCCCACCAGAATGTCTTCGGCATCTGGTCGGTGAATTCGAAGCTGACGATCGATTTGACCGATTTGAAACCGTATTTCCACGGGATGGCGAGACGCAGCGGCGCGCCGTCCTGCTTCGGCACCGGCTTGCCGTACATGCCGGTGACGAGGAAGGACAGTTCGTTCTTCGCCTCGAACATCGTCAGCCCTTCGACATAGGGCCAGGGGTAGAAGAACTTGTTCTGCCCCGGCGCCACCGCCGGGTCCGTGAACGTCGTCATCTTCAGGTATTTGGCCGAGCCGAGCGGGCGCGCGAAATCGACGAATTTGGCGAGCGCGAAGCCGGTCCACGGCACCGCCATCGACCACGCCTCGACGCAGCGGTGGCGATAGAGCCGCTCTTCGAGGCCCATCTTTTTCACCAGATCGTCGAACGAGATCGTGAACGGCTTCTCGACCATGCCGCCCACTTTGATCGACCATGGCTCGACCTTCAGCGCCTGGGCGGCCTGCCACAGGTCCTTGTCTTCGCTAAATTCATAGAAATTGTTGTAGGTCGTCGAATATTTCGCCGGCGTGATCGGCCGGTCGAGCTTGTATTTGTCGTTGCGCTTCGCCGGATAGAGCGAAGCGGGCGGACCCGCGGCCGCCTCGCCCGCGGCGGCCAAATGCGGCGCCACCAGCCCGGCGGCCAGCATCGGCCCGGCCGCCAGCCCCTTCAGCAGATTGCGGCGATTGCGAAAAACCGCTTCGTCGGTCGCCGCGCTCTCCGGCAATTCCCAGCCGCGCTTCCTGCGGATCAGCATGTGCCCCCTCCTGCCGTCACCCGCGCCCGATGTGGGCACGCGCCGCGGAGGGAGCAAGTGAACTTTCTGTCATGATCCTTTCTATTACGATCTTATTGTGCGGCTTCCTGGGCGCGTTCCTGGATGACCTTTTCCGCCGGCCGCCCGGTCAGTTCCGCCATATGGTCGAATTGCCGCCCAAAGCTGCCGACCCCCAAGGTCAGCGAGCGCAGCTCGACGATCAGATCGTGCAGTTCGCTGCGCGGCAGGTTGGCCCTGACGACATCCCAACCGGGCCAGTCGGGCTTCGCATCGTAGCCGAGAATCTGGCCGCGCCGGCCGGAGATGAGCCGCTGGGCGCGCGCGGTGAACGCATTGGGGACCGAGATGTCGACCTGATCGATCGGCTCCAACAGGATCGGCTCGCATTTCGGCAGCGATTCCTGGATCGCCTGGCGGCCGGCGGTCTTGAACGCCATGTCGGAACTGTCGACCGCGTGGAATTGGCCGGTGATCAGATTGACCGCGACATCGACGACCGGAAAGCCGAGCGGCCCGTGCTGCAGGGCTTCGGTGACGCCTTCCTCGACCGCCGGGATGTAGTTGCGTGGAATGGCGCCACCGACGACGCTGTCGGTGAACGTGAAGCCCGAGCCGCGCGGCAGCGGTTTCACCTCGACCGTGCAATCGGCGAACTGGCCGTGGCCGCCCGATTGCCGCTTGAAGCGCGAATGCTGCTGCGTGCCGCGGCGGATCGTCTCCTTGTACGGCACCGCGGCGTGATGCCCGACCACGGCAAGGTTGTGGCGGTTGCGCAGCCGGTCGATCGCAATCTGCAGATGCACGTCGCCCTGGCCCCACAGCACCATCTCGCGCAATTCGGCGTTCTGTTCGAGTTCGAAGGTCGGGTCTTCATCGACCAGTTTGGCGATCGAACCGGAGAGCTTCACATCGTCGGGGCGCTTCTCGGCGTGGATCGCCAGACCGTAGACCGGTTGCAGCTTCTCCGGCTGCGGCAGTGGCGCGGCCTTGCCCGACGGGGTCAAGACGGCGCCGGTTGCAATCTCCTCCATGCGCGTCAGGCCGACGACCTCGCCCATGTGCCCCGCCGCCACCTTCTCCTGCTGCGCCCCGAGCAGCCTGACGACGCCGGCGACGCGCACGCCGTTCAGCACGTTGCCTTCCGCAACCTGGCCGCGCCACACGCGCACCAGCGACAATTTGCCGGTATGCGGCAGGTGATAGGTTTTAAAGACCTGCGCCAGCGGCTCGCCGTCGGGCGCGATGCCGAGCCGCGCCGCGGTCTCGGCCGGTTCCGGCGTCTCGTGGCGCAGCGCCTTCCACAAGCGGCGCACGCCGTGATCCTGCGCCGCCGCGCCGACGAACACCGGCACGATCAGGTTCTTCTGAAAATCCTGCGTCAGATGCCGGTAGATCTCTTCTTTCGACGGCTGCACGTCTTCCAACAGCTGTTCGAGCAGCGCATCGTCGAAATCGGCAAGCTTTTCGACAAGGCTGGTGCGGGTGTCGGCCTCGCGCTCCCAGAAATCCTCGGGCAGCGGAATGAGGTCGGACGCTTGGCCCGGGCGATAGCGGTAGGCCCGCTCGCTGACCAGATCGACGTAGCCGGTGACCTCCGCGTCGCCGCCGCGCAGCGGCACCTGGCGCAAGACGAGCGGCCGCTGCGACAGCGATTGCAGCGCCGCCAGGACATCGCGCACCCGCGCGCTGGCGGTGTCGAGCTTGTTGATGAACAGCATGTGCGGAATGTTGTGCTGCGCCAGGAAATGCAAGAGCGCGCTGACCGTGATCGCGCGCTCGACCTCGGGCTCGCAGACGACGACGACGGTATCGGCGACCAGCATCGCCTGCTCCGCCTCATACAAGAGTTCGACCGAGCCCGGGCAATCGAGGATCGTCCACGGGTCGCCGAGGAAGGTCGCATTGGCGATGTTGAGCTCGGTCGACATCGAGCGGGCGCGCGCTTCCGTCGCATGGTCGCCGACCGAATTGCCGTCGCGCACGCTGCCGCGGCGGCTCGTCGTGCCGCTCGTGAACAGCATCGATTCGAGGAGCGTCGTCTTGCCGGAGAGATAAGGTCCGACGAGAGCGACGCAGCGGGGGGCGCTGGGCATCGATGATCCTCCACTCGATCATGGCGCGGGCCGCACGGCGCGCGTGCCGCCGTATATGACAGGATCGTGGCGCGCCGGCCCCCACCCTGGCAAGCCGAATGTGGGCTATCCCGTCGCCGCCTCGGCCCGAGACGGCAGCCGCATCAGGTGTGGAGCTCGACGCCGGCTTCCGCCATCGCCTCGAGCGCGCGGGCGAGCGAGCCGTCGAGGTCGATGCCGCGGCACGCCTCCAGCGCCACCGCCGCCGCGAACCCCAGTTCGCGCGCATCGAGCGCCGAATAGACGACACAGAAATCGGTCGCCAAGCCGCACAGCGTGACGCGCGCAATGCCGCGTTCGCGCAGATAGCCGGCGAGCCCCGTCGGCGTCTTGCGGTCGTTTTCACGGAACGCCGAATAGGAATCGATGGCGGGATGGCAGCCCTTGCGGATCACGAGTTCGGCATGCGGGATGTCGAGGCCGGGGTGCAGCGCCGCGCCGGCGCTGCCCTGGACGCAATGATCGGGCCACAGGGTCTGCGCGCCGTAAGGCATCTCGATCGTCTCAAACGGCCGCCGGCCGGGATGCGCGCTGGCAAATGAGGCGTGGCCTTTGGGGTGCCAGTCCTGGGTCAAGACGACATGCGCAAAGCGCCACGCCAACCGATTGACGGTCGGCACGACCGCGTCGCCGTCCGGCACCGCCAGCGCTCCGCCGGGGCAGAAATCGCGCTGCACATCGACGACGATGAGCGCCTCGCGATCGTTCGCGGAACCGGTCATTCCTCTCTCCCGCCGCCGTCTTGCACGTCATGATAGTTAAGGATTCGTTGCGAGCGATGCCAAGTCGCGGTGCGGCGCCATCCGCCGAAATCCGGTGCGCGGAACAACGGAGCGGCGTTAACGTTGTCATCCCAGGCGGCCCGGTTTGTTGTCAACGATTTGGCAATAAACTGCTGGCACAATTTCAGCGCGTACGGTTTTGCGGCGGCGCGAAAATTGCGAACCCGATCGAAGCAGTCGAATCTGACGGCGCTCGCCGCCGCCAAGCTCGTTGAAAGCCACGGCTCGAAGGCATTCGCCATTCTCGACGACCGCGCCGAACTCGCCGCGGGGCTGGGGCACCGGATCGCCGCCGCGACGTGGCGCGGCATGGCCGACGAGGCCGCACGCCTGTTGCGCAGCGAGCGCGATGCGCCGGCGATCCCGCCCGGCATCGTCCGCCGCCTGCCGCGCGTCTGGATGCGCTGACCGATCCCGCCTTGGGCGCGCGCGCCGGCCTCGGTCGGGCGCTGAGAACCATTTCCCGCAAGCAAACGCACGGCGGCCGCGCCGGAGTGCGAAGTCGTGCACATTTCGGCGACAGCGCCGGGCCGGTGCACCGGAGCATGACCGCGCCGCCCGGCTCCGTTGCGGCGGGCGCATTGTTCGCCGTCGGCGATTTCCGTAAGGTCGCCGCCCGGTTTTCAGGCGGCGCTGTCGGGAGAGGCGGGTTGGACGAAGCGGCGGGTGAGGTGCGGCCGAGCGTCGTCGTGCCGCGGCGCGGCATGGTGCTGGCCGCGGCGCTGATGGCGACGTTCATGGCGGCGGTCGAGAGCACGATCGTTGCCACCGCGATGCCGACGATCGTCGCCGATCTCGGCGGCTTTCGCCTGTTCAGCTGGGTGTTTGCCGCCTATCTCCTGACGATGGCGGTGACCGTGCCGGTATACGGCCGGCTCGCCGACCTCTACGGCCGCAAGCGCGTGTTCTTTGCCGGCACCGGCGTCTTCCTGGTCGGTACGACGCTGTGCGGCTTCGCCCGCTCGATGATGGTGCTGATCATCTTTCGCGCCATCCAGGGGGTGGGCGCCGGCGCGATCCAGCCGGTCGCCGTCACGATCCTGGGCGACATCTATACGCCGGCCGAGCGCGCCCGCGTGCAAGGCTATTCATCGAGCGTCTTCGGCGTCTCGGCGATCGTCGGGCCGGCGCTCGGCGCCTTTATCGTCGAACATCTGCATTGGGCGCTGGTGTTCTGGGTCAACCTGCCGATCGGCCTCGCCAGCATGCTGATGTTCGCGCTGTACCTGCGCGAGAACGTCGCGCATCGCGGCCGGCGGGTCGACTACCTGGGCAGCGTGTTGCTGACGCTCGGCATCGGCACGGCGATGCTGGCGCTCGTGCAGGGCATGCGGCTCGGGGCGGCCGGCATCGCTGTCGCCTCGGCGATCGCGACGGCGGCCTTTTTCCTGCTGGCGGTGCACGAGGCCAGGACGCCCGACCCGATCGTGCCGTTCCGGCTATGGCGCAACCGGGTCATCGCGCTTGCCAATCTCGGCGTTTTCGGCACCGGCTCGGCGATGATGGGGGTGAGCGCGTTTCTGCCGGCCTATGTCCAGGGCGTCATGGGCCGCGGTCCCGGCGTCGCCGGGTTCGCATTGGGCTGCCAGTCGGTCAGCTGGATGTTCGCGACGATCGTCGCCGGCCGGCTGATGGTGCGGACGTCCTATCGTTTGTCGGCCGGGATCGGCGCGGCGGCGCTGTTCGCCGGCGGCGCGCTGCTGGTGCTGTTGACGCCGGCGAGCGGCGTCTGGCTCGCGGCCGCCGGCTCGTTTGTGATGGGGATCGGCATGGGGTTCTGCAACCCGGCCTTTCTCGTGTCGATCCAGGCGAGTGTCGAATGGGGCGAACGCGGCGTCGCGACCGGCGCCAACATGTTCATGCGCACGTTCGGGCAGGCGTTCGGCGCGGCCGTGTTCGGCGCGGTCGTCAATTTCGGCGTGCATGCCCGCGTGCCCTATGCCGGCGATGCGGTCAACAAGCTGCTGCAGCCCGGCCTGCGCAACGAACTTGGCACCGGTCAGCTGGCCCGCTTGACGCAGGCGTTTGCCGCCTCGATGCACGAAGTCTATTGGCTTGTCGTCGCGATTGCCGTCGCCGTCATGGCGGTCGCGGCGCTGTTTCCCGCCCGCCTCAGCCCGATCCGCCCGCGCTAGGCGCCAGCGCCGTTTTGTAGGCGCGCACGGCGGCAGCGAAGCCCATCTCCAACGCGTCGGCGGTCAATTCGTGGCCGATCGACGCTTCCGCGAGATGGGGGATCGCCGCGACGAGCGCCGGCAAATTCTGCAGGTTGAGGTCATGCCCGGCGTTGACAACGAGGCCCAAAGCGGCGGCGGCCGACGCGGTATCGGCGCAGGCGCGCAATTCCGCAGCGGCGCCGCCCCGACGGCAGGCGGCGGCATAGCTGCCGGTGTAGATTTCGATGCCGGCGGCGCCGGTCGCCGGCACGCGCGCAACCACCGCGGGGTCGGGATCGACAAACAGGATGACGCGAGAGCCCAGCGCCTGCAGCGCTCTGATCGCCGGATCGGTGATGCTCCGGTCGGCGTCCCCGAGCTTCCATCCCTCCTCGGAGGTGAAAGCGCCGGGCGGGTCCGGCACCAGCGTGCACTGCTCGGGGCGGACGGCGGCCGCGATCGCCAGCAGCCGATCATCGGGATAGCCCTCGATGTTGAGCTCGAAGCCCGGCCGCCACGGCCGCATC
>JASIAN010000242.1 GCA_030042035.1 Alphaproteobacteria bacterium | reverse complement strand
GTGTCAATTTTCCAGGATTGATGTGCGAATCAATCTTTCGCACTTGCGATATTGCGTTGCAATATCCGAACGCCGTTTGATAATCGCCGCGGCGCGGCATATTGTCGGCGGCGAAAAACCCAACCGCCCGAGGCATACGGGCGCCAGGATCGAGGTGCAGCATGGACGGCAACACTCCCAATGTCGGCGCTGTAAACGGCTCGATGACGCTCACCGATGACGCGACCGGCAAATCCGTCAAATTGCCGGTCATCGAAGGGTCGATCGGCCCCAAGGTTATCGACGTGCGCAAGCTCTACGCCGATACCGGCTACTTCACCTACGATCCCGGCTTTATGGCGACCGCCGCCTGTCGCTCCAGCATCACCTATATCGACGGCGACCAGGGCATCCTCTTATATCGCGGCTATCCGATCGAAGAGCTGGCGTCGAAAAGCGACTTCATGGAGGTCGCTCATCTTCTCCTCTACGGCGAATTGCCAACCTCGAAGCAGAAAGAGCAATTCGTCTACGACATCACGCACCACACGATGGTGCATGAGCAATTGAGTCGGTTTTTCAGCGGCTTCCGCCGCGACGCCCACCCGATGGCGGTGATGTGCGGGGTGGTCGGCGCCTTGTCGGCGTTCTACCATGATTCGACCGACATCCATGACCCCCACCAGCGGATGGTCGCCTCGTATCGCCTCATCGCCAAGATGCCGACGATCGCCGCCATGGCGTACAAATATTCGTCGGGCCAGCCGTTCATGTATCCCCGCAACGCGCTCGGTTACGCCGAGAATTTCCTGCACATGACGTTTGGCGTGCCGACCGAGGAGATGACCGTCAGCCCGACGCTGGCGCGGGCGATGGACCGCATCTTCATTCTGCATGCCGACCACGAGCAGAATGCATCGACCGCGACAGTGCGCAACGCCGGCTCCTCGGGCGCCAACCCGTTCGCCTGCATCGCCGCCGGCATCGCCTCGCTGTGGGGGCCGGCGCATGGCGGCGCCAACGAGGCCGTTTTGAAGATGCTGGCACGCATCGGCGACAAGAAGAACATCCCGGACTTCATCAAGCACGTTAAAGATAAGAACGAGCACGAAATCCAATACGGTTTCGGCCACCGCGTATACAAGAATTACGACCCGCGCGCCCGCGTTCTGCGCGACAGCTGCCACGAGGTGCTTGCCGAGCTTGGCGTCAAACACGACCCGCTGTTGGAAATCGCGCTCGAGTTGGAGAAGATTTCGCTGAATGACGATTATTTCATTAGCCGAAGACTGTATCCAAACGTCGATTTCTATTCAGGTATTATTTTGAAGGCGATGGGGTTCCCGACGTCGATGTTCACGGTACTGTTTGCGATCGCGCGCACGGTCGGCTGGGTCGCGCAGTGGACCGAGATGATCGAAGACGCCGAAGCCAAGCTGATGCGCCCGCGGCAATTGTTTATCGGCCCGACCGAACGGCATTATGTGCCGATCGAACAGCGGGTCTGAGCCCCACCGCACTTCCCGGTAGCGGCGTCAGCCCGGCGCCGCGATCGCCGTAACGGCTGCAAATAGCGCTTCGACCGGCGCCTTTGCGAGGTCGCGGGTGATGAACACGAGGCGCGAGCGACGGTCGCCGTCGGGCCAGGCCTGAAGTTCGACCGGGCGGTGCGCGACATGCTGCACCACGTGCACGACGACTGGCCCTTGGCAGCCCGCCACCGCAACGAGGCCCTTGACGCGCAAGAGATCGGCGCCGCGCAGCGCCCTCAGCACCGCCATCGCCTCCTCGAAGACCGCCCACGGCAGCGCGCAATCGAAAAACACCGCGAAACTTGCGATGCCGTGGGAGTGAGCATGCGCGTGGTTGTGCTCGTGCGCGGCAACGCGCGCCGCCAGATCGAGGCTTTCGTCGAGCAGGAAGGCCGGGTCGATCGCGCCGTGGGATGCGGTCGCGATCGGCGCCGCGGAGAGATCTCCGATGCATGCGGTCAGCGCCGCGACGGCAGCGGCGTCGGCGCGGTCGGTCTTGCTGATGACGACGCGGTCGGCGAGCGCGATCTGCTGGCGCGCCTCCGGCATGCGTTCGAGGTTGCGCAAGCCGCCCGGCGCATCGGCCACCGCGATCAGCGCCTGGAGATGAAACTCCTCGCCGAGCGCGCGGTCGCTGGCGAGGGTCTGCAGGACCGGACCGGGATCGGCGAGGCCGCTCGTCTCGATGACGACGCGGCGGAAGTTCGGCACCCGGCCTTGCGCCCGGTCGGCAAACAGCGCCCGAAGGCTCTCCTGCAGATCGCTGCGCACGGTGCAGCAGAGACACCCGTTGCCAAGCAGCACCGTCGCATCGCTCGACGCGCGCAGCAGCGCGTCGTCAATGCCGATTTCGCCGAATTCGTTGATGACTATGGCGGTATCGGCCCCCTCCGGCGTCTTCAGCAATTCACGGATCAGCGTCGTCTTGCCGGCGCCGAGAAATCCGGTGACGACGGTCACCGGAATGCGCGCGCCGCGCGCCCTGCGCTGGCGCCGGCCGAATGGTGCGGTATCGCCGCCGGCGAATGGCATCACCGCCATCGCACCCTTCAGCCGCGGGCCGCAAGCCTGCCGAAGCCAGGGATCGTGCGGATCACCTGCTTGACCTGCTCGGGCGTGATGAGGCGGGTGCATTCGAACTGCCGCGACGTGTTGGCATGCCGCGGGCACCACAGAAAATCGTGGTGGTCAAAGCGGTGACGCGGATCGTTCCAACAACTGTTGCAGGCGTGGTAGTTGATGATGCGGTAGGGCGTCGCAAATTCGTTGGTCGGATGGGTGAAACCGCTGATCATGACCACTGGCGTGCCGACTGACCAGGCGAGCCAGGCAAGGCCGCTCGACAGCCCGACAAAAAAATCGGCGTGGCGCAGCCAGCGTGCGCGTTCCTGCAGCGGACGATCGCCGGTCTCGTCTTCAACGCCGTGCGGGATGTGGTTCCACACGATGCCGGCGCCGTGCACCGGCTTCTGGTCGATGCAGACGACGCGATAGCCATGCTCTTTCAGAAAACGCGTAATTTCGTGCCAGCCGAGCGGATTGTTCCAGCATTTGCTCTGCGTCGTCGATTGCACAGCGATGCAGACATACGGCTCGGCAATGGGCCGGCTCTCGTCCGCCAGCGCGATCCTCGGCGGCTCCTCCGCCGGATCGACGCCGAGGATGTAGCCGGCGGTGCGGTGCAGTCCCACATGGCGGAAATCGGTCGGTTGAAATACGCAGTCCCGGTCGTCGAAGAACAGGCCGATCGAATAGGTCGCGTAATAACGCTCCGTCGCTACCCCCGCATGCTCGACAAATTCGATGTCGGGATAATTGGGCTGAAACAGCGGGATCAGCCGTTCCGCCATGGCACAGGTGAGGCGGCATTTGTGCTTGTCGCGGAATTTGACGGCATAGGGAAACCAGCCGAGCGTGTCGCCCAGCGTGCCGATCGGGAAGTTGATCAGCACGGGCTGCCCGGCCGCCGAATAATCGTGGCGCAGCAGAGGTTCGCCCTGCTGCCACACCTCGATGCGGAACCGCACGTAAT
Source organism: Alphaproteobacteria bacterium (assembly GCA_030042035.1). GTDB lineage: Bacteria > Pseudomonadota > Alphaproteobacteria > ATCC43930 > CGMCC-115725 > DATARH01. Next base: position 6,633 of record JASIAN010000242.1, on the reverse strand, counting down.
AGCGCTTTGTGCTGCTGACCCGGCCGGCCTTCAGCTCGGTCTCGTAAAGGATATTGCTAGTGTCGAGATCGGAGATACGCACGCGCCAGGGATCATCGCTTTCCGGTGCGACGATGCGGCAGCCTTCGTTGAAGTCGAAGCGCAGGCCCTTGGGGCCCGGTTGCGTTGGCAGCGGGGCAGCGGGCGGATAGGCCGGTTTCGGCGCGGCGGCGTCCGCCAATTGGCGCGGCGGGACTGCGCTCGCCGCCAGCGGCTCTGGCGCCGCGGCGGATAACGACCCAAGCGGCGGCCTCTCAATGGTGCCGTCCAAGCCGCGGCCTCCTTGTCGATAACCGTGACACGACCTTACTGCGCGATGCTGCGCCACACAAACAGCTGTTCCGGGGCGTTGCCGGGCGGCGGCAGGCTGTGCCACCGTTCACCGGGGATCGGATGGGCGTGCCCTGGACGGGGCCCGCGACGGAGGGAACAATCATGGGCGAATTCGCATTGGGTCAGCCGGTGCCGCGGTTTGAGGATCCTCGGCTGCTCCGGGGCGGCGGCCGCTATGTCGATGACATGGTGTTGCCCCGCATGGCGTGGGGCCTTGTGTTGCGCTCGCCGCATGCGCATGCGCGCATCACGGCGATCGATGCGCGCCGCGCCCGGGCGGCGCCGGGCGTTCTCTTGGTGCTGACCGGCGCCGAGTGGCGCGAGGCGGGGTGGCGCGACCTGCCGGCGGCTGGCGGCATGAAGCGGCCGGGCGGGCTTGCCTCGTATCGGCCGCGCTTTCCGGCCCTCGTCGAGGACCGGGTGCGCTGGGTCGGCGATTATGTCGCGTTTGTCGTCGCCGAGACGAAGCATCAGGCGATGGATGCGGCCGAACTGATCGACGTCGACTACGAACCGCTGCCGGCGATCATCGGCACCGCCGAGGCATCGGCGCCCGGCGCGCCCTTAGTGTGGGACGATTGCCCGGACAATATCTGCTTTGTGCACGAGGTCGGCGACAAGGCGGCGGTGGAGGCAGCGTTCGCCCGCGCCGACCGCGTCGTCACACGCCGACTCGTCGTCAACCGCGTCACGGCGGCGGCAATGGAACCACGCGGCGCGCTCGCCGACTACAACCCGGCCGAAGACCGCTACACGATCTATACGACGCTGCAGCGCACTCATTCCTACCGCAGCGAAGTAGCCCACATCATCGGCGTGCCGGAGAGCCGGGTGCGCGTCGTCGCCGGTGATATCGGCGGCAGTTTCGGCATGAAATCGGCGATTTACAACGAGGTCGCGCTGGTTCTGCTGGCCGCGAAAATGCTCGGCCGGCCGGTTAAATGGACGAGCACCCGCTCGGAAGCCTTCCTTAGCGACGCGCAGGCGCGCGATCATGTCACCGAGGCCGCACTGGCGCTCGACAAGCAGGGCAATTTTCTCGCTTTCCGCAGCAAAACGACCGCCGCGGTTGGCGCCTATGCGCAGGCCGCCTCCAATGTCTTCGTGATGAACCTTGGCACGCTTGCCGGCCCCTACCGCACGCCGGCGATGCATGCCGAAGTGACAGCCGTGTTCAGCAACACGAACCCGATGCGCCCCTATCGCGGCAACGGCCGGCCGGAATTCGCCTATGTCATCGAGCGCATGGTCGACGAGGCGGCGGCGGAGACCGGCATCGACCGCATCGACCTGCGCCGCCGCAACTTGATCCCGCCCGAGGCGATGCCGTTCAAAACGGGGCTCATCTTCACCTATGATTGCGGCGAGTTCGCCAAAAGCCTCGATCTCTCGCTGCAGTTCGCCGATGTCGCTGGCTTCGAGGCGCGCCGCGCCACGGCGCGCGGCCGTGGCAAGCTGCGCGGCCTCGGCCTGTCGCACACGATCGAGCGCGCCGCCGCCGGCGGCTTTGAAGCGGCCGAGTTGCGCTTCGACAAAGGCGGCACCGCGACGCTGCTTTCCGGCTCGATCACGCAGGGCATGGGTCACGAGACGATCTATAAGCAGCTCGTCTGCGATCGCCTCGGGCTGCGCCCGGAACAGGTGCACTACATTCAGGGCGATACCGACAAGGTGGCGATCGGCGAGGGCACTGGCGGCTCGCGCACCGCGACCCTGGGCGGCTCCGCCGTCTATCTGGCGACCGAGAAGATCGTCGCGAAGGCCAAGACGATCGCCGCTCATCTCCTGGAAGCGGCGGAGGCCGACATCGATTTCGCCGACGGCGTCTTCCGCATCCCCGGCACCGATCGCGCGATGCCGCTCGCCGATATCGCGGCCGCGGCGTGGGAGCCAAGAAACCTGCCGGACGGCGTGGAACCGGGCCTCGTCGGCAGCGCCGCCTTTGCCGCCAAGGAGCAGAACTTTCCAAACGGCGTCCATATCTGCGAATTGGAGATCGATCCGGAGACCGGCGAGATCGATATCCTGCGCTACCACGTCGTCGACGACGTCGGCACGGTGCTGAACCCGTTGCTGCTCGAAGGCCAGATCCGCGGCGGGGTCGCGCAGGGCATCGGGCAGATCGTCATGGAGGACATCCATTTCGACCCCGCGTCGGGGCAACTGGTCACCGGCTCGTTCATGGACTACGCAATGCCGCGGGCCGATACCCTGCCCGACATGCTGTGCGAGACCAACCCGGTGCCGACCCAGACCAATCCTTTAGGCGTCAAGGGCGCCGGCGAAGCCGGCGCGGTCGGCGCGATGCCGGCCGTCGGCAACGCGCTTGTCGATGCGCTCAGTTCGCTCGGCATCCGCGATCTGCCGATGCCGGCGACACCCGAGCGGCTGTGGCGCGTGATCCGGGACGCAAACCGGACATCTGACCGACCCAGCTGAAATCACAGCCATAGCACGGAGACACGCAACGCGACAGCGGCGGGGATCGCCAAGTTTTCGTTCGTCATATTTGTGGCGATCTTTGTTGTTATGTTGATCGCGGGATTGATCACCGGCTCTGCCTTGTTCTGACGACGGGCGGGCGCGCGTCTCGAAGCGGGTCGGCGCGCAATCGGCGTGCCAAGAACCGCCCGGACGGGTAATGTGGCTGCGATGGCGCGCGGCATCCGCATCGGTATTCTGATCGCAGTTCTGGCGCTGATTGCCGCCGGCATCGGCCTGCGCGTCGCGATGGAACGCCCCGCCGAAGCCCAGCTCCTGCCGGGCGAGGATGTTTCGATCGCGTCCTTGCGCGGCCCCCTGCCGCCTAACGCGTTTGTCGCCTGTCCGCCGCACTATTGCCAAGTCCCGGGTGCCGCGGCGAGCCCGGTGTTTCCCGTCGCTGCCGACGGGCTCTATTGGCGGGCGGTTCGGCTTGTCACCGAAGCGCCGCGCGTCGCGATCATTGCCGACGATCCGCGGCAGCGCCGCGTCGTGCTGATCCAGCGCTCGGCCGTATTCGGTTTCCCGGATATCGTCATCGCCGAGATCGTGCCGCTTGGACCCAGCCAGTCGAGCCTAGCGCTATACAGCCGGGCGCGCTACGGCCGTTATGATTTCGGCGTCAACCGAGCGCGTGTCGAGCACTGGCTGGCGCGCCTTGCAGCGCCAGCGCCTCAGTACAATCCGCCGCCATCGCCGCCGGGCCGTCCGGCCAAACCGGGCGGCGGATAGGGCGAACCGCCCATTATCCCCAAGGGCCGAGCGGCGGCCTGCCGGCGTCGGGCACGCTGCCGCGATGAAACGTGCGGCGGCCGCCGCCCGCCAGCGCGCGTGGCGAGGCGGCCGCCCACATCGGGGTGCGTTGCGGCTGCAACAGCGTCACTTTCGGCGGTCGCAGCGCGAGATAGAGAAGGATGCCGCTGCCGAAGCCGCCGACATGCGCCCAGAATGCGACGCCCGGCGTGCCTGGCCCCGCCGTCAGCCCACTCGCCAATTGCAGCGCAAACCACAGTCCAAGCAGCATCCAGGCCGGCACTGTGACGATCGAGAAAAAGATGACGATCCACACGAAGCAGTGCACGTTGGCGCGCGGATAGGTGATGATATAGGCACCGAGCACGCCCGCGATTGCGCCGCTGGCGCCGATCATCGGGATCGTCGAATGCGGCGCCGACGCTGCCTGCACCAGCGCCGCGGCGGCGCCGCTCGCGAAATACAGCACCAAGTAACGCGACCGCCCAAGGATGTCTTCGACGTTGTTGCCGAAAATCCACAGGAACAGCATGTTGCCGCCGATGTGCAGCCAGCCGCCGTGGATGAACATGCTGGTGAAGATCGTCGCCCAGGCGGGAATGATCGCCAGTGCCGGCGCCAGTACGGCATGGCCAAACAACCGCGCCGGGATCATGCCGAAGCGGTAAGCGACAACATCCCCGTTCTGACCGAGCTGCCACAAAAAGGCGCCGACGCACATGCCGATCAGCCAATAAGTCACGATCGGCGGCCGCCGGATCGGGTTGTCGTCGTAGAGCGGCAGCGCGAAAATCACGGGTTATTTCGCGACCCAGCGGTCGCCCCGTTTCCGGTAGCGCTGCTTGACCGCCGCCCAGGCGACGCGAAACGCTCTCGCTTCGTCGCCGCCGTACTCGTCCCACGCGTTGTTGAACGCGGCGAGGAAGATTTCCTGCGCGTGCGGCGGCAGGTGGTTCTGCACGCTCTCTGGCAGATCGTCGATTGTCGCGTAAGGCATGTTACGGGTGCTCCGCGAGGAAGCCGGCAATCAGCCGGTTGACATCGCCGGCCTTTTCCATATGCGGCAGATGGCCGGCGCCATCGATGATATGCACCGGCAGGCGGCCCACCAGCGCCTCGGCGTGCGCTACCGGGATGATGCGGTCGTCGCGGCCCCAGATGATCTGCGCCGGGACGGGCAGCGACTGTATGATCGCTGGCAACCCGCCCGCTTGGCGGCCGCCGCGGAACAGCGCGCCGGCGATTTTTTCCAGCGCCGCCGGCACGCCGTCGAGCCGCTTGTAGCGCAACACGTCCTCGATCATCTGCCGGCTCACCGCGTCTCGATCATGCAAGAGCAGGCCCAGCACGTCGGCTGCTTCCCGGCGGCGCGTCAGTCGCACGAAGCCGTCGATGAAATCCATGTTGATGTCCGGCCCGAGCCCACCCGCCGCAATCAGCGTCAGGCTCGCCGCCAGCTCCGGCCGCTTTGCCGCCAGCGCGGCGACAATCGCGCCGCCCATCGAGTGCCCGACGAGATGGGCGCGCGCCAAGCCGAGGGCCGCCATTGCCGCTTCGACGCTTGCCGCCAGTTCCGCGATGTCGCCGCGCTCCACCGTCTTTGTCGAGCCGCCGTGGCCCGGCAGATCGAGCGCAATCGCGCGGCGGCTTTCGGCGAGCGCCGGCAGGTTGAACATCCACGTGTTGAGATCGGCGCCGAAGCCGTGGATCAGCAGCACGGCGGTCGCCTCGCCGCCGCCGAGATCGAGGACGCGCAGCCGCTTGCCACCCGCGTCGATGTCGCGCGGCGCCGCGGCTTCCGCCTCGGCCGCACCCTCCGCGGCCGGCTCGGGCGCGACAAAGCCGGCGACAAACGCGTCAATCTCCGCATCGGAGACGCTCTCCGGCGCCGCCACCGCGAGCAGGCCGCCGATCGGCAGGGTCGCGCCTGCGGCCGCCACGATGCGGCGCAGCCGCCCCGCCTCGCCTGCCTCGAACACATTGGTGATCTTGCTGGTTTCGATCTCCAAGAGTTCCTCGCCGGCGCGGTAGTCCTCGCCCTCCTTTCTCAGCCAGCCGAGGACCTTGCCTTCGGTCATCGTCAGGCCCCATTTCGGCATCGTGATAGCGGTAATGCTGCTCATTTTCATTTCCCGCCTTCCTTAATCGTCATGCCCGGACTTGATCCGGGCATCCACGGGCTGCTTCGTAGATGGCCGGGTCGAGCCCGGCCATGACGATCTTAAGGCGTCATTTCCCGTACCCGTGCACCTCGCGCACCGCGGCGGCGATGTTGTCGGGGCTGGGGATGTAGAGCTTTTCCAATGCCGGCGCGAACGGCACCGGCGTGTGCGGCGCTGTGACCCGACGGATCGGCGCCTTCAGCGCAGCGAAAGCGCGGTCGGCGACGAGCGCGGCGATGTCCGTCGCAATCGAGCAGCGCGGCGTCGCCTCGTCGACGACGACGAGCCGGCCGGTGCGTTCGACGCTCTGCAATATCGTATCCTCGTCGAGCGGCGAAGTCGTGCGCGGGTCGATCAGCTCAACCTCGATCCCGTCCTTTTCGAGAGCCTCGCACGCCTCGCTCGCGTAATGCACCATGCGAGCCAGCGCGACGACTGTCACGTCGTCGCCGTCGCGCACGATGTTGGCCTCGCCGAACGGGATCGCGTACGGCTCGTCCGGCACCTCGGCCCTGAGATCGTACATCAGTTTGTGCTCGCAGAAGATGACCGGGTCGTCATCGCGGATCGCCTGAATGAGCAGGCCCTTCGCGTCGTAAGCGTTCGACGGTACGGCGACCTTCAATCCCGGCACCGACGTAAAAATGTGATAGGGACTTTGCGAATGCTGGGCGGCGGCGCTGCGGCCGGCGCCGATCATCGTGCGGATCACCATCGGCGTCTTCGCCTTGCCGCCGAACATGTAGCGGAACTTGGCGGCCTGGTTGAAAATCTGGTCGAAGCAGACGCCGAGAAAGTCGCTGAACATCAATTCGGCGACAGGGCGCAGACCGGTGACCGCGGCGCCGGCGGCGGCACCCATGAT
>JASIAN010000003.1 GCA_030042035.1 Alphaproteobacteria bacterium | reverse complement strand
CGCGGATCGTCGGGGTAGCCGTTTGCCGCCATGACGACGCACAGCGCGCTCATGTCGTCGTACCAGCGCAGATCCACCTGGCGCAGGATGCCGTCGCGACAGGCGAACAGCGCCGGCAGCAGGTCGCTTTTCAGCCGCATCATCAGCGGCTGGCACTCGGGGTCGCCGAACCGGACATTGTATTCGAGGAGCTTCGGCCCCTCGGCGGTCAGCATCAGGCCGGCGTAGAGCACGCCCTTGAACGGCCGGCCTTGCTGCGCCATCGCGCGCACCGTCGGCAGGATGATGCGCTCCAGCACCGCCCCCTCCTGCGCCGGCGACAGGCGCGGGGTCGGCGAGCAGGCGCCCATGCCGCCGGTATTGGGGCCGGTATCGCCGTCGCCGACGCGCTTGTAGTCGTGGGCGGCGGCAAGCGGCAGGGCGTTGGTGCCGTCGACGAGCGCGAAGAAGCTCGCCTCCTCGCCTTCGAGAAATTCCTCGACGACGATTTCCGCGCCGGCGGCGCCGAATACCCGATCGCCCAGGATCGCATCGGCCGCCGCCTCGGCCTCGGCGACGGTGCCGGCGACCACCACCCCCTTGCCGGCGGCGAGCCCGTCGGCCTTGACGACGATCGGAGCGCCCTGCGCCGCGATCCACCGCTTGGCGGCGCCGGCGTCGCGAAAGCGGCGGTAGCCGGCGGTCGGGATCCCGGCGCGGGCACAGAGGTCCTTTGTGAAACCCTTCGAGCCTTCCAGCGCTGCCGCCGCGGCGCTCGGGCCGAAGGCGGCGATCCGCTCGCCTTCCAGCGCATCGACCAGCCCGGCGACGAGCGGCGCCTCGGGGCCGACGACGACGAAATCGATCGCCTCGCGCCGGGCAAAATCGACGATGCCGCCGATGTCGGCGGCGGCAATCGCGACGCATTCGGCCTCTTCGGCGATGCCGGCGTTGCCGGGTGCGCAGTAGAGCCGGTCGACCAGCGGCGAGGCGGCGATCGACCAGGCGAGCGCGTGCTCGCGCCCGCCCGATCCGACGATCAGCACCCGCATCGGGCCGCCCTCGCGTCAATCGCTCGTGCCCGCAATCGCGCTCCTCCTTCCGGCGTCCTATTATATCGGCATGAACGACCTGCCGGTCACCCGGCCGAACCTGCCTGAATACACGGTTTCCGAACTCGCCTTCGCGCTCAAGCGGTCGATCGAGGACAAGTTTTCGTTCGTGCGCGTCCGCGGCGAGGTGTCGGGGTTCAAGCGGCACGGCTCCGGGCACTGCTATCTGAGCCTCAAGGATGCCGAGGCGGTCATCGATGCGGTGTGTTGGCGCACCACCGCGATTCGATTGCCGGTGAAGCCCGAGGACGGCATGGAGGTGGTCTGCACCGGGCGTCTGACCACCTACCCGGGCCGCTCGAAATACCAGCTGATCATCGACACGATCGAACTCGCCGGCATCGGCGCGCTGCTGAAACTGCTCGAAGAGCGGCGGCGGCGGCTGGCGGCCGAGGGTCTCTTCGCCGCCGAGCGCAAACAGAAACTGCCGTTCCTGCCCGAGGTGATCGGGGTGGTGACCTCGCCCTCGGGCGCCGTCATTCGCGACATCCTGCACCGGCTCGCCGACCGCTTCCCGCGGCGGGTGCTGTTGTGGCCGGTGGCGGTGCAGGGCGAGGGCGCGGCGGCGCAGGTGGCAGCCGCGATCGCCGGCTTCAACCGCCTGACGCCGGGCGGGCCGGTGCCGCGCCCCGACATATTGATCGTCGCCCGCGGCGGCGGCAGCCTCGAAGACCTGATGGCGTTCAACGAGGAGATCGTCGTGCGCGCCGCCGCTGCCTCGGCGATCCCGCTGATTTCAGCGGTCGGGCACGAGACCGACACGACGCTGATCGACCATGCTGCTGATTTGCGCGCGCCGACCCCGACCGCCGCCGCGGAGATGGCGGTGCCGGTGCGGCTCGAGCTCATTGCGGCATTGGGCGGCAGCGACGCGCGCCTTTCGGCCGGCCTCGCGCGTCTCTTCGCCGAACAGCGCCTGCGGCTCGATGGCTTGGCGCGTGGCCTGCCCGACCCCGCGGACCTGCTCGGCGCCGCGGCGCAGCGCCTCGACGACAAGAACGAGCGGCTGCGGCTGGCGATCGGCGCAAGCCTTGCCGCGGCCAAGACGCGGATCGAGCTGGCGGCGGCCGGGTTACGGCCCGCGGCGCTCGCGGCCGAGGTGGCGCGCGGCCGCGACAGGCTCACTGAGGTTCGCGGCCGCGCTGCTGCCGCGATGGCCCGTCTCATCGAGCAGAAACGCCTGTCGGCCGACAATTTCGCCGGGCGCCTCGCGACCCATTCCGAGCGCCACGAGAGTCTGTTGGCGCGCGGCTATGTCGTCGTGCGCGAAATCGCGGCCGGCGAGCGCGTCGTGACCGAGGCGCAGAGCGTGCGGCCGAACGCGGCGTTGGAACTCGAATTTTATGACGGCAAGGTCGGCGTCATCGCCGGCGGCTCACGCCGGCTGGTGCGCCGTAAGCGGTCCGCCGAAGGCCAGATCAGCCTATTCGACGACCTCTAGCCGTCACCCCCGGGCTTGACCCCGGGGTCCACGGATGGCCGGGTCAAGCCCGGCCATGACGCTTGTGTAGGAGTGGTGAATGCGCCCGAGCGGCCGCGCTCCCGACCAGCTTCGCCCGGTCAGCCTCGAACCGGGCGTCGCGAAATATGCTGAAGGCTCGTGCCTCGCGCGCTTCGGCGACACGCACGTCCTGTGCACCGCGACGATCGAGGAGCGCGTGCCGCCGTTTCTGCGCAACACCGGGCGCGGCTGGGTCACGGCCGAGTATGGCATGCTGCCGCGCTCGACCCACACCCGCACCGACCGCGAAGCCGCGCGCGGCCGGCAGAGCGGCCGCACCCAGGAAATCCAGCGGCTGATCGGCCGCTCGCTGCGCGCCGTGACCGACCTCGCGGCCCTCGGCGAGCGGCAGATCCGCATCGATTGCGACGTGCTGCAGGCCGATGGCGGCACCCGCACCGCCGCGATCACCGGCAGCTATGTCGCACTGCATCAGGCGCTGGCGAAATTCGTCGCCGCCGGCCTCCTGCCCGCGTTGCCGCTCGCCGATAGCGTCGCGGCGGTCTCCTGCGGCATCTGCGACGGCGCCGCGGTGCTCGACCTCGATTACGCCGAGGATTCCGCGGCCGAAACCGATGCCAATTTCGTGCTGACCGGCAGGGGCGGCATCGTCGAAATCCAGGCAACCGCCGAGGGCGCGCCGTTTGACGAGCAGAGCTTTGCGCACATGCTGGCGCTGGCGCGCGCCGGCGCCGCCGAATTGACGCGGACGCAGCGCGCCGCGCTCGGTCTCGGCTGACGCACGCACGGAGTTGAATAGCGGCAACGCGTGCCTTATTTGTTCCACTCGAAGCGCGGCGCGGCACGGGACTGGCGCTACGACAACCGCAAGGAGAGGGTCCTGAATCGGACCTGGATTTGCACGTGACGGCTTTGACATCGCTCAGCTTTAAGTTGCGCGAGCGGATGCGCGAAAAGCCGCTCGTCGTCGCCAGCCACAATCCCGGCAAGCTCGCCGAGATCGAAGAATTGCTGGCGCCCTTCGGCATTGCGACGGCCGGCGCCGCTGCGCTCGGCCTTGCCGAGCCGGAGGAGACCGGCGCAACGTTCGAAGACAATGCGGCGCTGAAGGCGCGGCTCGCGGCGGCCGAAAGCGGCCTTGTTGCGCTGGCCGACGATTCCGGTCTTGTCGTGCCGGCATTGAGCGGCGCGCCGGGCATCTATTCGGCGCGCTGGGCCGGCCCGGCGAAGGACTTTCGCGCGGCGATGGCACGCGTCGAAACCGAATTGGGCGAGGGTGATCGCCGCGCCTATTTTGTCGCGGTGCTGGCGTTGGCATGGCCCGACGGCGACGAGGCGCTCTATCGCGGCGAGGCGCACGGCCATCTCGAATTCCCGCCGCGTGGCGCGCGCGGCTTCGGCTATGACCCGATTTTCGTGCCCGATGGCTACCGCGAAACCTTCGGCGAGATGGACCCGGTACTGAAGCACCGGATCAGCCACCGCGCCCGCGCCTTTGAGAAATTGCGCGCGGCCTGCCTGTGATG
>JASIAN010000241.1 GCA_030042035.1 Alphaproteobacteria bacterium | reverse complement strand
CCGGCATCCCGAGGAGCTGCCGCCGACAAAGGCGGGCAGCGCGTCGATCTGCGCCAATAGCGCGTGCAAATCCTCGGCCCATTCCTCGTTCTCGCTGGCGCCGTCGATCGCGATTGCGGAGGCGCCGGTGTTGCGCCGGTCGTAGATGATGACGCGATAACCGGCTTCGGCAATCTTCGCCGCGAGCGAACGCAGCGCCGCGCCGGCGCGCCTGCCGCCCGGCTGCAGCGCGACGAATGGCCCGCGTTCGCCGAGCACTTCGTAAGTGAGTTCTACGCCGCGAATTGTGGCAACGGGCATGGTCTCCTCCCTTTCGATCGATTGACGCAATGTGGTCCCACGCGCGGGTCGGCGTCCAGCCCGCTCAAGCGCCGAGCAGGCGCAACCCAGCCGCGACGACCGGCGCCAGGTCAAAGCGGCCGCGTTTCAGGTCGTGGCCGGCGCCGACGATGTCGATCAGCTGCATCGGGGCCGGGATCGCGGCGAGCGCAGGGCGCAGTTCGGCCGGCGTGCCGAATGAATCGGCGCCGCCCTGTACGAACACACACGGCACCGTGAGGCGTGGGAAATGGGCGGCGCGCAGCTGGTCCGGCCGGCCCGGCGGGTGCAGCGGGTAGGAGAACAACAGAAGGCCGGCGACGAGGCCGGGTTCGTCGGCCGCCAACATTGTCGCCTGCCGCCCGCCGTAGGACTGGCCGCCGAGCAGGATCGCGCGCGGCACAATGGCGCGCAGCGCGAGAACGGCGGCGCGCAAGCCGGCACGGTCGGCGGCGGCGGCGCCGGGTGACGGCGGTCCCTTCGGACGTTTTTGGCGAAACGGCAGGTCGCAGCGCAGCACCGCGAGACCGGCTGCCGCAAACGCTGTGGCGGCAGCGACGAGCAGCGGCGCGTTGCTGTTGCCGCCGGCGCCGTGCGTCAGCACCAGCCCACCGCGCGCCGCGCGTTCGGGCCGATGCAGAAAGCCCCGCACGTCGTCGGCCGCGAATGGCGCGATTTGCTCATGCGGCGTGCCGTCGCGATTGGTCATTCGCGTTTGCCCGCGCTATTCTGCAGCAAATTTTGAGGGGCAGGAATGCCATGGCCCGCGGCACCTCCGCGATTGATACCGAAAAGTTCCGCCTGCGCCGGTTTGTTGAGCGCCTCATCGAACTGGCTGAGGTCGACGTGCATGAAGAGGCGCTGCCGCTCACTGGTCTCAGCCCGATCATCGAAGCCACGAACAAGGCGGTTTTGTTCAAGCAGGCCGGGCCGGAGCGCGCCGAGATCGTGGCCAAAACCGCGGGCAGCCGCAGCCGCCTCGCCGCCGCGTTCGGCACGACGGAGGAGGGGCTCTACGATGCCTATTACCGCCGCCTCGCCGAGCCGCAGAGCGTCGTCGAAATCCCCTCCGCCGACGCGCCGGTGCACGAAGTCGTGCTGACCGGCGGCGACATCGACCTGACCCGGCTGCCGTTTCACCCGCAGCATGCCTTCGACGGCAGCTGCTACATCTCGTCGGCGATGGATTTCACGGTCGATCCGGCGACCGGGCGGCGCAATGTCGGCTGCCGGCGCCTCAGCCTGCGCAACCGCAGCGAATGCGGCACCAATGTCACCGCGCCCTCCGATCTGAAGCGCATCTACCATGCCTGCGTCGCGCGCGGCGAGAGGCTGCCGATCACGTTCACGGTCGGCGCCCATCCCTTGGACTTCATCGCGGCGACGATGCGCCAGGGCGACGACGAACTGGCACTCATCGCCCAGCTGCGCGGCGAACCCGCCGCCGTCGTCAAAAGTCTGACCAACGACATTCTCGTTCCCGCCGACGCCGAGATGACGCTCGAAGGCTATCTTGATGAGCGCGGCTATGTCGAGCCGGAGGGGCCCTACGGCGAATACATGGGTTATTACGGCGCGATCCACATGGATCCGGTGTTTCATTGCACCGCGATCACGCTGCGCCGCGATGTCATGCACCTGACGCTGCTGCACGGCTCGGCCCACGTGCTTGACCAGACCGACAGCGCCAATATCAGCGCCTTGCGCACCGAGGCCGAGGCCTTGCGCATTCTGCGGGCGAGCGGGCGCGACCCGGTCGCGGCACATCTGTGCACGCGCTCGGGCGGCGCCAACAATCTGCGCGTCGCGCTGCGCCAGCGCGCGCCGGGCGAGGCGCGGCAGGCGATCCTGACGCTGTTCGGCGCGCTGCGGCCGGTGAAGCACATCTTTGTGTTTGACGACGATATCGATATCCGCGACGAGGGCCAGGTCGCCTGGGCGCTCGGCACGCGGTTTCAGGCCGACGAAGACCTCGTCGTGCTCGACGGCATGCTCGGCATGACGATGGACCCCTCGCTGCAAGGCCGGCGCACCGGCGCCAAGGCCGGGTTCGATTGTACGAAGCCCTTGGGCCGCGCCGGCGACATCCCGCTGACGCGGGCAGCCGCGAAAGTCTTCAAGGGTCCGGCGCGCTTTCAGTCGGTCGAGGCGGCGCTGGCGCAGGGGCCGATGTTTTATGCCGATATCGTTGCCGGGGTCGGTAGTGACGATGGGCGCGAGGTCGCCGCGGCGCTTGATCGGCTGCGACAGGACGGCCGCCTCGCGCGCGACCGCGACGGCCGCTATTCGCTCGCGATGTCGCGGCCCGGCGTCACCGGCATTGTCGGCGACCTCTACCCCGATCCCAACGAGGGGGCCTGACGACCGTCGTCTTCCTGCAATTCGAGCCACATCGCGTTGAGGATCGCAAACGCACAGGCGAGGCCGAGGCCGAGCACCCACGAGAAATACCACATCGCCGCACGACTCCTTCAGTAAAGCTCGTGACGCCTTCAGTAAAGCTCGTGACGCCGCTGTTCGATCGCGGCGCCGGTGACGGGACCGCGCATGACGCGGAACACAAAGCCCGTGTAGGCGATGATGATCGGCAGGAAGATCAGCGTCGCGACCAGCATGATCCCGAGCGTCGCCTGGCTGCTCGACGCGTCCCATACGGTGAGACTGCTGTTCGGGTCGAGCGAGGACGGCAAGAGGAACGGAAACAGGCTGATCCCGGCGGTCGCGACGATGGCGGCAACCGCGACGGCGCTGGCGAGAAACGCGGCGAGCTTCTCCTTGCCGCGCGCCAGGATTGCCACCGCGGCGGCGCCGAGATAGGTGAGGCCCGGCACCGCGGCCAGCCACGGATGGTTGCCGTAATGCCGCAGCCAGGCGCCGGCCTCGCGCACGACCGTTTTGTTGAGCGGATTGGAGGGCGCGTCGGTGTTGACGGCGCCGTGAATCACATAGCCGGGAACCGCATACGCGAGCCACAACCCGGCCACGGTGAACAGTACGATCAGCACGATCGCAGCCCACCGGGCGACGGAACGGGACCGCTGCGCAACCGCGTCGTCGCTTTTCAGCGCGAGCCAGCTTGCGCCGTGCATCGTCAGCATCGCGACGCTGACGACGCCGCACAATAGCGCCCACGGATTTAGCAGGCCGAACAGCCCGCCTTCGTAGCTGACGCGCAGCGTGTCATCGAAACGGAACGGCACGCCAAGAAACAAATTGCCGAACGCGACGCCGAAGATCAGCGCCGGCACCAGGCCCGACACAAAAAACGCCCAGTCCCATGCGCGGCGCCAACCGGCCGCCTCGAGCTTGCCGCGGAACGCGATCGCCACCGGCCGCAGGATCAGCGCCGCCAGCACGAGGAACATTGCGAGGTAGAAGCCGGAGAACGACACCGCGTAGAGCGGCGGCCAGGCGGCAAAGGCGGCGCCGCCGCCGAGGATGAACCACACCTGATTGCCTTCCCACACCGGCCCGATCGCGTTGAGCACGATGCGCCGCTCGGTGTCGTTGCGGGCGACAAAGGGCGCCAGGATCGCGGCGCCGAGATCGAAGCCGTCGGTCACGGCAAACCCGATCAACAGGATGCCGAGAAATGCCCACCACAAGAGGCGCAGCGTCGCGTAATCGATCGGCAGCATCGGCGCCTCCTCAGTTGCCGTCAGCAGCGAGCGCCGCCCGCAGCGGGGCGCCGGGCGCCTCCGGCGGCGGTCCGAGCCGCACATACTTCACCATCAGATACACATCGACGACCGCCAGCGTGCTGTAGAACAAGACGAAGCCGAAAAGGCTGAACCAGAGATCGGCGACCGGCTCGGTCGAGGCGCCGAGAAAGGTCGGCAGCACGCCGTCGATGATCCACGGCTGGCGGCCGTATTCGGCGACGATCCAGCCGAGTTCCGCAGCCAGCCACGGCAACGGCAGGCTCCATAGCGCGAGGCGCAGAAACCACCTTTGGTCGAGCATGCGCCGGCTTGCCAGATAAAACGCGATCGCGAACAGCAGGATGAAGTAGAAGCCGAAACCGACCATGACACGGAACGCCCAGAACAGCACCGGCACATCGGGCACGGTGGAGAGCGCCGCCGCGTCAATCTGCGCTGGAGTCGCATGCTCGATGTCCGGCCGGATGCGCTTCAGCAGCAGCGCGTAGCCGAGGTCGCCGAGCGGTCCGCGCATATCGGGCGGCACGGTCGTCGCGTGCGCCGCGCGAAGTTTCACCAAGTCGCCATAGCCGACGAGGCCGCTTTTGATGTGCTGCTCGGCGGCCGCGACGAGCTGCTTGATCCCGGGGATGGGCGTATCGAGCGAGCGAGTCGCAATGAGACCCAGCACCCATGGCACGCGGATCGCGAAATGCGTCGTTTCGGTCTTCGCATCGGGCAGGCCGAATACCGTGAAGCTCGCCGGCGGCTTCTCCGTCTGCCACATCGCCTCGATCGCCGCGATCTTCATTTGCTGATTGAGGCCGGCCATGTAGCCGCTCTCGTCGCCGAGCACGACGACCGACAGGGCCGACGCCAGGCCGAAACTGGCGGCGACAGTCAGCGAGCGCTTCGCGAGCTCGCGATGGCGGCCGCGCAGCAGATAGAGCGCCGAGATCGACATGACGAACATCGAGCCGACGACGTAGCCGGCGCTGACCGTGTGCACGATTTTCGCCTGCGCGACCGGGTTGAACACGACCTTGTAGAACGAACTCAGCTCCATCCGCATCGTCGCCGGGTCGAAATGCGCGCCGACCGGATGCTGCATCCAGGCATTGGCGATCAGGATCCACAGCGCCGACAGGTTGCTGCCGATCGCGACCAGCCACGTGACAATCAAGTGCCCGAGGCTGCTGAGCCGGTCCCAACCAAAAAAGAACAAGCCGATAAATGTCGCTTCCAGGAAAAACGCCATCAAGCCTTCAATCGCCAGCGGCGCGCCGAAAATGTCGCCGACATAATGCGAGTAATAGGCCCAGTTTGTGCCGAACTGGAACTCCATCGTGATGCCGGTCGCCACGCCCATCGCAACATTGATGCCGAACAGCGTTCCCCAGAACTTGACCATCTCGCGCCAGACCGGACGCCCGGTCATGACAAAAACGCTCTCCATGATCGCCAACAGCAGCGACAGACCGAGCGTCAGCGGCACAAACAGAAAGTGGTAGAGCGCGGTCAGCGCGAATTGCAGGCGCGACAGATCGACGACATCGATGGACGGCATGATCACGGCCTCAATGCGATGGCGCGGCGAGGAAGAAGGCGGCGGCGACCCGCGCGGGCGTCACCGTGTCGCGCTGCAGCGGCGCGACGCAGACGACATAGAGCAGCAGCAGCAGCGCCGCCTTGAGCGCCAGCACCCAGAGGATGTCGCGCCGCGGCGACCAGCGCTGCACTCTGTTGCCGCCGATCATCGGCACGATCCGCTCATTGGGTTGGCACGGACATTGGGTCAGATCGCTCCCTGACGCGACGCCGCGATCTCCTGGCGCATCACCGCCAGCAGCGCGTCGAAGCGGCCGCCATTGGTTTCGATCCACTGGGCGAAATACTGCCGCTGGCTGTCCTTCATGCTG